>NZ_JBKCLH010000133.1:0-17287 GCF_046300915.1 Roseateles sp. | reverse complement strand
CGCCCCCACCATCAAGATCTCGCCGTGCGCGAAATTGATCAGGTTGATGATCCCGTACACCATCGTGTACCCCAAGGCCACCAAGGCATACATGCTTCCCAGCACCAGCCCGTTGATGATTTGCTGGAAAAAGATTTCCATTGCCGCTGTCTCCACTCGCTACGCCATGGCCCGAGGGCCCGGCGTGACTTCTCTGAACAGCAGGGCCTCAAGGCAAAAAGGCCCGCCACCACAAGGGGCGGGCCCAAACCCAGGATGCCTGCCGGCTGCACGGATTCTAGAGGGGGGGATGCGGGCGATTTCTGGGGCTTACCCGCTGGTGCTGAAGCCTCAATCCGAGTCGCCCTCTGAGCTACCGGCGCCGGACTGAGCGTCCAGCCCCCGCAGAAAAGCCAGCTTGTCGGCGATCTTGAGCTCCAGGCCACGCGGCACGGGTTGGTACCAGCCGGGCTCGGGCATATCGTCGGGCAGATAGCGCTCACCCGCCGCGTAAGCATGTGGCTCGTCATGGGCATAGCGATACTCATGGCCATAGCCCAGCTCCTTCATCAGCCGGGTCGGCGCATTGCGCAGGTGCACGGGCACCTCGCGGCTGCCGTCCTGCTTCACGAAGGCGCGCGCGGCGTTGTAGGCCTTGTAGCCCGCATTGCTCTTGGGCGCCACGGCCAGGTAGATGACGGCCTGGCCCAGGGCCAGCTCACCCTCGGGGCTGCCCAGACGCTCGAAGGTGAGCGCCGCGTCGTTGGCAATCTGCATGGCGCGCGGGTCCGCCAGGCCGATGTCCTCCCAGGCCATGCGCACGATGCGACGAGCGAGGTAGCGCGGGTCCGCGCCGCCGTCCAGCATGCGGCTGAGCCAGTAAAGCGCGCCGTCGGGGCTGGAGCCGCGCACGGACTTGTGCAGGGCCGAGATCTGGTCGTAGAAGTTGTCGCCGCCCTTGTCGAAGCGCCTGGCATTCAGGCTGAGGGCATTGCTGACGAAGTCGGCGTCGATGGTGCTGATGCCGGCCGCGCCGGCGGCGATATCGCACTGCTCCAGCAGGTTCAGAAAGCGGCGGGCATCGCCGTCGGCATAGCCGACCAGGGTGTCGATAGCCTTGGCTTCGAAGCTCAGATGGGCCAGGGCCTTGTCGCGGGCGCGCGCCAGCAACTGACGCAGCTCGTCCTCGTCCAGCGACTTGAGCACATAGACCTGGGCGCGCGAGAGCAGGGCCGAATTGACCTCAAAGGAGGGGTTTTCGGTGGTGGCGCCGATGAAGGTGAAGAGCCCCGACTCCACATGGGGCAACAGCGCATCCTGCTGGGCCTTGTTGAAGCGGTGGATCTCGTCCACGAAGAGGATGGTGCGCTGGCCACGCGCCAGATAGGCCTGGGCCTGCTCCATGGCCGCGCGTATGTCCTTGACACCGGAAAACACGGCCGAGAGCGCAATGAACTCGCAGTCAAATGCCGTGGCCGTGAGCCGCGCCAGCGTGGTCTTGCCCACGCCCGGCGGCCCCCAGAAGATCATGGAATGGGGCTTGCCCGATCGAAATGCAAGGGCCAGGGGCTTGCCTTCTCCCAGCAGATGAGCCTGGCCAATGACCTCGTTCAGGGTCCGTGGCCGCAAGGTCTCGGCCAGGGGCACTCGCCCTCCAGACGCCGGTCCGGCAGCACTGCCGGACATGGGGGACAGGGGTTCCAGATCGGGAAACAGCGGTTCGGAATCGACGCGGGACATGGACCGATTGTCTCAAGCGGACGCGGCCTGCTTGCCCGGCATCAGCTCACCCACCCGCTGGGCCAGAGACGCGGCCAGGCTGTGCTCGGCCAGGAATACCTCACCCAGACCCGCCTCTCGCAGCAAGGCCGCCTCCTCTTCGCTGCGAGCGCATAGCAGCACCCGCAACTCCGGGTTGAGCTGCCGTGCTGTCTCCACCATCTGGCGGGCTTGCAGGCTGTCGCCCGCCGTGATCAACAACAGGGCGGCTCTCGCGATATGAGCCTGTATCAGCACGGCCGGATCGCTGGCATCGCCCGCCACCGCGGCCTGCCCCGACTGGCGCAGCGACTCCACCAGCACACGGTCCTGCTCGGCCACCACCAGATGCCGCCCCTGGGCCAGCAGGCGCGCATGCAGGCTGCGCCCCACGCGGCCATAGCCCACCAAGACCAGCTGTCCGCTGAGCTTGGACTCGTCGGTGTGGGCGGGCAGCTCGGCCAGGGGGTCTGCACGCATTTCCATGCGACGGGCCCAGGCGGACTTGCGCAATATCCAGGCCTTGCCCGGCTCCACAGCCGCGAAGAGCAGGCTGTTGAGCGCGATGGAAATCAGCGCCCCTGCCAGGATCAGGCTCTGGCCCTCGGCAGGCAACAAACCCAGGGACAGGCCCAGCCCCGCCAGGATGAAGGAGAACTCCCCGATCTGGGCCAGGCTCACGCCCACGACCAGGGCGGTGTTGAGCGGATAGCGCAGAAGCAGCACCAGGCCCATGGCGGCCAGTGTCTTGCCGACCGTGATGATGGCGACCACCGCGAGCACACGCAGCGGTTCCTCCAGCAGCACCTTGGGATCAAACAGCATGCCCACCGAGACGAAGAAGAGCACGGCAAAGGCATCGCGCAGCGGCAGCGATTCATCGGCCGCACGGTGGGCGTAGGGCGACTCGCGCATCATCATGCCGGCGAAGAAGGCACCCAGGGCAAAGGACACATCGAACAAGGCCGCCGCCCCGAAGGCCACCCCCACCGCCACGGCCACCACGCACAGGGTGAAGAGCTCGCGCGAACCGGTGCCGGCCACGGCCCAGAGCAGGCGCGGAAACAAGCGCCGCCCCACCACCAGCAGCAGCCGGATGAAGGCCGCCACCTTGGCCAGGGTCAGTCCCACGGTGTGCAGCAGGCCGCTGCCCTGGGCCGGGCCGGCCGATGAGGTCTGCGCACTGCTGGGGTCCAGCAAGCCCGACAGGGGCGGCAAGAGCACCAGCACCAGGACCATCACGAGGTCCTCGACCACCAGCCAGCCCACGGCAATACTGCCATTGGCCGTCTGCAACTGCGCACGCGCCTCCAGCGCGCGCAGCAGCACCACGGTACTCGCCACCGACAGCGACAGACCAAATACCAAGGCGCCGCCACTGCCCCAGCCCCACCAGCGGGCCAGGCCATAACCCAGCAGCGTGGCCACGGCAATCTGCACCACGGCGCCCGGCACGGCAATCCGCTTGACGGCCAGCAGGTCCTTCATCGAGAAGTGCAGGCCGACGCCGAACATCAGCAGCATCACGCCCAGCTCGGCGAGTTGCGCCGCCAGGTCCATATCGGCCACGAATCCCGGCGTGGCCGGACCGATGGCAATGCCGGCAACAAGATAGCCCACCAGGGGCGGCATGCGCAGTCGATGAGCCCCGTAGCCCAGGATGAGGGCCAGGCCAAAGCCTGCCGCCACGGTGGAGATCAGACTGACGTCATGCAGCATGCCTAGAGCGCCTCCTGCGCAGCACTCATTGCTCGATCAGATCCGCGCCCGGCGGCAGCACGAAGCGAAAGCGCTCTGCCGCCACGGGCGCGTTGGTCTGCACCGCGCTGAACTGCAGCAGGGAACGCTGGCCGAAGCCATCCACCACCTCAATGGCGGCCAGTTCCCGGCCCTTGAAGCCGACCTTGAGGCTTTGCAGCCCGGCATCGGCCTGGCGCGGCTGGGCCTGCACCCATTCCAGCCCCTGGGCCGCGGGCAGGGCCTTGAGCTCGAAGTCCTTCTCGAGATTGGCCCCCGCCAGCAGGGCCGCCGGCGTGGCGCCCAGGGCCGCGCTCATGCGGCGCGCACTGGCCTGCTTGAGGTCGGGGTCGTAGATCCAGACCTTCTGGCCATCGCCAACGATGAGCTGCTCGAAGGGCTTGGTGTAGGCGAAGCGGAACTGGTTGGGGCGCTGGAACTCGAAGCTACCGGAAGAGCTCTTCTTGCGCTGACCGTCGGGGGAGCTCACGGTCTGGGTGAATTCGGCCTTGCCGCTTTTCACCTCGCGACCGAAGTCCTTGAGCGTCTGCACGGCATCGGCCCGGGCCAGGCCGCTCAGGACCAGGGCGCCGGTGGCAAGGAGGTGGGCGAGGGACTTAAGCTTCATCACGTTTGGGCACGACCAGGTCGCGACTGCCGTTGGTATTCATGGCGCCCACCAGACCGGATTTCTCCATCTGCTCCAGCAGGCGGGCGGCGCGGTTGTAGCCGATGCGCAGATGGCGCTGCACCAGCGAGATCGAGGCACGGCGGTGCTGCAGCACCACGGCCACGGCCTGGTCGTACATGGGATCGGACTCGCCGTCCCCGCCAGCCACCAGGCCCGGCAGGCCGTCGCTGCCGCCGCCCTCGCCTTCCAGCACACCGCCCTCGAGGATGCCCTCGATGTAGTTGGGCTCGCCGCCCTGCTCCTTGAGGTACTCGACCACGCGGTGCACCTCGTCATCGCTGACAAAGGCGCCATGCACGCGCACCGGCAGGCCGGTGCCGCTGGCCATATAGAGCATGTCACCCATGCCCAGCAGGGCCTCGGCGCCCATCTGATCGAGGATGGTGCGGCTGTCGATCTTGGAGCCCACCGAGAAGGCGATGCGGGTGGGGATATTGGCCTTGATCAGGCCGGTGATCACGTCCACCGAGGGGCGCTGCGTGGCCAGAATCAGGTGGATGCCGGCGGCACGCGCCTTCTGGGCCAGGCGCGCGATCAGTTCCTCAATCTTCTTGCCCACCACCATCATCAGGTCGGCCAGCTCGTCGATCACCACCACGATATGCGGCAGGCGCTCCAGGGGCTCGGGCTCCTCGGGCGTGAGGCTGAAGGGGTTGGGGATCTTCTCCTCGCGCTCGGCAGCCTCGTCGATCTTCTTGTTGTAGCCGGCCAGATTGCGCACGCCCAGCTTGGACATGAGCTTGTAGCGCCGCTCCATCTCGCCCACGCACCAGTTCAGCGCGTTGCCGGCCTGCTTCATGTCCGTGACCACCGGGCACAGCAGGTGCGGGATGCCCTCGTAGACGCTCATTTCCAGCATCTTGGGGTCGATCATGATCAGGCGCACATCGCGCGCCTCGGCCTTGTAGAGCAGGGAGAGGATCATGGCGTTGATCCCCACCGACTTGCCCGAGCCGGTGGTGCCGGCCACCAGGCAGTGCGGCATCTTGGCCAGATCGGCCACCACGGGCGCACCGATGATGTCCTTGCCCAGGCCCATGGTGAGCATGGACGACGCATCGGCATAGACCTGGGAGCCCAGGATCTCGGACAGGCGTATGGTCTGGCGCCGCGCATTGGGCAGCTCCAGCGCCATATAGTTCTTGCCCGGAATGGTCTCGACCACGCGGATGGAGGTGAGGCTCAGCGAGCGCGCCAGGTCCTTGGCCAGACCCACGATCTGCGAGCCCTTCACGCCCGTGGCGGGCTCGATCTCGTAGCGCGTGATCACGGGGCCGGGCGAGGCCGCCACCACCCGCACCTCGACGCCGAAGTCCTTCAACTTCTTCTCGATCATGCGGCTGGTCATCTCCAGCGACTCGGGCGTCACCGTCTCCACGCGCACCGGCGCGGCGTCCAGCAGGTCCACCTGGGGCAGCTTGGTGTCGGCCAGCTCGGTGAACAGCGGGGTCTGACGCTCCTTGGCCACGCGGGTGGACTTGGGCACCTCCACCACCGGCGGCTCGATCACGATGGGGATGTGCTCCTCCACCACATGGCGCTCTTCCTCCACCACCTTCTCGCGCTCGCGCTTGGCGCGCTTGCCCACTTTTTCATCCTCGCGGATCTCGCGACGCTCCTGGCTGCGCTCGCGCAGCTGCTCCAGGCGCGCCCCCAGGGCCTCGGCCATATTGAGCCAGGAAAAGCGCAGCGCCAGGGCCATGCCCAGCACCAGAGCCACGATCCAGATCACGCCGGAGCCGGCAAAGCCCAGGGCCTTCATGCCCCAGGGACCCAGGGTGTAGCCCAGCACACCGCCGGCATGGCCGGGCAGACGGATTTCCCAGCTGTACAGCCGCGACCACTCCAGCGCACAGCTGGCACTCATGAGCAGCAGCAGCCCCCCCCAGAACAGCACACGCTCGCGCCAGTTGCGCTCCGGCGCCGGGTCGGCGCGCAAGCTGCGGGCCAGGGCTCCCAGCCACGCGCGCAGGCTCACCAGCATCAGCCACCACGCCGAGAAACCGAAGGCAAAGAACAGCAGATCGGCAATCCACGCACCGAGCGCGCCCACCCAGTTGTGGGGCAGCTCTCGTCCGCCGGACATGCTGAAGGCCGCGTCACCCTTGTCGTGGCTCAAGAGGGCCAGCAAGACCAGGCCCCACAGCAGGGCCGCAGCCACCAGCCACAGGGGCGATATGGGCTTGCGCGGCTGGGCAGCCGCCGCGGGCTTTTTCTTGGCACTGCGCTGATAAGTCTTGCCAGCGGCGGGGTTCGCGGGCGCGTCCGGCGCCTCGCTGCCAGTCAGGGATCCCAGGGGAAAACTCATGCCCGCATTGTGACCGAAGGGAACTGGCTTTGAGGCGCAGGGCACTCGCGAAACGCATCAGCCCGTCGCAACACCTCGCACCGGGGCGCCACTCAGTCGTGCGGCAGGCGCTCCTTGATCACGACCGAGCCGTTCTCCAGGGTCTCGATCACGCCCTTGTCTTCCAGGTCCTTCATGACCCGGCTGACCATCTCGCGCGAGGCGCCCACGACCTTGGCCATGTCCTGGCGCGAGACCTTGCCACGGATGATCTTGAGGCCTTTTTCATCCTCGGCCATATCCAGCAGGGTGCGCGCCACGCGACCGTAGACATCCAGCAGCGCCAGAGACTCGATCTGGCGGTCGGCATTGCGCAGGCGGGCCACCAAGCCGCGCAGAATGCCGTAGGCCATGCTGCTGCTCTCCGGCAGGCAACGGGCAAATTCCTGGCGGCCCAGCACCAACATATCGGTCTGCACTTCGGCACGAACGGTGGCCGAATGCGGTTCGTTGTCGATCAGGCTCATCTCGCCCACATAGTCGCCCGGCTGCAGCACAGCCAGGATCACCTCACGCCCACGGTTGTCGGCCGTGAGCACGCGTGCACGTCCGTTGAGCAGGATGAACAGGGCGTTGGACTTGGTGCCCTGCTCGACGATCAGCTCCCCGCGCTTGAAGCGGCGCTTGACCACACTGTCCGCGACGGACTGTGCCTGATCGGTCGTGAGCAGGGAAAACAAAGGCACCCTGCGGATCAGGTCCAGATTGGACAGCATGGCCATGTAAGAACTCCTCGGATTGGCAGTGTTCGACTTGTGCTTGTTTCCCGGTCGTCAGGCGCCCGTGAGGCGGCCTGCCTAGAATCCAGCCTATTGTGCCAACTCGTTCACACGACTCCATAGGGTCTAGGCCGTAGAAACAACAGCAAGCCCCTTGCAGCCGGAGTCTCCCAACCTCAGATAGTCCCCATGAGCCAAAGCACCCAACACCACTCCCTGCTGATCCTGGGCTCCGGCCCGGCCGGCTTCACGGCCGCCATCTATGCGGCCCGTGCCAACCTCAAACCTACCCTGATCACCGGCATGGCCCAAGGCGGCCAGCTGATGACCACCACCGAGGTGGACAACTGGCCGGCAGACGTGATGGGCGTGCAAGGCCCGGAGCTGATGCAGCGCTTCCAACAGCATGCCGAGCGCTTCAACACCCAGATCGTCTACAACCATATCAACGAGGTCGACTTCTCCAAGCGCCCCTTCACGCTCAAGGGCGACAGCGGCAGCTACACCTGCGACGCCCTGATCATTGCCACCGGGGCCTCCGCCAAGTACCTGGGCCTGGAGTCTGAGCAGGCCTTCATGGGCCGCGGGGTCAGTGGTTGCGCCACCTGCGATGGCTTCTTCTACCGGGACCAGGAGGTCTGCGTGGTCGGAGGCGGCAACACCGCCGTCGAGGAAGCGCTTTATCTCTCCAACATCGCCAGCAAGGTGCATGTCATCCACCGCCGCGACAAGTTCCGCGCCGAGCCCATCCTGGTGGACAAGATGATGGAGAAGGTCAAGGCCGGCAAGATGGTGCTGCACACCTTCCAGACCCTGGACGAGGTGCTGGGCGACCAGAGCGGTGTGACCGGCGTGCGCATCAAGAGCACGAGCGACGGCAGCACCCAGGACATCAAGCTGCAGGGCTGCTTCATCGCCATCGGCCACCAGCCCAATACCGACATCTTCAAGGGCCAGCTGGAGATGAAGGACGGCTACATCATCACCAAGAGCGGCCTGAACGGCTTTGCCACCATGACCAGCGTGCCCGGCATCTTCGCCGCCGGCGATGTGCAGGACCATGTCTACCGTCAAGCCATCACCAGCGCCGGCACCGGCTGCATGGCCGCACTCGATGCTCAGCGCTTCCTGGAGCAGGAACAGGCTTGATCAGCCAAGCCGGCTTGGCAGACTAGCCCTTGTCGGCTATACTCGCCGGCTTGCCTGCTTGATGGACCGCCCCAAGACGCAGAGCGGCCGAATTCTTTCGGCGCTTGGCCTCAAGGTTTAGCAGGCATAGAGCGGTCATGTGGCCTTGTGCCGCCCTCACCTCGGGTGAGAGTGGCGCCAGGGCTGGATGGATAGAAAGCATCAAACCGGAGAAGCGTCATGGCACGCGTCTGTCAAGTCACGGGCAAGAAGCCCATGGTGGGCAACAATGTTTCCCACGCCAACAACAAAACCAAGCGTCGTTTCCTGCCCAACCTGCAGTACCGCCGCTTCTGGCTGGAAAGCGAAAACCGCTGGATCCGCCTGCGCATCAGCAATGCCGCTCTGCGTTTGATCGACAAGGTCGGCATCGACCAAGTCGTCGCCGATCTGCGCGCCAAGGGCGAGCTGTAATCCTTCCCGTCCACTCTTAACAAAGGAACACCACCATGGCATCCAAAGGCGGACGCGAGAAGATCAAGCTGGAATCCACCGCTGGCACCGGCTTCTTCTACACCACGAACAAGAACAAGAAGACCACGCCCCAAAAGCTGGAATTCATGAAGTTCGACCCCAAGGCCCGCAAGCACGTCCTGTTCAAGGAAGTGAAGCTGAAGTAATTCGGCCTGCGCCTAAAAAAAACCGCCAGCATGCTGGCGGTTTTTTTATGTCCGTGCCACAGCGCACGGCACCTCAGCGCTTCAAGGGAGCGAATTCCTTCTCAAACCAGTCATCCAGCATGCGCTTTTCGTAGCGCAGCGGCTCAGTACCGCCATGCTCAATGGCACTGCCCCGGCCCAGGAAGTTCATGTCCACCAGGCGCTGCTTCCCTTCACGAAGGGTCTTACCCCCCTCGCTCAACACAAAGCGCAACTCCATGCTGGGCCAATCCACCTGACTGAGCACCCGCAGGCGATCCATGGAGCGACCCACGGGCCTGACATCACCAGCAAGGTTCAGGTCCAGGACCTCAACAGACAATTTCTGTGATGCGGGCAGTCGCTGAGCGGCCTGGCCGCGCATATAAGACTCCAGCTCGGCCAGATTGCGCTCACGCTCCAAGGGCCCGTCACCGGCATCCACGAAACGCTCTGGCTGCGTGAAACGCAGCTCAAGTTCCGCGGCATGAGCCACGGTCATGCCAGCAAAGCCCACGGCAAGCAGCAGACCCGAGACAAACAGACTCAGGGACGGTCTCGGGACAGGGGATGCAGCAACTCGCTTCATCGTGCCAACTCCTTCTTCTGTTACCAACACCCTTTCAGATGGGGCCAGTATAGGAATGCACAAGCAAAAAGGTGCCGCCGAAGCGACACCTTTACCGTGGAGCAAAGTGCGGACTCAGGCCCTGGCCATCCTCAGGCGCATAGAGAATTCACGCAACTCGGCAATGCCACTCTCCTCCGCCTTCTGGCACCAGGCTTGCAAATCACTCACCAGCTGCTCGGCCGAGACATTGGTGCGGGTCCAGAGCTGACGCAACTCCTCGCGCATGGTCACCAATTTGTCCAGCACCGGGCTGGCGGCTCGGGCACCGTTGATCTGAGCCTGCAGCTCGGCCGGGATGCGATCAGCATCACGATGCAGCCAGCGTTTGGCCAGCTTGAATTGCGCCCACCTGGCGCTGTGCTGCTCGCCCTGCGCTTTCAGACGGGCGAGCTCGGCCGAACAAGCCTGGCGCAGGTCGCGGGCGTAATGCGCCATGACCTCATAGCGATTGGCGATGATGGCCTCCAGAGTGTCCTTGTCCGCCGGCTTGATGTCGCCTTGGCGCAGCTTGGGTGCGGTCTTGCGCACCTTGGCCCAGCCCAGCATCTCGAAGGCGCGGATATAGCCCCAGCCGATGTCGAACTCGAAGGGCTTGACCGAGAACTTTGCCGAGGTCGGGTAGGTGTGGTGGTTGTTGTGCAGCTCCTCGCCGCCAATGATGATGCCCCAGGGCGAGATATTGGTCGAGGCGTCCTGGGCTTCGAAATTGCGGTAGCCCCAGAAGTGGCCCACACCGTTCACCACGCCGGCCGCCCAGAAAGGGATCCAGACCATCTGCAAGGCCCAGATGGTCGCGCCCAGAGCGCCGAACAGGGCCAGATTGATGATCAACATCAAGGCCACACCCTGCCAGCTGAAACGGCTGTACAGATGGCGCTCGATCCAGTCATTGGGCACACCATGGCTGTACTTCGCCAGGGTCTCGGCGTTCTTGGCTTCGGCGCGGTAAAGCTCGGCACCTTCCTTCATGACCTTGCCCAGGCCGCGCGTCTGGGGGCTGTGCGGGTCTTCCTCGGTCTCACACTTGGCGTGGTGCTTACGGTGGATCGCCACCCACTCCTTGGTGACCATGCCCGTGGTCATCCACAGCCAGAAGCGGAAGAAGTGCGAGGGAATCGGCCCGAGATCCAGAGCGCGGTGCGCCTGGGCACGGTGCAAAAAGATGGTCACAGCCGCGATGGTGATATGGGTCATCACCAGGGCATAGACCACGATCTGCCAGATGCTGGCATCCAGCAGACCCGAGCCCAGCCAGTTCACCAGACCATCGTGTACGGTCGTCAAGAGATCCATTCGTTCCTTACCCAGCGCCATTGCGGGCGCACAACATGGAGACAGTTGTGATTGTAGGGGTGATAACTAGACAACCGTACATTAATTGTTGACGGTGCCTGCTTTATCTGCCCGACATCAAGCTACTGTCGCCAAAAGTTCAGAAAACGATGAAATCCGCAAGAAAACCGGGCGTTCGCTCAGCACGGACTCAGGCCTTGCGCTCCCAGACCGCAGCGAAGAAACCATCGGTGCGGTGACGGTGCGGCCACAGCCGCAGACAGCCGCCCTCCACCAGCTCGCCGGCACGCTCGACCTGGGCCTTCTGCAGCACCTCGGCCGCATCCAGCTTGATGAAATCGGGGTGGGCGGCGCCAAAGGCCTCGGCGATGGCCTCATTCTCCGCCTCCAGCAGGCTGCAGGTGGCATACACCAGGCGCCCGCCCGGCTTGAGCAGGCGAGCGGCGCTGTCCAGGATGGCGCGCTGCTTCTCCTGAAGCTCCTGCACCGCCTGCGGCGACTGGCGCCACTTGAGGTCGGGATTGCGGCGCAGGGTGCCCAGGCCCGAACAGGGCGCATCCACCAGCACCCGGTCGATCTTGCCCGTCAGGCGCTTGACCCGCTCGTCGCGCTCATGCGCGATCTGGGCCGGATGCACATTGGACAGACCGCTGCGTGCCAGGCGCGGCTTGAGGTTGTCCAGGCGGTGCCCCGAGACATCGAAGGCATAGAGCCGGCCGGTATTGCGCATCGCCGCCCCCAGGGCCAGGGTCTTGCCGCCGGCACCCGCGCAGAAATCCACCACCATCTCGCCACGCTTGGGTGCAAGCATCAGGGCCAGCAGCTGGCTGCCCTCGTCCTGCACCTCCACCGCACCGCTGCTGAAGACCTCCAGCTTGGCCAGGGCCGGCTTGCCCTCCACGCGCAGGCCGATGGGCGAGAAGGGCGTGGGCTCGGCCGCGATGCCGGCCTGCTTGAGCGCCTGCTGCACCTCCTCACGCTTGGCCTTGAGCACATTGGCGCGCAGGTCCAGGGGCGCGCCCTCGTTCATGCTCGCCGCCAGGGCCCAGAACTCGGCCTCGCCCAGCCGGGCCATCAGGGGCTCGGCCAGCCATTCCGGCAGGTTGTGGCGCAGCTTGGGCGCGAGGGTCTCGCGGTCGATCTGGGCGACCTGGTCCAGCCACTCCAGTTCCTTGGGCGAAAGGGCGCCGCGCAGGAAGGAAGCACTGCCCTGCCAGGCCAGGATGGCCAGGCGGCGCTCCGTGGGGCCGCTGCCAGACTGGGCCAGATGCTGCAGCACCGGGCGCTGGCGCAGCACGGTGTAGACGGTTTCGGCCAGAGTGTGGCGCTCGCGCTGGCCCAGGGCCTTGTGCTTGCGGAAGAAGGCGGAGACAACGCCGTCGGCCGGCGCGTCCAGCTTGAGCACCGCGCGCAGCAGCTCGGTGCTCAGATCAAGAAGGGCATTAGGATGCATGGCCCGATTATCCCAGCCCCGCATCCCATGGACGACAGCGACCTTCAAACCCTGCCCGAAACCCCGCTGGGACGCTACCGCCATTACAAGGGTGGGAACTACGAGGTGCTGGGCGTGGTGCGCCACAGCGAGACGCTGGAGCCCCTGGTGCTCTACCGCGCGCTCTATGGCGAGCAGGGCCTGTGGGTGCGGCCACATGCCATGTTCTTCGGCGCCCTGCCCTCGGGCGAGCCGCGCTTCAAGCTGATGCCCGACTGCTGAGGCTGAGGCCTCAGCTGAAGTGTTGGGCCTCGCCGGCCAGCTGGCGCACCTGCAGGCCCTCAATGCGCAGCTGATCCTGCACGAACCAGCGCACGGCCGCGGGGTACATGCGGTGCTCCAGCTTGAGCACGCGGGCCGAAACTGCAGCCTCGTCATCGCCCGGCAGCACTGGTGCCACGGCCTGGGCCACGATGGCGCCATGGTCCAGCTCGGCGGTCACGAAATGCACCGTGGCGCCTGCAAATCGGCAGCCCATCTCCAGCGCACGGCGGTGCGTGTGCAGGCCGGTGAAAGCCGGTAGCAGCGAAGGATGGATATTGAGCATGCGGCCCGCGTAGTGGCCGGTAAAACCAGGCGTGAGGATGCGCATAAAGCCGGCCAGCACCACCAGATCGGGGGCGAAGCCGTCGATCACCCGCTGCAGTTCGGCATCAAAAGCCGCGCGGCCGGCATCCCCGGGGCCGAAGGCCTTGTGGTCCACCACGGCGGTGGCAATGCCATGGGCGGCCGCGAAGGCCAGGCCCGCCGCGTCCGGACGGTTGCTGATCACGGCGGCAATGCGCGCGGGCCAGCCCTCGGCAGCGCAGGCCTGGACGATGGCTTCCATATTCGACCCCCGCCCGGAGATCAGGATCACGATGTTCTTCATGGGGCGGCAGTGTAGGGCCTGCCTACAATCCCGACTCCCATGACCACCGCTCCCACCCCCCTGCCCCGCGTGCTCTCCGGCATGCGCCCCACCGGCGCCCTGCACCTTGGCCATTACCACGGCGCCCTCAAGAACTGGGTGCGCCTGCAGGAGCAGCACGACTGCTTCTACTTCGTGGCCGACTGGCACGCGCTCACCACCGCCCGCCCCCAGGACCGGGCCCAGCTGGAGCGCCATGTCTACGATATGGTGATCGACTGGCTGGCCGCCGGCATCGACCCCGAGCGCACCACCCTCTTCATCCAGAGCCGCATGCCTGAGCATGCGGAGCTCTTCACCCTGCTGGCCATGAGCACGCCCCTGTCCTGGCTGGAGCGCATTCCCAGCTTCAAGGACCTGGCCGAGAAATCGCCCGAGAGTGCGAGCTTCGGCCTGCTGGGCTATCCCCTGCTGCAGGCCGCCGACATCCTGATCTACAAGGCCAGCGCCGTGCCCGTGGGCGAAGACCAGGCCGCCCATGTGGAGGTCACACGCGAGGTGGCACGCCGCTTCAACCACCTCTATGGCCAGGGTCAGGCCTTGCTACCCGAACCCCAGACCCTGCTCACCGACACCGCGCGCATCGCCGGCCTGGACGGGCGCAAGATGAGCAAGAGCCATGGCAATGCCATCGCCATGCGCGAGTCGCCCGAGAGCACGGCCGAGAAGATCCGCACCATGCCCACCGATCCGCAGCGCGCCCGCCGCGGCGACCCCGGCGAGCCCCAGCGCTGCCCGGTCTGGCCCCTGCACGAGCTCTACAGTGATGAGGCCACCTTGGACTGGGCCGCCCAGGGCTGCCGCGCCGCCGGCATCGGCTGCCTGGACTGCAAGCAGCCCCTGATCGAGAGCGTGCAGCGCCAGCAGGCCCAGTGGCGCGAGCGCGCCGACCAGTACCTGGCCAATCCCAAGCAGGTGCACTGGATCGTGGAGGTGGGCACCGAGCGCGCCCGCGCCGTGGCGCGCAAGACCCTGCGCGAGGTGCGCGCGGCCATGGGCCTGGCCTACTGAGGAAGAGCCTCATGGCCGGCATCCACATCACCGATATCGAAAGCGCCATCAACTGGTGGCGCGAGCGCCGCCCCTCGCCCGACGGCATCAGCGCCTGCGCCGAGGTGCGCGCCCTGGCCGAGGTCTATGCGCTGATGGTCTATTACCGCGAGAGCGAGTGCGAGGAAGACGGCATGCCCGAGCGGGCCAAGGGCGCCTGGCTGGCCTGGTACGACAGCACGCCCGACGCACCCTGCATCGCCATCTGCTCCACCAGCCAGGGCGACGAGCTCTGCAAGGGCTGTGGCCGCACTTTTGACGAGGTGCAGAACTGGCCCGTGCTCAGCCCGGCCGAGAAGCGCCAGACCTGGCGCCGCATCACCCTGGACGGCACGGCCTGGCGCTTCAACCGCTATGCCGAGCGGGCCCTGGAAATCGGTGCCGGCACGCGGCCCGACCCGTCTCCTCCCGCGGAGCCCCGATGAAGCGCTGGCTGGGCGCGGCACGCCTGAACAGCTACGCCCAGATCCTGCCCCTGGCCTGGCCGGTCTTCATCGGGCAGCTGGCGGTGCTGATGTACTCCACCATCGACACCGTGCTGGTAGCGCGCTATGGCGCACTGGACCTGGCGGCCCTGGCCGTGGGCAATGCCATGTACACCAGCATCTTCGTAGGCCTGATGGGCGTGGTGCTGGCCATCTCCCCCTTTGCCGCCCAGCGCTTCGGCGCGCGCGATCTGACCGGTGTGGGCGAGAGCCTGCACCAGGCCGTCTGGCTGGCCCTGGGCCTGACCCTGCTGGGCGAGCTGCTCCTGCTCTGGCCCGATCCGCTGCTGGCCCTGGCCAAACCGGAGCCGGCCGTGGAGGCCATCATCCGCCACCATCTGCAGCTGCTGGGCCTGGCCCTGCCGGCAGCCATGCTGTTCACCGTCTACCGCGGCTTCAATACCGCGGTCTCGCGGCCCAAGGCCGTGATGGGCCTGCAGCTGGCCGGCCTGCTGCTCAAGCTGCCGCTCTCGGCCCTGCTGATCCATGGGCACGAGAGCCTGGGTGGCTGGCAGGGCATGGGCGCGCCGGGCGGCGCGCTGTCCACCGCCTTGGTGGTCTGGGGCCAGCTCACGGCCGGCTTTCTACTGCTGCGGCGCGATCCGCACTACCACCCCTTCGGCATCCAGCAGGGCGGCCTGCATGCACCGCGCTGGCCCCTGATCCGCCAGCTGCTGCGCCTGGGCCTGCCCATGGGCGGGGCCATCGTGATCGAGGTGACGGGCTTCACCTTCATGGCCCTCTTCATCTCGCGCCTGGGTGCCACGCCGGTGGCGGGTCATCAGCTGGCGGCCAATCTGGTGGCCATGATGTTCAGGCGGCCCAGGGCCCTGGGCACTGCCACCGGCGCCCTGGTGGGCCAGCGCATCGGCGCGCGCGATCCACGGGCGGCCGAGCGCCTGGGCTGGCACGGCCTGGAGTTCGCCCTGGGCTGCGCCCTGCTGCTGGGCGGCGCCATCTTCCTGCTGCGCGGGCCGGTGCTGGCGCTCTACACCACGGACGCCGCCATCCTGGCCGCCGCCGCGCCCCTGCTGCTGTGGGTGTGGATCTTCCATCTGGGGGATGCGTCCCAGGCCATCTCGGCCTCGGTGTTGCGCGCCCACCATGTGACCGTGGCGCCCATGCTGGTCTATGCCCTGGCCATCTGGGGCGTGGGCATCGGTGGCGGCTACTGGCTGGCCTTTGAGCAGCCCTGGCCGGCCCTGGCTGGTGCGCGCGGCTTCTGGGCCGCGGCGGCGGCCGGCCTGGTACTGGCCGCCCTAGGCCTGGTGATCGTGCAACTGATGGTTCAGAAGGCCTTGCGGGCCGAAGCCAGCGCCGCCGCTTGAGGCTCTCAGCGGCCGCCAGCGCTCGGCAGGCTCAGCACAAAGCAGCTGCCCCCGCCCTCGCGCGCCTCGCAGCGCACGCTGCCCTGGTGACGTTCCGCGATCTGCTTGACCAGGGACAGGCCCAGGCCCACGCCGCCGGCCTGCTCGGCATGGCCGGGCAGGCGAAAGAAGGGCTCGAAGATGCGCTCGCGCATCTCCGGCGGCACGCCCGGGCCGCGGTCATTCACGCGCAGCTCCAGCTGCTCGCCATGACGGCGCAGCTCCAGCAAGACCTCGGCACCGCCGCCGTAGCGGCGCGCGTTTTCCAGCAGATTGCGCAGGGCGCGACGCAGCAGACGCTCCTCACCGAGCAAGCGGCATTGCGCGGGCCGTACCTCGCTGCCGAGTCCGGCGCCGCTGCGTGCGGCCTCTTCCACGGCCAGGCCCAGCATGTCCACGGCCTCCAGCACCGGCGTCTGTCCCCCCGCCTCCAGCCGGCTGGCCAGCAGCACTTCCTCGACCAGGGCGTCAAGCTCGGCAATATTGGTGTTGATCTCGCGCTGCAGTCGCTCACGCTGAGTGGCCGAGGCCTCCTCCAGCATGGAGAAAGCCATCTTGAGCCGCGCCAATGGGGAGCGCAACTCATGGCTGGCATTGGCCAGCAGGCTTTGGTGCGAGCGCAGCAAGGTTTCGATCTGCTGGGCCGAACGGTTGAAACTGGCGGCCAGCTTGGCGACCTCGTCCCGACCCTCGTCATGCACACGGTAGCCGAGATCGCCAGCGCCAAACTGCTCCACGCCGCGCTGCAGATTCTCCAGGCGACGGGTCAGACGCCGAACCACCGGATAAGCGCCCGCCGCCACGCCCAGAAAGAGCAGAACCAGGAATACCACCAGCGCCTCACCACTGGGGCCACGCAAGGCGCCAAGAGGCCCCCACAGGGGCCAGACGGAATCCGGCGGAGCTCGCAAGCGCGGCTCCCCCATGGGGCCCAAGCTGGGCATGCCGGGCATGCCCGGCACACCGGCGCCCGGCCCCTGAGGCCCCGGGCCTCGCTGCATG
>NZ_JBKCLH010000132.1:0-5647 GCF_046300915.1 Roseateles sp. | reverse complement strand
CCACAGCGTGCTGGACCGCAGCCTGCTGCGCGCGGGCGAGACCCTGTCCCTGAAGCATTTCGTCCGCGAGGAGACGGGCCAGGGCTTGCGCCTGGCCAAGGAAGGAGGCCGGCCCGAGCGGGTGCGCCTGCTGCATGAGGGCAGCGGCCAGGAGATCACCCTGGCCGAGTCCCTGGACTGGAATGCGCAGGGCACGGCGCTGAGCCAATGGGCCATTCCGCCCGCGGCCAAGCTGGGCAGCTACCGCATCGTGCTGGAGCGCGGCCAGGGCGCGCAGCAGCGACGCTGGGACAGCGGCGAGTTCCGGGTGGAGGAGTTCCGCGTGCCCCTGGTGGAGGCGCGGCTGAGCCCGCCCAAGGGCCCCCTGGTGGCGCCCAGCGAGCTCAAGATCGGCGCCCAGCTCAACTACCTCTCGGGTGGCGGCATGGCCCAGACCCCGCTCTCGGTCTCGGCCCTGCTGCGGCCGCGCGAGCTCAACTTCGCCGGCTATGAGGACTTCCAGTTCCAGCCCCCGCGCGACCCGCGCAGCCTGGCCGCCGAGGCCGCTGGCGAGATGGGTGGGGAGGGCGAGGAAGGCAGCGCGCCCGCCAGCGGCGGCAAGCTGGTGGCCGACAAGCTGGCCCTGGCGACCGATGGCCAGGGCGCGGCCACGCTCACGCTCAAGGGCCTGCCGGCGCTGCAACAGCCCAGCGGGCTGCTGACGGAGTTCAGCTTCAACGACCCCAATGGCGAGCGCCAGACCCGTTCCGTGCTGCTGCCCCTGTGGCCGGCGCGCCTGGCCCTGGGCCTGCGGGCGGCCTCCTGGGCCAGCAGCCGCGGCCAGGTGGGCTTCAAGGTGGTGGCCCTCAATCTGGAGGGCAAGCCCATTGCCGGCCAGAAGGTGGTGGTGCGTGCGCGCCTGGCCCAGACCCTGTCCACGCGCAAGCGTATGGTGGGCGGCTTCTATGCCTATGACAACCGGGTGGAGCTCAAGGAGCTGGGCGAGGTCTGCAGCGGCAGCAGCGATGCCCAGGGGCTGCTGACTTGCGAGGCCAGGCTGGAGAACGCCGGCCAGGTAGAGCTGATCGCCAGCGCCAAGGACGCCGAGGGCCGCACGGTGGAGTCGGCCACCAGCGTCTGGGTCACGCGCCAGGGCGAGCTCTGGTTCGCGCAGGACAACGACGACCGCATCGACCTGCTGCCCGAGAAACGCGCCTACGAGCCCGGCGAGACCGCCCGCCTGCAGCTGCGCATGCCCTACCGCGAGGCCACGGTGCTGCTGAGCATCGAGCGCGAGGGCATCATGGACACGCGCGTGCTCACGGTGCGCGGCGACGACCCTACGGTCTCGCTCAAGATCGAGCGCGACTGGTCGCCCAATATCTATGTCTCGGCCCTGGTGCTGCGCGGGCGCATCCGCGATGTGCCCTGTTACAGCTTATTCACCTGGGGCTGGCGCGCGCCGCGCCAATGGTGGTCCGACTGGCGCGCCGGCCGCGACTACCAGGCCCCCACGGCCATGGTGGATCTGGCCAAGCCCTCCTTCAAGCTGGGCGTGGCCGCCCTGCAGGTGGGCCTGCAGCGCCACCGCCTGGAGGTCTCGGTCACGCCCGACAAGCCCCAGTACGGCGTGCGCCAGAAGGCCCAGGCCCTGATCAAGGTCAGCCAGGATGGCCGCCCCGTGCCGGGCGCCGAGATCGCCTTCGCCGCCGTGGACGAGGGCCTGCTGGCCCTGCGCGGCAACGGGAGCTGGAATCTGCTGGGCGCCATGCTGCAGCCCCGGCCCTGGGGCGTGGAGACGGCCAGCGCGCAAAGCGAGATCATTGGCCGGCGCCACTATGGCCGCAAGGCGGTGGCCGCGGGCGGCGGTGGCGGGCGCGGCGGCACGCGCGAGCTCTTCGACACCTTGCTGACCTGGCAGCCGCGCGTGCGCGTGGACGCCCAGGGCGAGGCGCGGGTGGAGGTGCCGCTGAACGATTCGCTCACAGGCTTCCGCCTGGTGGCGGTGGCCGATGCCGGCGTGCAGGCCTTCGGCACCGGCCAGACCACCATCCGCGTGAGCCAGGACCTGCAGCTGCTCTCCGGCCTGCCGCCCCTGGTGCGCGAGGGCGATCAGTTCCAGGCCCTGCTGACCCTGCGCAACACCACCACGCGCGAGATGAAGCTGCGCGCCAGCCTGGCCGGCACGGCCCAGCTGAGCGGCGGGTCCGACAGCGCGAGCGAGCCCGATCTCAAGCGCCAGCCCCTGAGCCTGCCGCCGCACGACCTGACCCTGGCGCCCGGCGCCGCGCGCGAGCTGCAGTGGACGGTGAGCGTGCCCGCCAATGCCCTGAGCCTGGTCTGGGAGGCCGAGGTGCAAGAGCAGGGCGGCGCCAAGGCGCGCGACCGCATGAAGGTCACGCAGCTGGTGCAGCCGGCCGTGCCGGTGCGGGTGCTGCAGGCCAGCCTCAGTCAGCTGGACGGTCGCCTGAGCCTGCCGGTGGCCGCGCCCGCCGACGCCCTGCCGCAGCGCGGCGGCCTGGCCGTGAGCCTGCAGCCCAGCCTCGCCGGCGCGCGGCCGGGGCTGCGGCGCTTCTTCGAGCAGTACCCCTACAGCTGCCTGGAGCAGCTCAGTGCCAAGGCCCTGGGCCTGGGCGACCGGGCGCAGTGGCAGAGCCTGATGAACCGCCTGCCCAGCTATCTGGACAGCGATGGGCTGGCCAGCTACTTCCCGCCGCGCCCCGATCAGGCGCCCCAGGGCAGCGACCGCCTCACCGCCCATCTGCTGGCGGTGGCGCATGAGGCCGGCCAGCCCCTGCCCGAGGCCGCGCGCGAGGCCATGCTGGGCGGCTTGAGCGCCTGTGTGGAAGGCCGGCTGCAGCGCCGCTTCTGGTCGCCGCGGCCCGATACCGAGGTGCGGCGCCTGGCCGCGCTGGAGGCGCTCTCGCGCTACGGCCGCGCCAGCGCCCGCCTGCTGGCCACGGTGGATGCGCGCAAGGTCACGACCTGGCCCACGGCGGCCTTGATCGACTGGCTGCAGATCCACCGCCGCCTGAGCGATGCGCCCGAGCGCGAGAAGCGCATCGCCGAGGCCGAGGCCCAGCTGCGCAGCCGCCTGAGCTATGCCGGCAGCACGCTGAAGTTCAGCACCGAGGAGGGCGACGCCTGGTGGTGGCTGATGGACGGGCCTGACGCCAATGCCTCGCGCCTGATCCTGGCCGTGCTGGACCTGCCGGGCTGGAAGGAGGAGCTGCCGCGCCTGGTGAGCGGCGCGCTGGGCCGCCAGAAGCTGGGCGCCTGGGGCACGACCACGGCCAATCTCTGGGGCGTGCTGGCGCTGCAGAAGTTCGCCGCGCGCTTCGAGGCGGTCAAGCCCGCGGGCCGCAGCGTGGCCAGCGTGGATGGGCGATCGCCCCAGACCCTGGACTGGGCCCGCCAGCCCGAGGGCGGCGCGCTGCGCCTGCCCTGGCCCGCCCAGGCCCAGGGCAGCCTGAGCCTGGAGCAGCAGGGCGCGGGCAAGCCCTGGGTCACGGTGCAGAGCCTGGCGGCCCTGCCGCTGAAGGCGCCCCTGGTCTCGGGCTATCGCCTGAGCAAGAGCATCCAGGCCGTGGAGCGCAAGGCCAAGGACCGCTGGAGCCGCGGCGATGTGCTGCGCGTGCGCCTGGAGCTGGAGGCCCAGAGCGATATGAGCTGGGTGGTGCTGTCGGACCCCGTGCCGGGCGGCGCCGCCATCCTGGGTTCGGGCCTGGGCGGCGACTCGGCCCTGGCCACGCGCGATGAGCAGCGCGAGGGCAGCGCCTGGCTGGCCTATGAGGAGCGCGGCTTCGAGGCCTGGCGCGGCTACTACCAGTACCTGCCGCGCGGCAAGCATGTGATCGAGTACACCCTGCGCCTGAACAATCCCGGCCGCTTCCAGCTCCCGCCCACCCGGGCCGAGGCCATGTACGCACCGGACAGCTTTGGCGAGCTGCCGAATGCGGCGTTGGAGGTGGCGCCGTGACAGGAACTCGGCGCGGCAGACCGCAGCCACCGGGAGCAGTGCGCCCTGGCGGCCGGCTCCGTCACCCGATGTTTCGCCAGCTGAGGGCTCTTCGCCAAGAGCAGGGTGTGGGGGGCTTCACTCATGTCCTCCGGATCGGGCTGCGCCCGCTCCTCCCCCTTTACTTCGCTACGCCCCCCACCCCCTACTCTTGGCTATCGTTGCATCTGGGCCTGCGGGGAGTGGTTTGCGTCGGTTTGCTGCTCGCGGCCAGCGCTACGGCCAATGCACTGCCCAGCTTCGCCGAAGTCCGTGCAACCCACCGCGTCTCCGATTTCACCCTGCTCGACCGGCGCGGCGAGCCCTTGCAGACCCTGCGCCTGGACAAGACCCATCGCAGCCTGGCCTGGGTGCCGCTGGAGCAGATGTCGCCGGCCCTGCTGCAGGCCCTGCTGTTGAGCGAGGACCGGCGCTTTTACGAGCACAGTGGCGTGGACTGGAGCGCGGTGGCTGCCAGCGCCTGGGGCAATCTCGGGAACCAGCGCACCCGCGGTGCCTCCACGCTGAGCATGCAGCTGGCAGGTCTGATCGACGAGGACCTGAGCCGCCCCACGGGCGGCCGCAGCCTGGCGCAGAAGCTGGGCCAGGTGGTGGTGGCCAAGCAGCTGGAGGCGCGCTGGAGCAAGGCCCAGATCCTGGAGGCCTATCTCAACCGCGTGCCCTTCCGCGGCGAGCTGGTGGGCATACACGCCCTGTCCCAGGTCTTGTTCGGCAAGCTGCCGGCCGGGCTGGACGCGCAGGAGGCGGCCCTGGCCGCGGCCCTGCTGCGTGCGCCCAATGCGCGGCCCGCCCAGGTGGCGCAGCGCGCCTGCGCCGTGCTCAAGGAGCAGGGCCTGGGCTGCGCGGGGGCTGAAGCGCAGCTGGCGGCAGCCCTGGCGCGGCGCGCCGGCATGCCCCTGGGCGAGCAGCTGGCGCCGCACTATGCGCGCCAGGTCTTGCGTGCCGAGGGGCCGGCCGCCCAGCGCAGCAGCCGGGATGCGCGCCTGCAGCGCCTGGCCGTGAACACGCTCAAGCGCCAGCTGGGTGAGCTGGCCGGCCGCCAGGTGGAAGACGGCGCGGTGCTGGTGCTGGACAACGCCAGCGGCGAGGTGCTGGCCTGGGTGGGCTCCAGCGGCGGCGAGCTCTCCAGCGCGGCCCAGGTGGACGGCGTGCTGGCGCGGCGCCAGCCCGGCTCCACCCTCAAGCCCTTTGTCTACCAGCTGGCGCTGGAGAAGCGCCTGATCACGGCCGCCAGCCTGCTGGACGATTCCCCCGCCCAGATCGCCACCGGCCACGGCCTCTATCTGCCGCAGAACTACGACCGCGACTTCCGCGGCTGGGTCAGCACCCGTGCAGCCCTGGGCAACAGCCTGAACGTGCCGGCCGTGCGCGTGGGTGCCATGCTGGGCGCGGACGCGCTCTTCCAGCGCCTGAACGCCTGGGGCCTGCAGCTCAGCGAGACCGGCGGCTATTACGGCGACTCCCTGGCCCTGGGCAGCCCCGACATCAGCCTGGCCGCGCTCACCAATGCCTACCGCGCCCTGGCCAATGGCGGCGAGCTGCGGCCCTTGGGCGCGCGCACGCCGGCGCGGCGCGTGGGCGAGGCGGGCAGCGTCTTCATCGTGGCCGACATGCTGGCCGACAACAGCGCGCGTGCGCTCACCTTCGGCC
>NZ_JBKCLH010000131.1:0-16383 GCF_046300915.1 Roseateles sp. | reverse complement strand
TCCCGGCCCAGCCCCGCACCACGACCGGCCGAGTCTCGTGAGCCCGAGAGCAAGCCGGCTGAGTCCCGCGCCGCATCCCGCAGCAACGAGTCGGCCGGCCGCAAGCCGCAGGGCGCGAACACCGGCACCGCCAAGACCGCTCAGGGCGCGAACGAGGCAGAGCAGCGCGCCCGCGCCCGCACCCAGAAGGACAGCGCGGCCGAGCCGGGCTCGCGCAGCCTGGGCGAAGCCAGCAGCAAGCCCGCCGCTGAAGATCGCGAGCTGGCCAATACCGCCAACCCAGGCCCGGATGGGGCACTGGCCGCCATGCTGGCGGCCTCCGGCCAGAGCCTGAACCCGGCGCCGACGCCGGTGGGATGGGGCAGCGCCACCGCGCTCGATCCTGCATTGCAGGATGCCGCTCTGGTGGGGACGGACCAGACTGGTTCGGCGACCGACAGTGCAGTACCGGTTGAGCCCGGCACGCGCCGCAGCGCAGGCCTGAGCACCGGGCTTGAAGGCCTGGACAAGGCCGGCCAGTCCTCCTCGCCCGAGCTGTCGGCCGCTGCATCGGCGGACACCCCGCTGGGCCAGGCAGGCCTGGATCAGGAACAGGGGACGATACAGCTGGCGGCCGGCATGACTGAGGGCGGACGTTCGAGTTTCGCCGCCAAGCTGGAGCAGGCCCAGACCCTGCCCTTTGAAGCCCTGCAAGGTCTTCAGGGGCTGCAATCCAGCACCGGCAGCAGCGAGGCCTCCGGCCAGCCGCCTGCCGTGCTGAGCCTGAGCCCGCAGCTGCACAGCCCGGAATTTGCACCCGAGATGGCCGCCCGCCTGAGCGTGCTGACCAGCGAGGGCGTGCAGCGCGCCGAGCTGCATCTGAATCCGGCCGAGATGGGGCCGGTGCAGATCCAGATCGTGGTGGACGGCCAGCAGGCCCAGATTTCCTTCATGAGCGACCAGGCCGAGACCCGCGCGGTTTTGGAACGCAGCCTGCCCGAACTGGCCAGTGCGCTACGCGACAACGGCCTGACGCTCAGTGGCGGCGGCGTCTTCCAGCAACAACGTGAGCGCGAGGGCGCCTCATCCCAGCAGGGTGAAGGCAGCCGCAGCGGCCGGTCACGAGAGGGCGGCGGCGGCGAGGCGCTGGAAGCCGGCAGCCCGCCAGTCAGCAGCACACCCAGGCCTCCCGCACGTGCGCGCGGCATGGTGGATCTTTACGCCTGATGAACATCGATGCTTTGGGGCGGCTTTTTGATGCATGCTTCGAGCCTCGCTTGCGAATAATGGGAATGCATGAGCGGTTGGGCCAGGCTGGGCCCCTCCGCCTCTGATCAAGGAGTCTTCATGGCCACCGCTGCCGCCCCCGAGGCTGCCCCCGCCGGAGGGGGCAAGAAAAAGCTCATCATCATCGTCGCCCTCGTGCTGGTGCTGGTGGTGGGCGGGGTTGCGGCCGTGCTGCTGCTCAAGAAGAAGCCTGCCGCCGAGGGCGAAGGTGAGGAAGAAGCCCAGGCGGCTGCCCATGTGCCTGCCCCGGCGCCGCCCAAGCCCGGTACACCGCCCGTCTTCGTGCCTCTGGAGCCCTTCACGGTCAATCTGGCCGACAAGGACGTGGACCGCTTTGCCCAGGTGGGCGTGACCCTGGAAGTGGCCGACCCGAAGTTTGCCGACCAGCTCAAGGCCTATATGCCGGCCATACGCAGCAATATCCTGATGACCCTGTCCTACAAGACCTCGGCCGAGCTGCTCTCGCGCGAGGGCAAGGAGAAGCTGGCGCGCGAGATCATGCGCGAGTCGGTGCGCCCTCTGGGCATTGAGATCGAGGACGAGGACGAGGAAGCGAGCAGCGAAGAACCCAAGAAGAAAAAGAAGAAGCGTCGCGCGCCGGTCTACAACCCCGTCACCAATGTGCTGTTCTCCAGCTTCATCGTGCAATGAACCAGCAGATTCTTTCGCAAGACGAAGTCGATGCCCTGCTCCAAGGCATCACCGGTGAGAGCCAGAAGCTCGAGGCCGAGGAGGAGCAGGTTGGCGGCATACGCGACTACAACCTGGCAAGCCAGGAACGTATCGTGCGTGGGCGCATGCCCACGATGGAAATCATCAACGAGCGTTTCGCGCGCAATATCCGCGTCGGCCTGTTCAATTTCATCCGCAAGAGTCCCGAGGTCGCGATCGGTGGCATCAAGGTGCAAAAGTACAGTGCCTTCCTGCGCGAGATCGTGGTGCCCACCAACTTCAACATCGTCTCGGTGCGCCCGCTGCGCGGCTCGGGCCTGATCGTCTGCGACCCCACCCTGGTGTTCGCGGTGATCGACTCCCTGTTCGGCGGCATTGGCAAGTTCCACGCCCGCATTGAAGGCCGCGACTTCTCCGCCACCGAGCAGCGCGTGATTCTTCGCCTGGTCGAAGTGATCACGGCCGAGTACCGCAAGGCCTGGACCGGCATCTACCCGCTGGAGCTGGAGTATCAGCGCTCCGAGATGCAGCCCCAGTTCGCGAACATCGCCACGCCCAGCGAGATCGTGGTGTCCACCAGCTTCACGCTGGAGATCGGCGAGACCAGCGGCACGGTCTACTTCTGCATCCCCTACTCCACCCTGGAGCCCATACGCGATGTGCTGTACTCGACCACGGTTGGCGACTCCTCCGAGCCCGATCGCCGCTGGGTGAACCTGCTCAAGCACCAGATCCAGGCCGCGGAGGTCGAGCTGGTGGCCGAGCTGGCTACGGCCCCCGCCACGGTGGAACAGCTGCTGGCCTTCAAGCCGGGTGATTTCATTGAGCTTGATCTTGACCCCGTGATCAAGGCCAAGGTCGATGGCGTGCCCGTGTTCGACTGCCACTACGGCACCTCCAATGGCAAGTACGCCCTCAAGATTGACAAGATGCTGACCAGTCCCGATTCGGGCTGGCTGGGAGCCCGCGATGTCACCTGACACCCCATCCCAAGAAGAACAGGACGCGATGGCGGCCGAATGGGCCGCGGCGCTGGCCGAGGCCAAGAGTTCCGACGTCGCCGAGGAGGTGCAGCCGGCTCCGGAGCAGGTGGCGCCCGCCAGCTTCGCCAGCTTCAGCCCGACGCCGGTGAATGCCCCCAACAGCGATATCAACATGATCCTGGACATCCCGGTCCAGCTCACGGTTGAACTGGGGCGCACCCGCATCCCCATCAAGAACATCCTGCAACTGGCCCAAGGTTCGGTGGTGGAGCTGGATGCACTGGCGGGTGAGCCCATGGACGTGCTGGTCAACGGCTATCTGATCGCCCAGGGCGAGGTGGTGGTGGTGAACGACAAGTTCGGCATCCGCTTGACCGATATCGTCACGCCCTCGGAGCGCATGCGCCGCCTCTCCAAGACCTGAGCCTTCTGCGGCCCCGGATAGGCGAAAGCGAGACCAAGGCCCGAAACGGGCGCTTTCAATGGCGATTGGGGCCAGCGCTGCCGACCCACAATGGTCGGGCCATGAGCAATAGCAACCTCCTGCCCCTACTCTGGTTCATCGCCATCCTGGCCCTGATCCCGGCCCTGCTGTGGCTGCTCAAGCGCACGCCGCTGGGCGGCCAGAGCGCCCAGGGCCAGATGCGCACGGTGGCCGCCCTGCAGATTTCGCCCAACCAGCGCCTGCTGACCGTGGAGGTCGGCCAGGGCGAAGACCGGCGCTGGCTGGTCCTGGGCGTGAGCCCCCAGCAGATCAACACCCTGCATGTGATGCCGCCGCAGGCCGACACCCCCATCGGCCAGGCCGCTCAGGCCCTGCCCCCGTTCGCCCAGTTGCTCAAGAACAAGCTGCGCAAAGAGGGGGGTGGCCATGCGTCCTGAAGCCGTTCGCAGCGCCCTGGTCCTGAGCTTGCTGCTGGCCACCGGCGCGGCCCTGGGGCAGAGCAACCCGCCACCGGCCACCCTGCCCCTGGTCATCGGCCAGGGCCCCGGTGGCAGCAGCTACTCGGTCCCCATACAGACCCTGCTCTTCTTCACGGCCCTGGGATTTCTGCCTGCCGTGCTGCTGATGATGACGGGCTTTACCCGCATCGTGATCGTGCTGTCCCTGATGCGCCAGGCGCTGGGCACCCAGGCTGCGCCTCCCAACCAGGTGATCATCGGGCTCTCGCTCTTCCTGACCTTCTTCGTGATGAGTCCCACGCTGGACAAGGTCTACGAGCAGGCCTGGCAGCCCTACTCGACGGGCCAGATCGGCTTTGACGAGGCGCTCAAGCGCGCCGAGGCGCCCATGCGCGGCTTCATGCTCAAGCAGACGCGCCAGTCGGATGTGGCCCTGTTTGCGCGCCTGGCCAAGCTGGAGGGCGACATCAAACCCGAGGCCGTGCCCTTTCGCGTGCTGGTGCCGGCCTTTGTGACCAGCGAGCTCAAGAGCGCCTTCCAGATCGCCTTCCTGATCTTCATCCCCTTTCTGGTGATCGACATGATCGTCTCCAGCGTGCTGATGAGCCTGGGCATGATGATGTTGTCACCGGTGCTGGTCGCCCTGCCCTTCAAGCTCATGCTGTTCGTGCTCGCTGACGGCTGGAATCTGCTGCTGGGCTCGCTGGCGGCGAGCTTTGCGCAATAGCGCCTCGAGATACAAGACCATGGACGCACAACAAGTCTTCACCTTTGGCCAGCAAGGCCTGTACATGCTGCTGATGGTGGCCGCCCCCGTGCTGCTGGTGGTACTGGCCGTCGGTGTGCTGGTCAGCGTGTTCCAGGCGGCGACCCAGATCAACGAGGCCACCCTGTCCTTCGTGCCCAAGATCGTCGCCGCCGTGCTGGTGCTGGCCGTGGCAGGCCCCTGGATGATGACCACCCTGGTGGAGTACATCCAGCGCACGCTGCAGACGATTCCCCAGGTGGTGGGCTAGGCTTGGACGCCGTCGCTCGCTGAGACAGCACAGTCGCGCAGACCGATGTTCAGCGTCACCGAAGCCCAGCTGCTCGAGTGGCTGACACCCCTGCTCTGGCCGACCATCCGTGTGCTGGCCTTGCTGGCCGGGATGCCCGTTTTCAGCCAACGCAATATGCCCATGCGGGTGCGCGTGGGCCTGGCGGTCTTCATCTCGCTGGCGGCCCAACCCTCCCTGCCCGCCATGCCCGTGGTGCCGCTGGACAACCTGCCCCTGCTGCTCATGCTGCTGGCGCAACAGCTGCTGATCGGGCTGTCCATGGGTTTTGCGGTGCGTCTGGTCTTCGCCGCGCTGGAGTTCGCGGGCGAGCTCATCGGGCTGCAGATGGGTCTGAACTACGCCGGCTTCTTTGACCCGGCCACCGGCAGCCAGGGAACGGCCAGTTCACGCTTCTTCGGCACCATGGTGGCCTTCCTCTTCATTGCGATCAACGGCCATCTGCTGCTGATTCAGGCCGTGATCCAGAGCTTCCACGCATTCCCCATCGGTCAGGAGCCCTTTGCCTTCCTGCGTGCCGCCCAGCCGCAGACCTGGGGCGCCGAGATCTTCCGCATCGGTCTGTGGATTGCCCTGCCCCTGATCACCATGCTCATGTTCGTCAACCTGGTGCTGGGCGTGATCTCCCGGGTGGCGCCCCAGATCAATGTGTTCTCGGTGGGTTTTCCGCTGACGGTCAGCGTGGGCCTGGTGGGTATGGTGGCCACCCTGCCGCTGATGCAGACGCCTTTCTCCATGGCCCTGGAGCGGCTGCTGCAAGCCTTCAGCTGAACAAGGCGTTCAGCGCACCTCCCGTGCCAGCTTGAGCACCTGAGAGCTGAGCACCAGACCGCGCCGTCGGGCCTCGGTGTTGTTGACGCGAAAGGCCAGTCCGTTGGTTTCGAGCACCAGCGTGAAGACAGCCCCGGCGCGAAAAGCATCGGGCGAATCCCCCACCAGCAGGACAGGCTCATCCTTGAGCGCACGCATCCAACGCTGCCAGTCCAGGCGATCCATGGCGACAAGCACCAGCAGCTGGCACGCTTCTGCCTGGCTCGGGGACTTGATGAGACGGAAGAACGCGGGCACCCCGGCCTGTGACTTGCTGCTGATCGCCTGCAAGGCCGATGCGAGCGGCCCCTCCTCGCCCACCATGCAGTAGTGGAACTCCTGCAGCGGTGGCGGCGGCCACTCCGTGAACTGGGCGAAGCGGTAGATGAACGCCGCCTTGAGCTGCACCTCCTGAGGGCTGGATCTGCCAGCGCTCGGCAGACACGCGAGCAGGGTCAGCAAGGCATATGCGACCAGGCGGCTGGCACGGGCGGTCATGGCAGGCCCCGCCCTCATTGCAGCTGCCACTCCAAGCCAAGCCGCAAGCTGCGCGAGGCTTGCCGGGTCACGAACGAATCGGGGCGGGTCTGGTCAAGAACACGGGCATTGCTGAGGTTGTGTATGCCCAGGGCCAACCCCCACCCCGGCTCCATCTGCCAACGTAGGAGCACATCCTGCTGCGCATAGCCCGGCAGGTCTCCCGCTGGCGCCAATCTGCGACTGACGCTGTGCAACTGCCAGGCCAGGGACCAGCGATCATTCAGGGGAAGTCGGTAGTTCAGCTTCAGCAAGGCCTGTGGCGAGTTGCTGAGCCGCACTCCCGACTGCGCGTGGCTGCCTTGCAGCGAAAGCGCCATGCCGAACTGTCCTCCGCCACGCCAGCGCTGCTCCAGCCCGAACTCCAGTCCCACGCTGCGCACCGGATCGGCATTGATGTAGGCCCAACCTCCATCGTCCAGGCCAATCAAGCGCCGCAGCTGAGATCCATAGACCGAAGCCCTGTAGCGCAGACCCGAAGGCAGGCTGTGGTCCCAGGCGAATTCCATGGAACGCACCCGCTCGGGGCGGGGCTGTGGCAGCTCGGCGAAGCTGTTGACCATGCGCTCATACAGATTCGGCTCGCGGTGGGCGCTGCCCAGTGTCCATCTCAGGCTGGAACGCTCTGAAACGGTCCAGATCCAGGCAAGGCGTGGATTCCAGCGCGCTGAACCGGCTTCATCACCTCGATCCGCCCGCATGCCCAGCACCAAGCGATGTCCGGGCGCGAGGGCCCATTCGTCCTGCACGTAAAGCCCCAGTCGGTGCCCCTGCTGCTGATAGCTCTGCAGCGGCGTGTCGCCCACGACGCGGAACTCCAGATCCTGCCTGTCATCGTCCTGAATCTCGACGCCCAGACTCAGGCGATGCTCACGATCGAGCTGGCGGCCCAGCTGAAACTCGGCATGGCGCCACTGCCCGAGCGCCTGAAAGCGCAAGCGTCCTGTCTCGCCGGTGTCCAGCCGAAAAGGTAGATCATTGCGATAGCGCAACACCTGGGCCGACCAACGCAGCCCCACATCCCAGCCTTCGCCGAGCTGCGTCTCATAGGCCAGCTGGACAAAGCCATGGTCGTTGACGTCGTTGGACTGCCCGAGCTCCGGCTCAGCCTGGCGGCCCATGACGCGCGGCGAGCCCCGGTTGTAGCTGCTCATGCCCAGTCGCAGCTGCAAGCCCTCCCAGTTCCAGAAGGCCGCGAGCTTGCTGCTGCGCTCCCAGGTGAGCTGCCTGGCGAGCGGGGTCTGAAATGCCGGCTCATCGATGGGCACGAACATGTTGCGACGATCGAAGACGCTGAGCGCCAGTCCGTACTCGGCGCCATCGGCCAGGCGACGCGACCAATTCGCGCCCGCGCGATGGCCTCGCTGCGAATCGACACTCCCGTGCAGACGCAGCCCGGCGCCCTTGCCGGCACCACGCGTGCTGATGCTGATCACCCCCAGGAAAGCATTGCTGCCATACATCGCGCCGCCGGGACCGGGCGCGAACTCCACGCGTTCTATGGCCTCGATATCCACGGGGAAGTCCTCCGCCACGGGCGCCGCGTCATAGATGTTCTCGTTCAAGCGCATGCCGTCAAGCAGGATGAGCAGCCGCCCATTGAGATCCGCAGGGCGCCCCAGGCCACGCGCACCGACAAAGGTCGAGATGCCATCGCTGGTGACGTACAGACCAGGCAGCTGCCGCAGCACATCCGCCAGATTGCGCAGGCCACGGCTGCGAATCTCCTCACCCGCGAGCACATAGGTCAGCCCCGGGGCCTGCTCGGCGCTTTGCGCAAAACGCGAGGCGGCCGTGACCACCACAGCGCGGGGCTCCACCGCCAGGCCCTGGCGCAGCAGCTGCTCGAGACTCAGCTCAGTGGGATCAGGGTCGAAGTCGGCACGGACATTTCCCATGGACAGCGCCCCCAGGAATGCCAATATCACCCCTCCGGCGCCAGCCCTAGCCCTGCGCATGCGAGACCCCCCGGTAGCAGTTCTTGCCGGCACGCTTGGCGGCGTACATGGCAGCGTCGGCAGCTTGCAAGAGCGCATCGGCATCTTGCGCGTCCGTCGGAAAGAAGCCCAGGCCCACCGTCGCGCCCACGGGCATCAGCACGCCGCCGACCACCAGCGGCTCGCGAACCGAATTGATCAGCCGCTGAGCCATCTGTTCGGCCACCGTGACGTCCTTAAGCTCTGGCAGCAGCAGCGCGAACTCGTCGCCGCCGAGTCGACACAGCAGATCCCCGCGGCGCAGCACGGCGGACATGCGCCGCGCCACCACCCTCAGCACCTCGTCGCCAGCGTTATGGCCGTGGTTGTCGTTGACGTGCTTGAAGTTATCGAGATAAATGAACATCAGGCCCATCAGACCTTGGCGCGCTTGCGCACGAGACACCATCTCGCGGATGGCCCCCTGGAAGAACAGGCGGTTGGGCAGCTGGGTCAGGCTGTCGTGATGGGCGAGCTGCTGAAACTGCTGGCCCGCCTGCTGCTCCAGACGCAGGCGCTGGTTGATCTGCTCCTGCGCGACCTCGATGCGGGCCAGCATCTCGTTGAAACGCTGCGCCAAGCGGCCCACCTCATCCAGCCGATGAACCTGCGCGCGCAGGCCGTAGTCTTGTTGTGCTGCCACCTGCTCGGCCAGGCGACCCAACTCCACAATGGGCGCCAGGGCGCGCCGCTGCACCCAGCGTGAGGCCGCGGCCGCCACCAAGCTGGCCAGCAAAATCACGATGCCCGCGGTAAGACTCAGCCAGAGCATGCTGCGCGTCAGGATGTCCAGGCGCTCACGGAGCTGCAACTGGCCCAGCACTTCGCCCTTGAACTCGATGGTCTCCCGAATCTCAATTTCGGGGGCTGGAAGCAAGCCCGTCTGTGCCTTCAGTTTGGGGCTCTGCCATTCGGTCAAAACGCGCCCGTTGGCGGCAAGAAGCCGCAGCTCGACAAGGTCCGGCCGAAAGCTAAAACCCGCGAGCTCGGCCCGCATGGCCTCCAAATCGTTGAAAGCCACCATGGAGGCCAGGTTGTTGGCCAGAAGACCCGCCGCCTGCTGTGCGGCATCTGTCTGGCGCTGCACGGCTGCTTTCCAAGTCAATGAGGCGATCAGCAGCACCGTCAGGAGCAGGGTCAGAACCAACACCGCCAGATTGAGCGTTGTGAGACGGCGCACCAGGGACGGGCTGGCGCGCGGGCGCGTGGCTCGCGCCAACTCCGAAACATGACGGTCTGAATCGCTTTCGCCCATAACTCGCATCGTGGCGACACTGCGTCACATCGTGGAGCAGAAACCCCTCTCCTGCTCAGAGCCCCACGATACCTGATTGATGGGGTTTCAGCCCTGAACCAGGCCGTTGCGTATGGCGTACACCGTGAGTTCGGAGTTGTTGGCCAGACCCAGCTTTTCCAGCACCCGCGCCCGGTAGACACTGACCGTCTTGGGGCTCAGGGTCAGCTCCTCGGCAATGTCGGACAGACGCTTGCCCGAGGCAATCATGACCAGGGTCTGCAACTCACGGTCGGAAAGCTTCTGGTGAGCCTGCTCGGTGGTGGGGGCCGTCAGGCTCTCCACCAGCATCTGCGCGATCTCGGGCGTCACATACTTGCGCCCCTGGGCCACGGTGCGCACGGCAGCCACCAGCAGCTGCGGGTCGCCGCCCTTGTTCACATAGCCAAAGGCACCTGCCTTCAGGGCTCGGATGGCGTACTGGTCCTCGGGGTACATGGAGACGATCAGCACCCGGGTGCTGGCGCCCTCATCCTTGAGCACATGCAGCACGTCCAGGCCGCTGCGACCGGGCATATTGATGTCCAAGACCAGCACATCGCAGTCCATGCCCGGCTGACGCATCAGTGCCCGCAACTCGCCATAGTCGCCCGCCTCCCCGATCACCTCGATATCCGCCACATCGGAAAGGGTGTCGCGAATACCACGGCGAATCAGCGCATGGTCGTCGCAGAGAATCACTTTAATCATGCGCTGCCCCAGGCAGAAGGGTCATGGGTCACGTGTGACGCCTCCTCATCATCCAACAAGGCCCCACCCGCCTCCAGGGGGACCGACAGGATCAGGCTCGTGCCTCGCGAGTTGCTGCTCAAGTCCACCCAGCCGCCCACGGTGGCTGCGCGCTCATGCAGGCCGCGGATACCGAAGGACCGCGCCTTGGCCAGGTCGGCGGGGGACAGTCCTTGCCCATTGTCGCTGACCTCCAGGGTGAGCACGCCCGAGTCCACGCTGAGTTCTATGTCGACCTTGGTGGCGTTGGCATGCTTGGAGACATTGGTCAATGCCTCCTGCGCCGTTCGGTAAGCCACCAGAGGCACCCCCGGCGGCAGCTGGATCTGTTCATGGCTGGTCCGCATGCTGGTGATGATGCCGGTGCGGCGCTCGAAGCGCATGCTCATCCATTGCACCGCCGCCACCAGCCCCTGCTCCAGAATGGCAGGCCGCAGGTTGTGCATGATGCGCTGGCTGGCCTCGATGGCATTGCTGACTGTCTCCAGCGCCGACTGCACGCGCTGCAGCACGGCGGCATCCTGGGCATGGCGGGCCATCCAGGCCAGATCGAACTTGAGTGCGGTCAGCGAGCCGCCCACATCGTCATGGATCTCCCGTGCGATGGCCGCGCGCTCCATCTCCACACTGGTCTGCAGATGACCCGCCAGCTCGTGCAGGCGCTGCTTGGACTTGAGCAGCTCGCGCTCCGACTCTTGGCGGGCGCGCTGGGTTTCACTGGCCTCGATGGCGTGCATCAGCGCGGGCGCCAGGCGGGCCAGATTGTTCTTGAGTAAATAGTCAGAGGCGCCCGTTCGCATCGCCGCCACGGCGGTGTCCTCGCCAATCTCTCCTGAGACCAGCACGAAGGGCACGACGCGCCGACTCTCCTTGAGCATGTCCAGCACGACCAGCCCCGAAAAGCCCGGCAGGTTGTAGTCCGAGATGATGGCGTCCCAGGGCTCGCACAGGCAGCGGGTCACCTCGGCCAGGGTATCCACCCGCAACACATCCAAGCTCAAACCGGCGCGGCGCAGCTGGGCCAGAATCAGTTGGTGGTCGAGCTCCGAATCCTCGACATGCAATACGCGCAATCGGCGATCAGCGCTTGAAATCGTCATGGCACCGGAGTATGCCAAGAATGTGCAACACCTCACGGCAAGCGCAATCCCGAGGTATGCCGCGCCCTCCGCGCCCCTCAAAATGCCCTCAGGGCGAGTTCCGGGGCTGGGAATTATGGGCCGACGACCGAAATATCGAGAAAAAGGCCTGCTTATGGCCACTAGTCCTGTCGACAGGCTTGTAAGAAATGCCGAAGATCCCAAGCACACGCGGCACAGTCCAGGCCTGGATCCCGACTTGCGCCGCATGCACCGGGTGAGGACAGAAAAAGCATGGAGCGCCGATCACGATGAATGAAACCACCTCCCCTGCCGAGCCGGGCATGCTCCCCCTCTTGGCTGCGGCAGAGCTGCAGGATCACCTGATGACGGTGACCAATGATCTGGAGCGACTCCAGCGCCTGCTGGATGACGCTGGCGAGGCTCTTTCCGGCCATTTCTTCGCCGCCACGTCCCAGGTCCAGCACCTGCTGCGTCTAAGCGCTGAGCGCGGCGACGACGGGGCGGCACTGCACCAGATCATGGAGCACATTGCTGGCGCCATCACGGCGCTGCAATTCCAGGACATGGCAACCCAGCTGATCGCGCATACCAGTCAGCGTCTGCGCAACTGCCAGGACCAGCTGGCCAGAGACACCTTCGGCGACGATGAAGATGGCACAACGGTCGTCGAGATTGCGCCCCTGCGCCCCAATCCCGTGACTCAGGACGAGATGGACGCGGGGTCCGTCGAACTGTTCTAAAGATTCTTAAAGTTCAACCGATATCAGCTTGTTATCCGGAGAGAGAGCGATGCATTCAATCCTTGCTGTGGACGATTCGGCCTCGATGCGCCAGATGGTCTCCTTCACCCTCAAGAACGCCGGGTTCAATGTGGTGGAGGCGGTGGACGGGCAGGACGCCTGGGAAAAAGCGGGCACGCGCGACTTTGACCTGGTCTTGACCGACCAGAACATGCCGCGCATGGATGGCATCAGCCTGACCAAGAAACTGCGGGACAACCCAAAGTTCAAGTCCACGCCCATCCTGATCCTGACCACCGAGTCCAGCGACCAGATGAAGCAGGCTGGCCGCGCCGCCGGTGCCACGGGCTGGCTGGTCAAGCCCTTTGATCCGGCCAAGCTGATCGAAGTGATCGGCAAGGTGATCCGCTGAAGTCTGCATCCCCACGAGGAGTGAAAAGATGGGAGAGATGACCTCTGAAGGCGCAAGCCTGAGTGCCGGCATTGATCTGAGCCAGTTCTACCAGGTCTTTTTCGAAGAAGCCAATGAGAACCTCGACAATATGGAGCAGCTGCTCCTGAACGTGAATGTCGATGAGGCCGACGACGAAGAGCTGAACGCCATCTTCCGCTGCGCGCACTCGATCAAGGGCGGGGCCGCGACGTTCGGCTTCTCCGACGTTGCCGAGCTCACCCATCAGATGGAGACCCTGCTCGACAAGCTGCGCCGTCACGAGTTGCAGCCCACCGCGGCCATGGTCGACGTCTTGCTGCAGTCGGGCGACGCGCTGCGCGCCCAGCTGGGCCGCCATCAGGGCTCGGGCGCCGACCCCGTGGACACCACCGAGCTGCTCAACAGCATCCGAGGCCATGTCGAAGGCAAGGCGGGCAGTGCACCGCCCCCCGCACCGGCACCGGCTCCGGCCGCCGTCGCGAGCAGCGCTCCTGCGGCTGCCCCAGCGCTCAAGACCGATGCTCGCCTGCTGGAGCTGCAGGTGGGGCCGCTCGCCGATCCGGAGCTTGCCAACAATCTGGTGGAGCTGTTTAAGGAGATCACTGATCTCGGAACCATCGAGCCACTGGACGCGGGTCAGGCCGCCGACGGCATGCGGCGCTTCAAGGTGCTGACCAGCAGCTCGGACAACGATCTGCTGGACCTGTTCACCTTCCATGTGGCGCGCGAACAAGTCAAGCTGATGCCGCTGGGCCAGGGATTCGGCTTTCACGAAGGCGCGCCCGGCGCGCCCCCGGCCCAGGCCGAAGACAAGGACAAGGATCCGGGCTACGGCTTCTTTGAAGACGCCCCAGGCGTGCCCCCTTCCGCCAGTACCGAGCTCAAGGCAAGCGGCGCCGAAGCGCCCAAGCCCAGTGCCGCCGTCACCACGGCCGCCAAGCCGGTTGCAGCACGCCCCGACGCCAAGCCCGCCGCTGGCGGCATGGACCAGAGCACGCTGCGCGTGTCCGTGGAGAAGGTGGATCAGCTGATCAATCTGGTTGGTGAGCTCGTCATCACCCAGGCCATGCTGGCCCAGAACAGCCGCAACGTGGATCCGAGCCTGTACCAGCAACTCGCCTCCGGACTGGCCGATCTGGAGCGCAATACGCGCGACCTGCAGGAATCGGTGATGTCCATCCGCATGATTCCCATGTCGGGAGTCTTCAACCGTTTCCCGCGCATGCTTCGGGACCTGGCGGCCAAGCTGGGCAAGAAGGTGGAGCTGGTCACGCAAGGCGAGGCCACCGAGCTGGACAAGGGTCTGGTCGAGAAGATCACCGATCCCTTGACCCACCTGGTGCGCAACAGCTGCGATCACGGTATCGAAACACCGGCCGAGCGCGTGGCCAAAGGCAAGCCGGAACAGGGCACCATCACCCTGGTCGCGTCCCATCAGGGTGGTTCCATCGTGATCGAGGTGCGCGACGATGGCCGCGGCCTGAACCGTGAGAAGCTCATCAAGAAGGCGCGCGAGAAGGGCATCGACGCGCCGGACAGCATGAGCGACCAGGATGTCTGGGGCCTCATCTTTGCCCCCGGCTTCTCCACCGCCGACCAGGTGACCGATGTGTCGGGCCGCGGGGTGGGCATGGATGTGGTGAAGAAGAACATCACCTCGCTGGGCGGCACCGTCGAGATCGACTCCGCCGAAGGTTATGGCATGAAGGTCTCGGTGCGCCTGCCCCTGACCCTGGCCATCATGGACGGCATGAGCGTGGGCGTGGGTGAAGAGGTCTACATCCTGCCGCTGAGCTCGGTGGTCGAGTCCTTCCAAGTCCAGTCAGGCACCATCAAGACTGTGGCCGGCACCGGCCGCGTGGTCGAGGTCCGCGACGAATACATGCCCGTGGTGGAACTCGAGCAGGTCTTCAACGTCCCGCGGTTCGACTTTGAACATGTCAGCTCCATCATGGTGGTGGTCGAGGCCGAAGGTGGCCGCGTGGCCTTGCTGGTCGATGAGCTCCTGGGCCAGCAGCAGGTGGTGGTGAAGAACCTGGAGGCCAACTACCGCAAGGTGCACGATGTCTCCGGCGCCACCATCATGGGCGATGGCCGCGTGGCCCTCATTCTTGATGTGGGCAGTTTGGTGCGCCGCTCGCGCCATTGAGCGAAGAGTTTTTCGAAGTAGAGGAATAGAACAATGACGATGAGCGCCTTGCTACGCCGATTCAGCATCCGCACACGGATGATCGGCGCGATCGCGATGGTGCTGGCGCTGCTGCTGGCGGTGGGCAGCGTGGGTCTGCTGGGCATGAACTCCATGCGGGATCAGACCAAGCAGTTCGCCGAGAACTCCGTGCGTGAAGCCAATCTCGTGACCCGTCTCGTCCATGCCATGGGCGAGATGCGGCGTTACGAGAAGGACATGATCATCAATTACGAGAAGCCTGAGGTGGTCAAGCAGGTCCATGCCAAGTGGGATGGCAGCCGCAAGACCATTGCCGACATCGGCAAGCAGCTCGGCCAGGGCGAGTCCGGGGCCGACAAGTCCAAGATGGCTCAGGTACTCACCCTGCTGGACGGCTATGCCAGCAAGGCGCAGCCGGTACTGGCCCAGCTGGAAGCCGGCGGCTATGACAACGCGGCCGTGGCCGACAAGCTGCTGTCCCGCGCCAAGGAAGACGTCGCTTCCGCCGAGAAGCTGATCGAGGAGCTGCGTGCGGCTCTGGAGAACGAAGCCGGTTCGGCCCAGCAGCGCGCCGAATCCACGCAGGGACGTGTGTTGACGGCCTTCATCGTGGTGCTTGTTCTGGCGGCTGCCGTGGTCGTCCCGCTGACCCTGCTGAACATGCACAGCATCTGCAGCCCGCTTGCCGATGCCAAGGTACTTGCGGAAGCCATCGCCAAAGGCGATCTGACCCTGACGTCCAAGCCGGTCGAGGGCGAGGATGAGGCCTCGCACCTGATGAGTTCGCTCCAGAACATGCAGAGCTCACTGCAGAACCTCGTGGGCCAGCTGCGCACCTCGGCCGACAGCATCCGCACGGCTTCGGTGGAAATTGCCAGCGGCAATCAGGACCTGTCCAGCCGCACGGAACAGACCGCCGGCAATCTGCAGCAGACCGCGTCTTCGATGGTGGAGCTCACCGGTACCGTCAAGCAGACGGCCGACTCCGCCCGCACGGCCAACCAACTGGCGTCCAGCGCCTTCTCGGCAGCAGCCAAGGGCGGTGATGTGGTGAACCAGGTCGTCTCGACCATGGACGAGATCAACACCAGCTCCAAGAAGATCAGCGACATCATCGGCGTGATCGACGGCATTGCCTTCCAGACCAATATCCTGGCGCTGAACGCCGCGGTGGAAGCGGCCCGCGCGGGCGAGCAGGGCCGCGGTTTCGCGGTGGTGGCCGGCGAGGTGCGTTCCCTGGCCCAGCGCTCAGCGGAAGCGGCGCGGGAGATCAAGACTCTGATTGGCGCCAGCGTTGAGCGCGTCGAGACCGGTGCCCGCCTGGTGCAGGAAGCCGGCACGTCGATGAACGATATCGTCGCCAGCGTGCAGCGTGTGACGGACATCATCGGAGAGATCACCGCGGCCGCCAGCGAGCAGAGCGACGGCATCGGTCAGGTGAACCAGTCCGTGTCCCAGCTGGACCAGATGACCCAGCAGAACGCAGCCCTGGTCGAGCAGTCGGCCGCCGCGGCCGAGAGTCTCAAGGACCAGGCTGAGCGTCTGGCCCAAGCGGTGGACAAGTTCCGCATCAGCAGCAGCGCCGCCCATACTCTGCCTGCCGTGGCCAGCCACAAGCCCAGGGCTTCGCGCGCAGCGGCCGCACCGGTGTTGGCGCGCGCAACGACCGCGACGCCCGCGCCCGCCAAGTCCTTGGCGCCCAGGCCCGCTAG
>NZ_JBKCLH010000130.1:0-42829 GCF_046300915.1 Roseateles sp. | reverse complement strand
CCTTCATGCTGCAGGTCAAGCCCGGTGCCTATCTGCGCATTGGCCAGGCCGCGGCCGATGGCAGCGGTGCCTGCAGCCTGCACAACCCCCGCTACGACTTCAATGACGAGATCCTGCCCCTGGGCGGCGCGCTACTCGCTGCCCTCGTGGAGCAGGGTCTGCCCCTGACTTCTTCGCTTTCGGAGTGAACCACCCATGAGCAGTTCTCCCGCCCCGGCCGGTGCCGCGCCAGGCGCCCTCAAGCGCTTCTTTGACGGCGATGTCTGGCACTCGTTCTGCAATTCGCCCACCGCCATCATCGCGGCGGTGATCGCCTTCATCTGCATTTTCTGCGCGCTCTTTGCCGAGTTCGTGGCCCCCCACAATCCCTTCGATCTGGCCTCGCTGGAGCTGATGGATGCCCGCCTGCCCCCGGCCTGGATGGACGAGGGCAATGCCAAGTACCTGCTGGGCACCGATGACCAGGGGCGCGACATTCTCTCGGCCCTGATGTATGGCGCCCGCATCTCGCTCTTCGTGGGCCTGGCATCGGTGGCCTTGTCGGTGCTGATCGGTGTGGGCCTGGGCCTGCTGGCCGGCTTTGTGGGCGGCAAGGTGGATGCCTTCATCATGCGCGTCTGCGATGTGATGCTGTCCTTCCCCTCCATCCTGATCGCACTGCTGATCGACGGTGTGGGCCGGGCCATGTTTCCCAACGCGCACGACACCCTGGCCTTTGCGGTGCTGATTCTCGCCATCTCCCTGACCGGCTGGGTGCAGTACGCCCGCACCGTGCGCGGTTCCACCCTGGTGGAGCGCAACAAGGAATATGTGCAGGCCGCGCGCGTGATTGGCGTGAGCCCGCTGCGCATCATGCGCAAGCATGTGCTGCCCAATGTGTTGGGGCCGGTGCTGGTGCTGGCCACCATCCAGGTGGCGGCCGCCATCATCACCGAGGCCACCCTGTCCTTCCTGGGCGTGGGCGTGCCCCCCACCAGTCCTTCGCTGGGCACCCTGATCCGCGTTGGCAATGACTTCCTGTTCTCGGGTGAGTGGTGGATCACCATCTGGCCCGGCGTGATGCTGGTGCTGATCGCCCTGTCGGTGAACCTGCTGGGCGACTGGCTGCGTGATGCCCTGAATCCTCGTCTGCGCTGATTGACTAACGCCATGACTGCACCTCTTCTTCAAGTCCGCAATCTGCGTGTCGAGTTCCCGACCCGGCGCGGCACCCTGCTGGCCCTGGACGACATCAGCTTTGACATCGCGCCGGGCGAGATCCTGGGCGTGGTGGGCGAGTCCGGCGCGGGCAAGTCCCTCACCGGCGCGTCCATCATTGGCCTGCTCGACCCCCCGGGGCGCATTGCCAGCGGCGAGATCCTGCTGGAGGGCCGCCGCATCGACAACCTGCCCTACGAGGAAATGCGCAAGGTCCGCGGCCGCCAGATTGGCGCCGTGTTCCAGGACCCGCTCACCTCGCTGAACCCGCTCTACACCGTGGGGCGTCAGCTGATCGAGACCATCACCACCCATCTGCCGCTGACCGAGGCCCAGGCACGCACCCGCGCCATCGACCTGCTCAAGCAGACCGGCATCCCGGCGGCTGAAGCGCGCATCGACCAGTACCCGCATCAGTTCTCGGGCGGCATGCGCCAGCGCGTGGTGATTGCCCTGGCCCTGGCGGCCGAGCCCAAGCTGATCGTGGCGGACGAGCCCACCACGGCGCTGGACGTGTCCATCCAGGCGCAGATCATTTCCCTGCTCAAGCGCGTGTGCAAGGAGCAGGGGGCGGCCGTGATGCTGGTGACCCACGATATGGGCGTGATCGCCGAGACCTGCGACCGCGTGGCCGTGATGTACGCGGGGCGCGTGGCCGAGATCGGCCCGGTGCACGATGTGATCCACAAGCCGGCGCACCCGTACACGGTGGGTCTGATGGGCTCCATCCCCGCCATGGACGAGGATCGCGAGCGCCTCTTGCAGATCGATGGCGCCATGCCGCGCCTGAACGCCATCCCCACCGGCTGCGCCTACAACCCGCGCTGCCCCAAGGTGTTCGAGCGCTGCCGCGTCGAACGCCCCGAACTGATGCCGGTGGCCGCCACGCGTGCGGCCTGCTGGCTGCATCAAGCCGCCCACAAGGAAGCCGCTGTATGAGCAACGCTTTGGTCGAAGTCCAGGACCTGGCCAAGATCTTCGATGTCTCGCCGCCCTGGTTGAACCGGGTGGTGGAGCGCAAGCCCAAGGCCTTTGTCCATGCCGTGGACGGCGTGAGCTTTTCCATCGAGAAGGGCAAGACCCTGGCCCTGGTGGGCGAGTCGGGCTGTGGCAAGAGCACGGTGGCGCGTCTGCTGGTGGGCTTGTACAAGCCCACTCGTGGCAAGGTGTGCTTTGACGGCACCGATACCGCCCAGACCCTGGCCGGCCCTGGGGGCCAGGCCTTGCGCCGGCGCATGCAGATGATCTTCCAGGATCCCTATGCCTCGCTGAACCCGCGCTGGAAGGTGCAGGACATCATTGCCGAGCCCCTGCGCGAGCATGGCCTGGTCAGCAAGCCCGAGGCCTTGCGCGAGCGCGTGGGCGAGCTGCTGCGCTCGGTGGGCCTCTCACCGGTGGATGCCGAGAAATTCCCGCACCAGTTCTCCGGCGGCCAGCGCCAGCGCATCTCCATCGCCCGCGCCCTGGCCACCCAGCCCGAGTTCCTGGTCTGCGACGAGCCGACCTCGGCCCTGGACGTGTCGGTGCAGGCCCAGGTGCTCAACATCATGAAGGATCTGCAGCGCCAGCAGGGTCTGACCTACCTCTTCATCTCGCACAACCTGGCGGTGGTGCGCCATGTGGCGGATCAGGTGGGCGTGATGTACCTGGGGCGCCTCGTGGAGGTGGCCGACAAGGCCCAGCTCTTCAGCGCGCCGCGCCACCCCTACACGCGCATGCTGCTGGATGCGATTCCCGACATCCATATGACCGGGCGTGCCCGCACCCCGGTGCAGGGTGAGGTGCCCAACCCGCTCAATCCGCCCAGCGGCTGCAGCTTCCATCCGCGCTGCCCGCATGCCAATGCCCGCTGCAAGAGCGAGCGCCCGGCGCTGAGCGAGTTCAAGGGCGTGCGCGTGGCCTGCCACGCGGTTGAGGAAGGACGGATCTGAGTCCGTCCCCGGTCCCGGTGGCCGCCTAGCGCGGTGCCGGGCTGGCCGCGCTGGCCGGCTGGGCGGGGGCGGGCAGCTTGAGCGGCCCCTTCTGGCCGCAGCCGACCAGCAGCACTGGCACCAGGGTCATCAGGGCCAGGCCCAGGGCGCGCTGTGCGCGCGGACCTACACTTGCGGACTTCTTTGTGTTCATCTTCATGCCCGCGAGTTTATGACCGCTCCTGCCGCCACGCCGCTCAGCGATGCCGACTACCACGCCCAGACCCACGCCCTGCTGGCGCGGGTGGAGGCCCAGATCGACGCCTGGCTGGAGGCCGACGTGATCGATATCGACACGCATCGCAGCGGTGGCCTGCTGGAGCTGTCCTTCCCCAATGGCAGCAAGATCGTGCTGAACACCCAGCCGCCCCTGCAGGAGCTGTGGCTGGCGGCGCGCCAGGGCGGCTACCACTTCCGCCATGTGGACGGCCGCTGGCTGGAGCGCGAGGGGCGTGAATTCCTGGCCCTGCTGTCCGAGGCGGCCAGCGCCCAGGCGGGCCGTCCGCTGGCCTTCACGCCAGCCTGAGAGCGCGCTGATCGGCCCAAGAAAAAGCCCCGCGGTGCGGGGCTTGAGGGCGTGGCGCTGAGCGCCGATCAGCGCTTGAAGAGGTCGAGGATGCTCTTCTTTTCCTCGGGGCTGGCCTCCTTGGGCAAGCTTGCCTCGTTGTTCAGGCTGCGCACGCCCTCATTGCCCGAGTACTCGTCGTAGTACCACTCGCCATTGAGCTGGACCACGCCCTCGGGCGCGGCGTACTCGGCCACCGGCACATTGCGCAGGGCGTAGCCCATGTACTCGATCCACACCGGCAGGGACAGGCCGCCGCCCGTCTCACGGCTGCCCAGCTTGCGCGGCTGGTCGTAGCCAATCCAGACCACGGCCACCACCTCGCGCTGGTAACCGGCAAACCAGGCGTCCATGGAGTCGTTGGTGGTGCCGGTCTTGCCGTACAGGTCCGGGCGCTTGAGCGTGGATTGGGCGCGGGCCGCGGTGCCGCTGCGCGTGACCTCTTGCAGCAGCTGGCTCATCAGAAAGGCGTTGCGGGGCTCAATGACCTGCGGGGTGTCCGCGGCGCTGAGTGCGGGTGCTTCGTAGAGCAGCCGGCCCTTGTCGTCGGTCAGCTTGGCAATCAGCCGGGGCGTGAGCAGATGACCGCCGTTGGCGAAGACGGCGTAGCCCTGCGCCATCTGCATGGGGGTCACGGAACCGGCGCCGAGTGCCATGGTCAGATAGGCCGGGTGCTTTTCGGCCTCGAAGCCAAAGCGGCCTACCCAGTCCTGGGCGAAATGTACGCCGGTGGACTGCAGCACCCGGATCGAGACCATGTTCTTGGACTTGGCCAGGGCCTTGCGCAGGGGCATGGGCCCCTCGAAGGTGCCGTCATAGTTCTTGGGCTCCCAGGGCTGGCTGCCCGTGGTGCTGGCATCAAAGAAAAGGGGGGCGTCGTTGACCACCGTGCTGGGCGTGAAACCCTTTTCCAGCGCGGCCGAGTAGATGAAGGGCTTGAAGGCGGAGCCCGGCTGGCGCCAGGCCTGGGTCACATGGTTGAACTTGTTCTTCGCGTAGTCGAAGCCGCCCACCATGGCGCGCACATTGCCGTTGCGCGGGTCCAGCGAGACAAAGGCCCCCTCGACCTCGGGCAGCTGGGTGATGGTCCAGTAGGGCTTGTTGCCCCCGGTCTGCAGCACGCGGATCACGGCGCCCCGGCGGATGCGGGTCTTGGGGTTGCCCTTGTCGCTCAGACCCGAGGTGGCGGGCTTGAGGCCCTCGCCCGTGATCTCGATGCTGTCACCGTTCTGAAGCGCGGCCACCACCTTCTTGGGGTCGGCCGACAGCACCACGGCGGGCAGCAGTTCGTCATTGGCAGGATGGTCGGACAGGGCCTCGGCCACGCGCGCATCCAGGTCGGCGGGGTCGGCGGGCAGGTCCACAAAGGCCTCGGGCCCGCGATAGACCTGGCGGCGCTCGTAGTCCATGATGCCCCGGCGCAGGGCGCGGTAGGCGCTCATCTGCTCGTCGGCGCGTATGGTCAGGTAGACATTGAGGCCGCGGCTGTAGGTGTCTTCGCCATACTGGTTGAAGATCATCTGGCGGGCGAGTTCGGCCACATATTCCGCGTGGGTGGTGTTCTCGCTCATCTGCGGCCGGTAGCGCAGCTTCTGGGCCTTGGCCTCCAGATGCTGTTCCTCGCTGATGAAACCGTTTTCCAGCATGCGGTCGATGATGTGGCGCTGGCGCACCGTGGCCCGGCGCGGATTGCTGATCGGGTTGTAGGCCGAGGGGGCCTTGGGCAGTCCGGCCAGCATGGCGGCCTCTGCAATGCTGATGTCCTTGAGCTGCTTGCCGAAATAGACCTCGCTGGCCGCCGCAAAGCCGTAGGCGCGGTGACCCAGGAAGATCTGGTTCATATAGATTTCCAGAATCTTGTCCTTGGGCAGGGCGTTCTCAATCTTCAGCGCCAGCAGGATCTCGTAGATCTTGCGTACAAAGGTTTTCTCACTGCTCAGGTAGAAATTGCGCGCCACCTGCATGGTGATGGTGGAGGCGCCCTGGCTGCGGGAGTCGCTGACATTGGCCAGCCCGGCGCGGATCACGCCCAGATAGTCCACGCCGCCATGCTGGTAGAAGCGCGCATCCTCGATGGCCAGCACCGCGTCCTTCATGACCTTGGGGATCTCCTGCACCGGCAGGTAGTTGCGGCGCTCCTCGCCAAACTCGCCCAGCAGCGTGCCCTCCGCCGAGAGGACGCGCAGCGGCAGCTTGGGGCGATAGTCGGTCAGACCCTGGATGTCGGGGAGGTTGGGGTAGGCCATGGCCAGACCCAGGCCGACCAGGATCAGCACCGCCGTCACACCGGCGACCGCCAGGCCCAGCAGCCAAGCCAAGCTTCGCCCCAGGAAGCTCAGGGCAGGGTGGGCGGTATGGGAGGGGTGTTCGGACTCAGACGAAGCGCGCTGAGGGGTCTTTTTCTTGGGGTCGCTCATGGGCCTCCGGATGGCTGGCGGCGATTATAGGAAGGCCCACCACCGGATTCGTGGCGAGCGTGAATACGTCACCAGGAGGGCGATCAAGGATTCAAGTCGGGGCAAACAGGCTGTTTTTCCCGGCTTTCAATTCGCGCCCAGCGTGTATGGTTCGCAACGTGGTGTTACCTGCTGTGGCGGGAAAGCCTCGGGCCGTCAAGGGCTTTGCTGCTAGCATTCAAGTAACTTATTAATAGTCATCGGCACTCCTGAAGCGTGTTGGGGCCGGATTTGGGGGAACAAGCGTCATGGGATTTCTTGACGTGCTGTTGGGTCGCAAGCATCCGCCCATGATTGGCCTGGATATCAGTTCGTCCAGCGTCAAGCTGGTGGAGCTGAGCCAGAGTGCCAGCGGCGAGATGGTGCTGGAGCGTTTCGCGTCCGAGCCGTTTGAGCGTGGCTGGATCACGGACGGCCAGATAGAGAAATTTGACGAGGTGGCAGACGCCGTGCGTCGTGTGGTGGCCCGCAGTGGCACCCGCACCCGCGACGCGGTGCTCGCCATGCCCCAGTCCGCTGTGATCACCAAAAAGATCATGCTGCCCGCCGGGCTGCGCGAGGAAGAGCTGGAGATCCAGGTCGAGGCCGAGGCCAACCAGTACATCCCCTTCTCGCTGGACGAGGTGAGTCTGGACTTCTGCGTCATCGGGCCAAGTCCCACCTCGGTCGGTGATGTCGAGGTGCTGATTGCCGCCTCGCGCAAGGACAAGGTGCAGGACCGCCAGGGCCTGGCCGAAGCGGCCGGCCTGCGTCCCGCGGTGCTGGACATCGAGTCGCATGCCTCCCGCATGGCCATGGGTCGACTGATCGCCAACCTGCCCGGCGAGGGCAAGGATGCGCTGGTGGCCCTGTTCGAAATTGGCGCCGACACCACCAGCCTCAAGGTGCTGCGCGATGACGAGATGCTGTACGACCGCGATCAGGCCTTCGGCGGCTCGCAGCTGACCCAGCTGATCTCGCGCCAGTATGGTTTCTCCTTTGAGGAGGCCGAGCAGAAGAAACTGTCCGGTGATTTGCCGGAGGATTTCGAGACCGCGGTGCTCAATCCCTTTGTGGACAGCCTGTCTCAGGAAATCGGGCGTGCCCTGCAGTATTTCTTCACCAGCACCCCGCACCACAAGGTGCACTACGTGATGCTGGCCGGCGGCACGGCGACGCTCAATGGCTTGAAGGAGCGCGTGACCGAGCTCACGGGCTTTGCCTGCATGGTGGCCAATCCCTTTGAGAACATGGCCCTGGGCTCTGCGGTGCGCGAGGCCAAGCTGCGCCGGGAGGCGCCCGCCTACCTGACCGCCTGCGGTTTGGCGATGCGGAGGTTCTTCCAGTGATTCTGATCAACCTGCTTCCCCACCGGGAAGAAAAGCGCAAGCGCCGCAAGCAGGCCTTCTTCGTCGGCATGGGCATGGCGGCCCTGGCGGGCGCGGGCGTCGTGGGCGCGATCTGGATGCTGCTGATTCACCTCACCGATGAGCAGATCGCGCGCAACCAGTATCTGGGCACCGAGATCGCTCGTCTGGAATTGCAGATCAAGGACATTGCCAATCTGCGTTCGGAAATCGAAGCCTTGAAGTCGCGCCAGCGTGCGGTTGAGGATCTGCAGACCGATCGCAACACGCCGGTGCATCTGCTCAACGATCTGGCCCGCCATACGCCCGAGGGCATTTACCTGACCAGCATCCGTCAAGCTGACAAGGTGGTCACGCTCACCGGCATCGCGCAAACCAACGAGCGCGTCTCGGAGCTCCTGCGCAATACCGCCAACAGCTCTGAGTGGCTGGAAAAGCCCGAGCTGGTGGAGATCAAGCTGGCCAATCTGAGCACCAACACACGCGTGCGACAGCGGCTGTTCGAGTTTTCCATGCGTGTTTCGATCAAGGCGCAGCAGCCCGAGGCGCGTGAAGGCGCCGCGAGCGCGCCCAAGAAGCCGACCTGATCCGGATCTGCCATGGCGAGCAAAAAACTCCCCTCTATCAATATCGACCTGAACGCCTTGTTCGAGGACGCGGCCGATCAGTTTCGCGGCCTCAATCCCAACGAGCCGGGGCAATGGCCTTTGCTGCCGCGTCTGGCCGCCTTTGCCGCCGTGGTGGTGGCGGTGGTGGCGGTGGGCTGGTTCCTGCTGCTGTCCGATGTTCAGACCAATCTCGATGCCGAGCGCGGTCGCGAGCCGGCGCTCAAGGAAGACTTCCGCAACAAGCTAGCGCAGGCCATCAACCTGCCCGAGCTGCGCAAGCAGAAGAGCCAGGTCGAGGAATACGTGACCCAGCTCGAGAAGCAGCTGCCCGGCAAGGCCGAGATGGATGCCCTGCTGTCGGACATCAACCAGGCCGGGCTGGGGCGCGGCTTGCAGTTCGAGTTGTTCAGGCCGGGCCAGATCGTGGTCAAGGACTATTACGCCGAGCTGCCGATTGCCCTGCGCGTGTCTGGCAGCTACCACGATGTGGGTGCATTCACGGCCGATGTTTCCAATCTCTCGCGCATCGTGACCCTGCACAACCTGAGCGTGGTGGCACCCACGGGACGCGATGCCGACAGCGGCCATCTGAGCATGGAGGCCACGGCCCGGACCTACCGCTATCTCGATCCCAACGAAGTGGCTGAACAGAAGCGAGCGGCCGCCAAGGCCAAGGGGGCCAAGCCATGAGCGCGCGATCGATGATGAGCCGCCGTGCGCGTCTGGCCTTGTTGGCCCTGCCCCTGGTGCTGACGGCTTGCTCTTCCGAGATGGGAGAGCTTCAGGAGTGGATGGAGCAGCAGCGCCGCGAGGTCCGGCCCTCCATCAAGCCCTTGGTGGCACCTACCAAGTTTCTCCCCGAGGCCTATATGGCCGAACCCTTGGTCGAACCCTTCAGCACCGAGAAGCTCAGTGTCGCCGTACGCCAGGATGCTGGCAAGACGAGCGCCTTGCTCAAGGCCGAGACCAGCCGTCGGCGGGAGCCGCTTGAGGCTTATCCGCTGGACAGCATGCGCATGGTGGGCAGTATCACGCGCCAAGGTCGTCGATACGCCCTGCTGCGCGTGGTGGACCTCTTGCATCAGGTGAAGGTAGGCGACTATATGGGCGAGAACTTTGGTCGTGTGACTCAGATCACCGAGACCGAAGTGAGCTTGCGAGAAGTCGTCCAGGATGCGGCGGGCGAGTGGGTTGAACGTGTCAACACGCTCACGCTGCGGGAGACGGACTGATGAAGAATTTCCAGGAGACCTTCAGCATGAGTCAGTGGCGCCGTCAGGCGGGAAACTTGGCATGGGCCCTTGGCCTGTGCGTCATGATGCCTTTGCAGGCGCTGGCGCAGAACGCCATCCGCGCCATTAATACCGTGCAGCAGGCCGGGGCGGAGGTGGTTCGCATCGAGCTGAGCCAGCCGCTGACCGAGCTGCCGCGTGGCTTCACGGTCCAGACGCCGCCGCGTATCGCGCTGGACCTGCCCGGCGTCAGCAATGCACTCGGGCGCAATCTGGTCGAGATCAACCAGGGCAATCTGCGTTCGGCCAATGTGGCCCAGGCGGGCGAGCGCACGCGCTTGGTGCTCAATCTGCGTCAACCTTCGGGCTACCGTGCCGAGTTGCAGGACAACGCGCTGGTCATCGTGCTGGATGCCGCGCCCGCCATGGCGGCCCCGGCTGCGTCCGCGACGCAAGAGCCGCTGCACTTTGCGCAGAGTCTGAATGCCCAACCCCAGACTTTGCAGGACATCGATTTCCGCCGCGGCAATGACGGGGCCGGACGTGTGATCGTGAACCTGCCCAGCAATCAGGTGGGTGTGGATATCCAGCAGCAGGGCAAGAACCTGGTGGTGGAGTTCCTGCGGTCGCAGGTGCCCGAGCGCCTGCGTCGCAAGCTGGATGTGGCCGATTTCGGTACGCCGGTGCAAAGCATTTCCACCACGCAGAACGGCGAGCGCGTGCGCATGCTGGTGGAGCCCAAGGGCAACTGGGAGCACAGCGCCTATCAGAGCGACAACCAGTTCGTGCTGGAAGTGCGCCCGCAGAAGGTTGACCCCAACAAGCTCACGCAGGGGCCTGGCTACGCCGGCGACAAGCTGAGCCTGAACTTCCAGAACATCGAGGTGCGTGCCCTGCTGCAGGTGATTGCCGACTTCACCAACTTCAATGTGGTGACCAGCGACTCCGTGGTGGGCAGTGTCACGCTGCGCCTGAAAGACGTGCCCTGGGATCAGGCCCTGGACATCATCATGCAGGCCAAGGGCCTGGGCCTGAAGAAGTCTGGCAATGTGCTCTGGATCGCACCCAAGGACGAGTTGGCCGCCAAAGAAAAGCTGGATCTGGAGTCCAAGGCCCAGATCGCCAATCTGGAGCCCATGCGCACCCAGTCCATCCAGCTGAACTACACCCGGGCCGAGGAAGTGGCCAAGGGCCTGACCGGTCAGGCGTCCGGCCAGGGCGGCGGCGGCGGTCAGAACAGTTCTCGCATCCTCTCGCCGCGCGGCAGCCTGATCTACGAGAGCCGCACCAACCAGCTCTTCGTGACCGACATCCCCTCCAAGCTGGAGGAGATCATGGCCATGATCGCCAAGATCGACGTGCCGGTGCGCCAGGTGCTGATCGAGGCGCGCATCGTCGAAGCCGACGACCGCTTCGGTCGTGCGCTGGGCATCAAGCTGGGCGCCCAGGATCTGCGCGGTCTGCAGGGCGGCATTCCCGGCTACAACATCGGTGGCAACAACTACGTGACCATTGGTGGCAACCAGAGCGCCGTGGGTGCGCAGACCAACCAGGGTGTGGCGCAGAACTTCGCCAACAGCAACTTCGTAAATCTGCCGGCCAATGTGTCCTCGGACGCATTCGGCGGTGCGAACGCAGCCAACTTTGCGCTCTCGCTGTTCAGCGCCACGGCCAACCGCTTCCTGAATCTGGAGTTGTCCGCACTTGAGGCCGATGGCAAGGGCAAGATCGTGTCCAGCCCACGCGTCGTCACGGCTGATCAGGTCAAGGCCTTGATCGAGCAGGGCGAGGAACTGCCTTACCAGGTGGCGACCGCCAGCGGCGCCACCTCCATCCAGTTCCGCAAGGCCAACCTCAAGCTCGAGGTCACGCCCCAGATCACGCCCGAGGGCAATGTGATCCTGAACGTGGACGTCAACAAGGACAGCCGCGGCACCCTGACCCCGCAGGGCTATGCCATCAACACCAAGCATGTGCAGACCCAGGTGCTGGTGGAGAACGGCGGCACCGTGGTCATCGGCGGCATCTTCACGCTGACCGAGCGCGACGATGTTTCCAAGGTTCCGGTGATCGGCGACGTCCCCGTGGTGGGTAATCTGTTCAAGAACAAGACCCGCATCTCGAGCAAGACCGAGCTGCTGATCTTCCTCACCCCCAAGGTTGTGACCGAGCGGGTGGTGGCGCGTTGAGCAGCGGCGCTTGCTGAATTGAATTGAGGGAGAGACCGCGCAGCAGCCCACCGGGAGGGCAGCGCGGCACGCAAGGAGTTTTCACGATGAGTGGTTTCTGGAACACAAAGCTTGCTGCCGCCCGCACCGGCGCGGCGCTGGCCTTGGCGGCGCTGCTGAGCGCCTGTGGCGGTGGCGGTGGTGATGCGGGCACGCCGGTGGTGGGGCCCGAGACAGGCGCTGGGGTTGCTGTTGCCGCATTGGCTGTTGCAACCAACGCTGCCACCTTGCCCAATGACGGCACGGCGACCGCAACGATCACGGTGACGGCCCTGGATGCCAAGAATGCGGCGATCAAGGGGGCAACCGTCAGCTTGGCGATCACTCCGGACAGCAGTGGCGTGCCGGGAACCATCAGCCCGGGCTCTGGTGTAACCGACGAGAAGGGCGAGTTGAAGGCCACGCTTGGGATTGGCGATAACAAGACCAAGCGCACCATCACGGTGACGGCCACCTCGGGCAGCGTCAGCAAGACGGCGACGGTCACGGTGGTGGACTCCACCACAGCGCCCCCGGTCGCGGCGGATGCCAGCGTGTCCCTGAGCAAGACCAGTGTCCAGAACACGGGAACCGACTTTGTCGAGGTCACCGTGGCCGCCCTGGATGACGCGCGCAACACCATCGCCAACATGCCGGTCAAGTTCCGCATGGAGGATCCGTCCAACACGGCCTTCGTGGAAACGCCGCCGACGGTGACCGACGCCAAGGGTCAGGCCAAGGCCACGGTGAAGATCGGCAATGACCGCAACAACCGCGTGATCGCCGTGGTGGCCGAGGTGGGCGCGCTGACCCGCAAGGCTTCGTTCAGCGTGACGGGGGCAAAGCTCAGCGCCTCTCCGCGTCAGAACACTCTGACGGTGGGTCAACCCGGCTCCATCGAGTACAGCTTGGTGGACGCAGCTGGCTCTGCCATTAATGACGCGACCATCACCGTGGCCGGGCCCGCAGGTGCGACTGGCAGCGGCAAGACCGTCGATGGGAAGTACGTCTATTCCTATACCGCGGCAGGTGCAGGGCCGACCGTGATCAAGGCCACGGCCGCGGGGGGCGTCAGTGTGGACAGCGTGATCCAGATCGGTGCCGCTGTGTCCGATGTGCCAGCCGGTACGTCGATTGATTCCGCCACCTTCACTGCATCGCCTGTGGTGGTCCGCGTGAATCAGGTTGGCAGCACGGCCAACCGGGCTGAACTGCGTCTGCTCTTCCGTACGGCCAACAATCAGCCCATCCCGAATGTGCGTGTGCGCCTGGGTCTGGGCAGCAATGCCTCGGGCACGGACGGTACGATTTCGACCGGCAATGACCGGGTGATCATCGCCGACGCTCAGGGCGTAGCTACCAGCAGCTTCATCCCCGGACAGCTGTCCAGCCCGACCGGCGGCGTAAAGGTCTTTGCCTGCTTTGGCAAGACGGATGCGGTGGAGCAGATTTCGGCTTGCCCGAACGATCCGAACAATCCCGCGAACAACCGCCTGCGCGAGGTGACCCTCACAGTGGTGCAGGAGGCCGTGTCGGTGTCCATCGGCACGAACGGGACCCTGATCGTCAATCCGAATACCTATGCCCAGGACTTTGTGGCGCTGGTGGTGGACTCGGCCGGCAATCCGCAGCGTGATGTGCAACTGGCGGCGGTGATCGACTTGCCGACATACCAGAAGGGCTTCTGGACACGCCCCGGCAACAAGTGGATTCCGACCTTCACCGCCCAGTGCGCCAATGAGGACAACTCCCTGGGCGGCTACCGCAACAACACGATTGAAGCGGGCGAGGACCTCAACGGTAATGCCCAGCTGGATCCGCGCAAGTCCGATGTCACCGTGACCTTTGTCGGTTCGTCCAAGACCGATGCCAATGGCCAGGCTGTCCTGCGTATTGAGTACGCCCAGAGCACCGGCAGCTGGGTGGAGTACTCCTTGCGGGTCAGCGCGACCACGGTTGTGAGCCCGCCCGCATGGTGGGGGCGTCAGGTCATCTCGGGAGCCCTGTCGGGTGCCGCGCAGTATCTTGAAGTCCCGGCATCGGCAGTGTCCTCCGAGGCCAAGCCGCCCTTCCAGCAGAGCCCCTACGGGCAGATTGCAAGCTGCGCGAATCCGAACTGATGAGCAGCACGCCGGTGGGCCTGAAGCTCACCCTCGTCGCCATGCCCGGCGGTGGCAAGTCCACCGTCGGTCGCCATCTGGCACGGCAGCTCGGTATGCCCTGTCTGGACTCGGACAGCGAGATCGAGAAGCGGATCGGCATGCCGATCCGCGAGTTTTTTGAGCGCGAGGGCGAAGAGGCCTTCCGCGATATCGAGAGCGAGGTCATCGCCGAGTTGCTGGCACGCGAGCAGGACATGGTGCTGGCCACCGGCGGCGGCGCCGTGCTGCGCGAGGCCAATCGCGAGGCCATGAAGGCGCGCTCCACCGTGTTCTATCTGCGCTCCTCACCCGAGGAGCTGTTCCGCCGCCTGCGCCATGACACGCAGCGGCCGCTGCTGCAGGTGCGAGATCCACTCAAGAAGCTGCGCGAGCTCTACGCGCAGCGCGACCCGCTCTACCGCCGTACCGCACACTATGTGCTGGAGACGGGGCGGCCCTCGGTCCATGCCCTGTGCAATATGGTGCTGATGCAGCTGGAGCTGGCCGGTCTGGTCAGCCCGGACAAGGTGGCTGCCACCGTGGGGGCCGAGCCTCAGCCGCGTACACTCGAGGCATGAGCAGTGCTGCCCTTGCGGTCTCCCAAAATGCCCCGGTCGTCCGGGTTCCCATCGCGCTCGAGGAGCGCAGCTACGACATCCTGATCGGATCCGCGCTGCTGGATGAGGCCGCCAGCTGGCAAGACCTGCCCCGCGCCGCAGCCGCCCTGATCGTCAGCAACGAGACCGTCGCACCGCTCTACTTGGAACGCCTGCGCCAGCGTCTGGCTTCGCAGTACGCCCGGGTGGACAGCGTCATCCTGCCCGACGGCGAGCAGCACAAGGACTGGGACTCGCTCAATCGCATTGTGGACCATCTGCTGGGCCAGGCGGCGGATCGCAAGACCGTGCTCTTCGCCCTGGGAGGCGGTGTGATCGGCGATATGACGGGTTTTGCGGCCGCCATCTATATGCGCGGCGTGCCCTTTGTGCAGGTGCCCACCACCTTGCTGGCCCAGGTGGATTCCTCGGTGGGTGGCAAGACCGCGATCAACCATCCGCGCGGCAAGAACATGATCGGGGCCTTCTACCAGCCGGCCCGCGTGATTGCCGATCTGGACACCCTGGACACCTTGCCGCCGCGCGAGCTGGCCGCGGGCTTGGCCGAGGTGATCAAGTACGGCCCGATTGCCGATGCGGCTTTTCTGGACTGGATCGAGACGAATCTGGATGCCCTGCTGGCGCGCGACAAGACGGCCCTGGCCTACGCCGTCAAGCGCAGCTGCGAGATCAAGGCCTGGGTGGTGGGGCAAGACGAGCGCGAGACCGGCTTGCGCGCCATCCTCAACTTCGGCCATACCTTCGGCCATGCCATCGAAACCGGCCTGGGCTATGGCGAGTGGCTGCACGGCGAGGCCGTGGGCTGCGGCATGGTGCTGGCCAGCGACCTTTCGGTGCGCCTGGGCCTGATGCCCCCGGAATTCCTCACACGCATGCGCGGCCTGATCCAGCGCGCCGGCCTGCCGGTGCGGGCGCCGCGCCTGGGTGTGGAGCGCTATCTGGAGCTGATGCGGGTAGACAAGAAAAACGAGGGCGGGGAGATCCGCTTCGTCGTGATCGAGGCCCTGGGCCGGGCCGGCATGCGGGGTGCGCCCGATGCCCTGGTGGCCGAGGTGCTGAACGCCCACTGCGACTGAAGAAAGCCCCACGCTCACGATGCCGCTTGCCCGCTACGCCTGTGACCCCTCTCGCAGCCGCGGCCGGCGTTTCCCCGAGCCGGCCGCGCCCACCCGCAGCGAATACCAGCGCGACCGGGATCGCATCGTGCACAGCACGGCCTTCCGGCGCCTGGTCTACAAGACCCAGGTCTTTCTCAATCACGAGGGTGACCTCTTCCGCACCCGGCTGACGCACTCGCTGGAGGTGGCGCAGCTGGGGCGTTCCATCGGCCGCAGCCTGGGCCTGGACGAGGACCTGATTGAGACCATTGCCCTGGCCCATGATCTGGGTCACACGCCCTTTGGCCACGCCGGCCAGGATGTGCTGGATGACTGCATGAAGGCCCACGGCGGCTTTGAGCACAATCTGCAAAGCCTGCGCGTGGTGGACCAGCTGGAGCAGCGCTACCCGGCCTACGACGGGCTCAACCTCACGTTTGAGAGCCGCGAGGGCATCCTCAAGCATTGCAGCCGCCGCAATGCCGAGCTGCTGGAAGCGGCCGAGCCGAATGGCGTGGCTGCCCGCTTTCTGCGCGGCGAGCAGCCCAGCCTGGAGGCCCAGCTCTGCAATCTGGCCGATGAGGTGGCCTATAACGCGCATGACATCGACGACGGCGTGCGCTCCGGCCTGCTGAGCCTGGAGCAGCTGGAAGCGGCCGTGCCCCTGGTGCAGCGCTATCTGCGCGAGGCCCTGGCCGAATTCCCCACCTTGAAGGGCAAGCGCCTGCTTTTCGAGACCATACGCCGCATGCTCTCGGCCCAGGTCTACGACATCATCGATGCCAGCCGGGCCGAGCTTGAAGCGGCTGCGCCGGCCGATGTACAGGCCGTGCGCAGGGCGGGGCGGCCGCTGCTGCGCTTCTCGACCGAGATGCGCCGCGGCAGCAGCGAGCTCAAGCGCTTTCTCTTTGCCAGCCTCTACCGCCACCCCCAGGTGCAGGAGAAGCGGGCGAGGGCCGAGCAGGTGCTGCGCGAGCTCTTTGCCATCTATCTGGGCGACCCGTCCCAGCTGCCGGCCGACCATGCCGGCCAGGCCGATCTGCCGCGCGCCTGCGCCGACTACATCGCCGGCATGACGGATCGCTTCGCGCTCAAGGAACACCAGCGCCTGACGGGGCTTCAGTTGTTCTGAGGGGCGGTGTTCGCCGCCAGCGCTTCGACCTGTGTAGATAATGGGGTCAGATTGATTTTTTGACCTGCCATGGCCCGCCTACCTCGCCTCGTCGTTCCCGGTCTCCCTCACCACCTGATCCAGCGAGGCCACAACCGCCAGCCCATCGTGCTGGACGACGAGGACCGGCACCAGTTCCTGGCTCTGCTGCGCGAGGCCGCCATCAACCAGCGCGTGGCCATTCATGCCTATGTGCTGATGGACAACCACCTGCACCTGCTGGCCACGCCCGAGACACCCGAGGGCCTGAGCCGCATGATGCAGTCCCTGGGGCGGCGCTATGTGGCTGCCTTCAACCAGCGCCACGGCCGCAGCGGCACGCTCTGGGAGGGGCGCTTTCGCGCCGCGCCGCTGGAGGCCGAACGGCATCTGCTGGCCTGCATGCGCTATATCGAACTCAATCCCCAGCGCGCCGGCTGGCTGATGGAGCCCGGCAGCTATGCCTGGTCCAGCGGCCCCCAGCATCTGGGCCATCGACGCGACCCCTTGATCACCGAGCATCCGCTGTTCTGGGCCTTGGGCAACACCCCCTTCGAGCGTGAGGCGGCCTGGCGGGCCTGGCTGGAGCAGGGCGTGAGCCCCGAGGAGCTGCGGGCCTTGGGTGATTCCGCGCTCAAGGGCTGGCCCCTGGGTTCGCCAGGCTTCTTGCAAGCTTTGGCCGAGGGCTCGGAGCGCCCGGTGGCGCCGCGCCAGCGCGGCCGCCCCCGCAAGCAGGCTTGACTATGTCCCTATTTATTTGAGCCGCTCTGTTGTTGTTGAGTAATTTAATGATCTGACCCTATTTATTAGAACTTGATGCACGGAATGCATCGATCTATGCTCGCGGCATTGCTGTATTGCCAGACCGTAGATTGGAGAAACGCCATGGGCGCACCCACGCAAGCCGAGATGCAAGCCGCCGAGATCCAGGACCTGAGCGCGCATGGTCTTTACAAGCCTTCCAATGAAAAGGACGCCTGTGGCCTGGGCTTTGTGGCCCATATCAAGGGTCAGAAGGCGCACTCCATCGTCCAGCAGGGCCTGAAGATCCTGGAGAACCTGGACCACCGGGGAGCCGTGGGCGCCGATGCGCTGATGGGCGACGGCGCCGGCATCCTGATCCAGATCCCGGATGAGTACTACCGCGCCGAGATGGCCCGGGCCGGGACGGCCCCTGACGGGTCCGTGGGGGTTGAGCTGCCCCCGCCCGGCGAGTACGGCGTAGGCATGATCTTCCTGCCCAAGGAGCATGCCTCCCGCCTGGCCTGCGAGCAGGAGCTGGAGCGCGCGGTCAAGGCCGAGGGCCAGGTCTTGCTGGGCTGGCGCGATGTGCCGGTGGACCGCGAGATGCCCATGTCGCCCACCGTCCGCGAGAAGGAGCCGGTGATCCGCCAGATCTTCATCGGCCGCGGCCCGGACATCATCGTGCCCGATGCCCTGGAGCGTAAGCTCTATGTGATCCGCAAGACGGCTTCCAGCGCCATCCAGGCGCTCAAGCTCACCCACAGCCGTGAGTACTACGTGCCCAGCATGAGCTGCCGCACGGTCATCTACAAGGGCCTGCTGCTGGCCGACCAGGTGGGCAAGTACTACCTGGACCTGGCCGATGAGCGCGTGATCTCGGCCATCGCCCTGGTGCACCAGCGTTTCTCCACCAACACCTTCCCCGAGTGGCCCCTGGCCCACCCCTACCGCATGGTCTGCCACAACGGCGAGATCAACACGGTCAAGGGCAACTTCAACTGGATGCGCGCCCGCGAGGGCGTGATGAAGTCGCCGGTGCTGGGCGAGGACCTCAAGAAGCTCTACCCCATCAGCTTCGAGCACCAGAGCGACACGGCCACCTTCGACAACGCCATCGAGCTGCTGACCATGGCGGGCTACCCCCTGGCCCACGCCGCCATGATGATGATCCCGGAGGCCTGGGAGAACCACGAGCTGATGGATGAGCGCCGCCGCGCCTTCTACGAGTACCACGCGGCCATGATGGAACCCTGGGACGGCCCGGCCGCCATGGCCTTCACCGACGGCCGCCAGGTCTGCGCCGCGCTGGACCGCAATGGTCTGCGCCCGGCGCGCTACTGCATCACCGATGACGACCTGGTGGTGCTGGCCTCGGAGTCCGGCGTGCTGCCCATTCCCGAGAACAAGATCGTCAAGAAGTGGCGCCTGCAGCCGGGCAAGATGTTCCTGATCGATCTGGAGCAGGGCCGCATCGTCGATGACGAGGAGCTGAAGAACCAGTACGCCAACGCGCGCCCCTACCGCCAGTGGATCGAGAACGTGCGCGTCAAGCTCGACGAGATCGAGGTGGCGGACGTCAAGGCGCCGGTCTTCGAGACCCCGCTGCTGGACCGCCAGCAGGCCTTCGGCTTCACGCAGGAAGACATCAAGTTCCTGATGGCGCCCATGGCCGCGAACGGCGAAGAGGGCATCGGCTCCATGGGCAATGACTCGCCCCTGGCCGTGCTCTCCAGCAAGGACAAGCCGCTCTACAACTACTTCAAGCAGCTCTTCGCCCAGGTCACCAACCCGCCGATCGACCCGATCCGCGAGGCCATCGTGATGTCGCTGAACAGCTTCATCGGCCCCAAGCCGAACCTGTTGGACATCAATGCGGTGAACCCGCCCATGCGTCTGGAAGTGACCCAGCCCGTGCTGGACTTCCAGGACATGGCCCGCCTGCGCAGCATCGAGGCCCATACCCACGGCAAGTTCAAGCCCGTCGAGCTGGACATCACCTACCCCCTGGCCTGGGGCCGTGAGGGTGTGGAGGCCCAGCTGGCTTCGCTGTGCGCCTCGGCCGTGGATGCGATCAAGACCGGCCACAACATCCTGATCATCACGGACCGCCATGTGTCGGCCCAGCGCATCGCCATTCCCGCGCTGCTGGCGCTCTCCGCCGTGCACCACCATCTGGTGCGCGAGGGCCTGCGCACCACCGCCGGCCTGGTGGTGGAAACCGGCACCGCGCGCGAGGTGCACCACTTCGCCGTGCTGGCAGGCTTTGGCGCCGAGGCCGTGCACCCCTATCTGGCCCTGGAGACCCTGAGCAGCATGCATGCCGAGCTGCCGGGCAATCTGAGCGCCGAGAAGGCGGTCTACAACTACATCAAGGCCGTGGGCAAGGGCCTGTCGAAGATCATGTCCAAGATGGGCATCTCGACCTATATGTCCTACTGCGGCGCCCAGATCTTCGAAGCCATCGGCCTGAAGGCCGACTTCGTGGAGAAGTACTTCCGCGGCACCCCCACCCAGGTGGGCGGCATCGGCGTGTTCGAGGTGGCCGAGGAAGCCATCCGCATGCACAAGGCTGCCTTTGGCGACGACCCGGTGCTGGAGCACATGCTGGACGCCGGCGGCGAATACGCCTGGCGCGCCCGTGGCGAAGAGCATATGTGGACGCCGGACGCCATCGCCAAGCTGCAGCACAGCGCGCGCTCGGGCAAGTTCGAGACCTATAAGGAATACGCTCAGATCATCAACGACCAGAGCAAGCGTCATATGACCTTGCGCGGCCTGTTCGAGTTCAAGTTCGATCCCAGCAAGGCCATCCCGCTGGACGAGGTCGAGCCTGCGGCCGAGATCGTCAAGCGCTTTGCCACCGGCGCCATGTCCCTGGGCTCCATCTCGACCGAGGCCCATGCCACCCTGGCCGTGGCCATGAATCGCATCGGCGGCAAGAGCAACACGGGTGAGGGCGGCGAAGACCCGGCCCGCTACCGCAACGAGCTCAAGGGCATCAAGATCACGGCCGGCACCAAGGTGTCCGATGTGATCGGCAACAAGGTCATCGCGGTGGACTACGAGCTCAAGGAAGGCGAGTCCCTGCGCTCCAAGATCAAGCAGGTGGCCTCGGGCCGCTTCGGCGTCACGACCGAGTACCTGGTCAGCGCCGACCAGATCCAGATCAAGATGGCCCAGGGTGCCAAGCCCGGTGAGGGCGGCCAGCTGCCCGGTGGCAAGGTCAGCGATTACATCGGCTTCCTGCGCTACTCGGTGCCGGGCGTGGGCCTGATCAGCCCGCCGCCGCACCATGACATCTACTCCATCGAGGATCTGGCCCAGCTGATCCACGACCTGAAGAACGTCAACCAGAAGGCCGACATCTCGGTCAAGCTGGTCTCGGAAGTGGGCGTGGGCACCATCGCCACCGGCGTGGCCAAGGCCAAGGCCGACCACATCGTGATTGCCGGCCATGACGGCGGCACCGGCGCCTCGCCCTGGAGCTCGATCAAGCATTGCGGCACGCCCTGGGAGCTGGGCCTGGCCGAGGCGCAGCAGACCCTGGTGCTGAACCGCCTGCGTGGCCGGGTGCGCGTGCAGGCCGACGGCCAGATGAAGACCGGCCGCGACGTGGTGGTTGGCGCCCTGCTGGGCGCGGACGAGTTCGGCTTCGCCACCGCGCCCCTGGTGGCCGAGGGCTGCATCATGATGCGCAAGTGCCACCTCAACACCTGCCCGGTGGGTGTGGCCACGCAAGACCCGGTTCTGCGCGCCAAGTTCTCGGGCAAGCCCGAGCATGTGGTGAACTACTTCTTCTTCGTGGCCGAGGAAGCGCGCCAGATCATGGCCCAGCTGGGCATCCGCAAGTTCGACGAGCTGATCGGCCGCTCGGACCTGCTGGACACCAAGAAGGGCATCACGCACTGGAAGGCCAAGGGCCTGGACTTCAGCCGTATCTTCCACCGCCCCAGCCTGCCGCCCGAGGTGGCCCGCCTGCACAACGATGTGCAGGAACATGGCCTGGACAAGGCCCTGGACGTGAAGCTGATCGAGAAGTGCCTGCCTGCCTTCGAGAAGGGCGAGAAGGTGCAGTTCATGCAGGAGGTGACGAATGTGCGCCGCACCGTGGGCGCCATGCTCTCCGGCGAGCTGATCCGCCGCAAGCCCGAGGGCCTGCCGGACCACACCATCTTCATCCAGTTCGAGGGCACGGGCGGCCAGAGCTTTGGCGCCTTCCTGGCTCAGGGCATCACCTTCTATCTGATCGGTGATGCCAACGACTACACCGGCAAGGGCCTCTCCGGTGGCCGTGTGGTGGTGCGTCCCTCCATCGACTTCCGCGGCGAGGCCACGCAGAACATCATCGTGGGCAACACGGTGCTGTACGGGGCAACCCGCGGCGAGGCCTTCTTCCGCGGCGTGGCGGGCGAGCGCTTTGCGGTGCGCCTCTCCGGCGCCAAGGCGGTGGTGGAGGGCACGGGCGACCATGGCTGCGAATACATGACCGGCGGCACCGTGGTGGTGCTGGGCAAGACCGGCCGCAACTTCGCCGCCGGCATGAGCGGTGGCGTGGCCTATGTCTATGACGAGGATGGCCAGTTCGCCAAGCGCTGCAACACCAGCATGGTGGCCCTGGACAAGGTGCTGCCCACGGCCGAGCAGGAGGCCACCCAGGACCGCGCCATCTGGCACCACCTGGGCGACCACCAGCCGCTGGCCGACGAGGCCATCCTGAAGAAGATGGTGGAAGACCACCATCGCTGGACCGGCAGCGCCCGCGCCCGCCACATCCTGGACCACTGGGCCGAGTCGCGCGCCAAGTTCGTCAAGGTCTTCCCGCACGAGTACAAGCGCGCCCTGGGCGAGATCAATGCCGCCAAGGAGACCGCTGAAACCATCGCCCAGGCCAAGGCGCCCGCCGCCCCGGTCAAGGCCTGAAGCTGTAGAAGGTAGAGAGAAGCATCATGGGAAAAGTCACCGGCTTCATGGAGTTCGAGCGTCTGGACGAGGGCTATGAGCCCGTCGAGAAGCGCGTCAAGAACTACAAGGAATTCGTCATCGGCCTGAACACCGAGCAGGCCAAGCAGCAGGGTGCGCGCTGCATGGACTGCGGCACGCCCTTCTGCAACAACGGCTGCCCGGTCAACAACATCATTCCGGACTTCAACGACCTGGTGTACCGCGGTCGTGCCGAGGACTGGAAGGCCGCCATTGCGGTGCTGCACAGCACCAACAACTTCCCCGAGTTCACCGGCCGCATCTGCCCCGCCCCCTGCGAGGCGGCCTGCACCCTGAACGTCAATGACGACGCGGTGGGCATCAAGTCCATCGAGCACGACATGATCGACCGCGCCTGGGAAGAGGGCTGGGTCACACCCCGGCCGGCCAAGGCCAAGACCGGCAAGACCGTGGCCGTGGTGGGCTCCGGCCCGGCCGGCCTGGCCGCGGCCCAGCAGCTGGCGCGCGCCGGCCATGCGGTGACGGTGTTCGAGAAGAACGACCGCGTAGGCGGCCTGCTGCGCTACGGCATCCCCGACTTCAAGATGGAGAAGTCGCACATCGACCGCCGCGTGGCGCAGATGGAGGCGGAGGGCGTGGTCTTCCGCACCGGCGTGCTGGTGGCGGACCTGGGCGAGGGCAGCAAGGTCACCAACTGGGCCAAGGAAAGCATCAGCCCCGAAGAGCTCAAGAGCCAGTTCGACGCCGTGCTGCTGGCCGGTGGCGCCGAGGCCAGCCGCGACCTGCCCGTGCCGGGCCGCGATCTGCAGGGCGTGCACTTCGCCATGGAGTTTCTGCCGCAGCAGAACAAGGTCAATGCCGGTGACAAGCTCAAGGGCCAGATCCGCGCCGATGGCAAGCATGTGATCGTGATCGGCGGCGGTGACACCGGCAGCGACTGCGTGGGCACCAGCAACCGCCATGGCGCCAAGAGCGTGACCCAGTTCGAGCTGATGCCCCAGCCGCCGGAAGTTGAGGACCGCCCCCTGACCTGGCCCTACTGGCCCATCAAGCTGCGCACCTCTTCCAGCCATGAGGAGGGCTGCGAGCGCGCCTTCGCCATCGCCACCAAGGAGTTCCTGGGTGAGAAGGGCAAGCTCACCGGCGTCAAGACCGTGAAGGTCGAGTGGAGTGGCGGCAAGATGACGGAAGTGCCCGGCTCCGAGCAGGTGCTCAAGGCCGACCTAGTCTTCCTCGCCATGGGCTTTGTCAGCCCGGTCGCCACCATCCTGGACGCCTTTGGCGTGGCCAAGGACGCGCGCGGCAACGCCAAGGCCACGACCGATTTCACGGGCGGCTACGCCACCAACGTGCCCAAGGTCTTTGCCGCCGGCGATATGCGCCGCGGCCAGAGTCTGGTGGTCTGGGCCATCCGCGAAGGCCGCCAGGCCGCCCGTGCGGTGGACGAGTTCCTGATGGGTGTGAGCGAGCTGCCGCGCTGACGCCGGGCCCCGCCGGGCCTTTCGACTGACAGCGCCGGCCGTGCCAGCGCGCCCAAGCCACCTGCGGGTGGCTTTTTCCATTGCGACGCGTTATCAGGCTCTGTAGCAGCCGCTTACGTATGTGCTTCCGTTCGTCGCCCGCGCCGACGCGCCCGTCGGCACAGGGCTGTGAAATGAGCAATATGCACGCTATGGTGGGTTGTCGATACCGACAATGGAGTCCAAACCGGTTCCGCGTCGCTGCTATCTGCAGTGCCAAGGAGCCATCAACCGGTGCTCTGTATGTCTCAAGCTCAGCGTGTTCTGTCCTCGGCGGCCCGTGGTTTCACCTTGGTGGAGCTCATGATCGTGGTTGCCATCGTGGGGATTCTTGCGGCCGTGGCCCTGCCGGCGTACACGGACTATGTGCGACGTGGCGCTTTGCCCGAGGGTATGTCCCAGCTGGCGGACTACCGCGTGAAGCTGGAGCAGTACTACCAGGACAACCGCAGCTATGGCGCGGCCGCCTGCGCGGATACCGGCGCTGCGCCAAGCTGGAAGAACTTCAGCCCCAACGGCGCCAAGAACTTCAGCTATGGCTGCGCCATCTCGGACAACGGCCAGGGTTTCTTGGTCACGGCCACGGGCAAGACCGGCACTTCGGCGGCCGGTCATGTCTACACCGTCAACCATGCCAACCAGCAGGCGACCACGAGCTTCAAGGGTAGCTCGGTGACCAAGAGCTGCTGGCTGGTGCGCGGCAACGAGTGCTGAGATGTTTGGTCCGGCCTGCCTTGCGAACCAGCCTCGGCGCGGTGCTGCGAAGCGCCCGATCGAGCGTGGCGTGACCCTCATCGAGCTGGTGGTTGTGATGGTGCTGCTGGGGGCCATGGCGGCCATGGCCATGCCCAATGTCATGGTCTGGATTCGCAATACCGAAATCCGCAATGTGGCGACCTCCTTGCAGACTGGCTTGCAGCGGGCCCGTGCCGAGGCCATGCGGCGCAATGAGCTGGTGCGCTTTACCTTGGTCGACCTGGGCTCGTCTGCGGTGATGAGCGACGCCTGCGGCGACAGTGCAAACGGTACGTCCTGGGTGGTCAGCCTCGACGATCCTGATGGCAAGTGCGGCAAAGTCATCTCGGACACGGTGGATCCTCGCATCCTGGATCGGCATGTGACCACCGCCAGCTCGGGCGTTCGCGTGCGCGGCACCAGCGCCGCCGCGGTGGCCGCGGATGAGGTGGTCTTCAATGGCTTTGGGCGCGTGGTCGGGGCAGGTGCCTTGACCGTGATTGATGTGGACAACGAGACCGCAGGGGATGACTACCGTGCCCTGCGCATCATGCTTGGCCCCGGCGGCACGATGCGAATGTGCGAGCCCAAGGTCAGTAGCAAGACCGATCCCCGCGTCTGCTAAGGCGCGGTAGCAGAAGGTGGAAGTCGTGAAGAACAAGACCAGCATTGCAGGCAGATCGGCGCGAGGCTTTGCCATGTTCGAGGCCCTGATTGCGCTGCTGATCTGCGCCATGGGCATTCTGGGTGTGGTGGGCCTGCAGGGCTCCATGACGCGAGCCCAGACGGCCTCTACCTTTCGTGCCGAAGCGTCCTTTCTGGCCCAGCAGCTCATCGGCGAGATGTGGGGTGATATGAACAATCTGGCCACCTACAACACCGCCAGCTGTGGCGCCCGCTGCAAGGCCTGGACGGATCGTGTGGCCGCACGGTTGCCCAAGGGACAGGCCACGGTGGTGGTCACCGCACCCCGCAATGTGTCCATACAGATCCGTTGGACGGCGCCGGGCGAGGGCACCAGCAACTACAGCACGGTCACCGCCGTGGGAGCACCCTGAGCATGGCCCGCATCCACAAGACAAACGCAGCGCGGGCCCCCGCCCGGCGGCTTGCGCGCGGCGTCACGCTGATCGAGCTGATGATCGGCCTGGTGCTGGGCATGGTGGTGGTGCTGGTGGTCGCCCAGGTGCTCTCATTCGCCGAAGGCCAGCGCCGCTCCACCACCGGAGGCTCCGACGCCCAGGTGAACGGGGCGCTGGCGCTCTACACCCTGCAGCGCGAGATCCAGATGGCCGGCTACGGCCTCATCAGCGACCAAGCCGTGCTTGGCTGTCCCATACGGGCTCAGCACACCGCCACCGGTCTGCAGAACTGGGTCCTGGCGCCGGTGATCATCACCGACGGTGCGAACGGTGCCCCAGACACCATCACCGTGATGAGCGCCGACCGCGACGCCAGCAGCACCAACACCACCTTTTTCACCGTGCCCATGGAGGTGTCCCTGGGCCACACGCCCGCGTCCACCTTTTTTACCGTGCGCTCCGCCTTGGGCGTTCAGGCGGGCGATATGGTGATTGCGGTGCCCGTCACCGCCGGTTTCAATGCGGCCACCAACTGGTGCAGTGCGTACCGCGTCACCGGCATTCAGAACACCAACCAGATTGCCCACGCAGCCGCCGATCCCTGGAACGCGGTGGCCCTGGACCCTGCTGGCGGCTATCCAGCCAGTAGCCGTCTCTTGAACGCCGGCAGTCTGTTGCGGCGTACCTTCGCACTTTCTGCGGACGGTCAGACCCTGCAGCAGAGCACGCTGCTGCTCAATAACGGCACCATGCAGAGTCAGGATCTGTTCCCGCAAATCGTCAACCTCCAGGCCTTCTATGGCCGGGATACCAATGGCGACGGCGTGGTGGATACCTATGACAACACCACGCCTGCCAACAACGCGGCTTGGCTTCAGGTGCTTGCGGTACGGCTGGCTTTGGTGGCGCGAAGCGCGGCTTACCAGAAGGACGAGGTGACGAAAGCGCAGCCGCTCTGGGATGTGGGCAGCAGCGTTAATGTCAACGGCTCCGCTGACTGCGGCACGAGCAAGTGCATCACGCTCAAGATCGACGGCGTCGCCGACTGGAAGCACTACCGCTACGCGGTCTATGACGTGATCGTTCCCCTGCGCAACCGACTCTGGCGGAGCAACTGAGATGGCAGGCATGGCATTGACTCGACGCAGTTCCCGTCGGCAGCGCGGCTTGTCCCTGCTGTTCGCCCTCATGGCAATGGTGGTGATCGCGCTGGCCTCGGTGGCCCTGGTGCGCTCCGTCGACACCTCCAGCCTTGTCATCGGCAATCTGGGCTTCAAGCAGGATGCCACGGCCGCTTCTGGTCAGATGACCGAGCAGGCCCTGACTTGGTTGCAGGCGAATGCCGGTGTGTCCCTGCAGCAGGACATGGCCGTTTTCGGCTACTACGCGTCGAGCATGGCTGCCGTCGATGTGACAGGTGCCAATCGTGGCAATGCGGGCCGGGCCCAGGTGCTTTGGAACGGCGGCAATTGCCCAGCCGGTGGCAATTGCTTGCAGGCTTCGGCCGAGCAGGTCTTTGGCGGCAACCGTGCGCGCTACATCATCACCCGCCTGTGCGCCACGGCGGGCAGCCCGGCTGCAGTGAACTGCGCCGTGCCGCCCGGTTCGGCTGCCGTCCCAGGTGGGAACCGGGGGACACCCGGCTACGGCGATTCCGGAAAAATTGAGGGCGTCGTCAACAACAGCGTTTATTACCGGGTGCTTGTGCGGGTGCAGGGGCCACGCGGTACCGTGGCCTACACGGAAACCATTGTCCAGCTGTGACGCGGACGGTTCGCCCAGAGGAGTCTGATCATGATCAAGAACTGGATTCGCCAAGGCCCCTTCATGGGCGCATGGCTGCTGTCATTGCTGTGGCCCCTGGTCTCGGTCCATGCAGCTCCGGCTGACCTAGCGGACCGGCCGCTTGCCTCCACGAACAGCGGCGTACTGGTGCGTAGCAATTTGATGTTCGTGCTGGACGATTCCGGTTCCATGAACTGGAACTATCTGCCCGACGACGCGCCACGCAACAATGTGTGCTTTGGTGCTGCCGACAGCAACTTCGTTTTCTTCAATCCGGATGCGAAGTATCCCCCGCCGCTGTACTCCAACGGCACATCCATGCCCAATGCGAGCTTCTCTTCGGCTTGGAACGACGGCTTTCGCGGCAATGCCAGTGGCACAGTCAATCTGTCCGGTAACAATCCCGAGACGCCTTATGTCTACGGCCCCCAGAAGAGCTACAACCGAACCCAGAGCAGCAGGGTTTGCGGCTCTAGAAACTCCTGGCAATGTGACTTGCCTTCGCCGAACCCCAGTTCGGAAGACAGCTTTAACGGCACGGACACTACGACGACCTTGGTGACCGTGAGTCGCGTGGCGGCACCGGGTTTTTCGCGCTGCAGCACAGCATGGAATAGTTGCGCCCTGCTCACTGTGACCGAGGTGACTGTCACTGCTGGGGCGGCTGGTCAGTTCCTCTGGGCCAAGCGCAAGAGTGGCGCCTCGCCGACGAGTTGCAATGTGGCTGATTTTGATGTGGTGCGTGCCTCATCGAGTCTCAGTGCCGATCAGCAGACGAATTACGCGAACTGGTACTCCTACTACCGCACGCGCATGCTGGCCATGCGCACAGGCGCAGGGAAGGCCTTTGCCAAGATCGACGCCTCACGCTTCCGCGTTGGATTCTCCAAGATCAGCGAGCACGCCAATGGCGGGGCTGACTCGACCGGTTTCCTTAATGTCCGCGACTACGATACTGGTTCGCAGAAGACGGAGTTTTTTACGCGCCTTTATGGAACCGTGGGTTCATCCAACACGCCCCTGCGCCCTGCGCTGGCGCGGGCTGGCCGATACTACGCCAACAAGCTCAGCGGTCAGAGTGACCCGGTTCAGTATTCCTGCCAACGCAACTACACCATCTTGTCCACCGATGGCTACTGGAACCAGGACAGCTCAAGTCCGCTGAATCTGCTTGGCAGCACGGGCGTGGGTAACCCGGACGGCGGGTCTGCCATTGAGCGCCCCATGCGTGATGCGGCCAATAACGGTAGCGGCGTCAGCGACACGCTGGCCGACGTGGCCATGTATTACTACGTCAATGATCTGCGCACTGAGACCTTGGGGAATTGCAGCGGGGCGGTGGCCAATCAGAATGTGTGTGAGAACAACGTCCCGAGTGATAACCAGCGCGACACCAATACTGCGCAGCACATGACGACGTTTACTCTGGGCCTCGGGATCAGTGGTACCTTGGCCTACGACAAGGACTACTTGACCCAGACCGGTGGCGACTTCTTTGCCATCAAGCAGGGGACAAAAAACTGGCCCGATCCGATCGCGAATACCGGCCCCGAGCGCATTGACGACCTCTGGCATGCGGCTGTCAATGGCCGAGGCGTGTACTACAGCGCGAGCAATGCGGATGCAATGGCGGCTTCATTGGTGGATGCCCTGGAGAAGATCGACTCCAAGACGGGCAGCGGCGGCGCCGCAGCGACCAGCACGCTCTCGCTGCAAACCAGCAATGACGCCAATTGGGCCTTCCTCCCGCTGTACACCACAGACAGCTGGACCGGTGATGTCAAGGCCTACAAGCTGCGCGGCGATACCGCCGAACTGGTCAGCCCCAACTCGCCGGTCTGGTCTGCCGCCGATCGGATTGCCTCGCAGACCAGTCGTCGAATCCTCTTCAAGAATGGCAGCAGCCTGAGTGAATTCACCTACGCCAATCTGCCAAGCACAGCCAAAGCCCACTTTGAGGGTGCTTGCGGTAGTGTTCAAAAGCTGAGCCAATGCCCCGAGATTACGGCAGGCGCGCGCGCCGCCATGACGGGTGAGGCCATGGTGAATTACCTGCGGGGCGACAAGAGCCGGGAGATGACCGCCACCAATGTGGATGCCCGGCTATTCCGCAGCCGTGCGGGCCCCTTGGGTGACATCGTGGGCGGTGCGCCGGTGTATGTGGGCAAGCCGCCCTTGAGCTATGGCGAGACGTACAAGGATTTCGCGACCGACAACAGCACACGCCAGGCCGTCCTGTATGTGGCCGCCAACGACGGCATGTTGCATGCACTCAAGGTCAGTGACGACAACACCGGTGGGCAGGAGCTCTGGGCCTACGTGCCTGGCGCTGTCATGAAGGATATGTACCTGCTGGCCGATACCCGCTACGCCTCCAAACACCGCTTTTATGTGGATGGCGCTCCAGTCGTAGGTGACGTTCAGGATGGCACGAGTTGGCGCACCATTCTGGTTGGTGGCCTGGGCAAGGGGGGGCGTGCCTACTATGCGCTGGACGTGACCGACCCGATGAACCCACGCACGCTCTGGGAATACACGGACGACGACCTTGGCTTCAGCTATGGCAACCCGGTCATCACCAAGAACAAGGCCGGTAAGTGGATCGTGGCTTTCACCTCGGGCTACAACAATGTGAGCCCCGGTACCGGCAGGGGCTACCTCTATGTGCTGGACGCCATCACGGGAACTCGCCTGGACAAGATCGAGGCCAAAACCTCGGGCTCAACCTTTGTCGGTGATACCGCAACGCCCAGCAATCTGGGTCGACTCAATGCCTGGGTCGACGACAACAAGGCCAATGTGGCCCAGCGCTTCTATGCGGGCGACATGCTGGGCAATGTCTGGCGCTTTGACTTTGACGACAACTATGGCGCCGCCGGCAAGGAAGCCTTTTTGCTGGCCCAGGTGGGTAGCAATCAGCCCATCACCACCAAGCCGGTGTTGAGCGAGGTCGTGGAGGGCGCCTACCGCTACCAGTTGGTGTCGGTCGCCACCGGGCGCTATCTGGGCTTCAGCGATGTTGGTGATACAGCGGTGCAGTCTGTCTACACCTTCAAGGACAAGCTGGACAACACCTCGCTGGGCGCACTGCGCAGCAATAGTGGCATGGTCAAGCAGACCATCAACAGCGCGCGCAACGGCCTGGACAATCCGAAGGACGTGACTTGGAGCACGCAGACCGGCTGGTATGTGGACTTGAGCATGACTGCCGGGGAGCGCGTCAATGTGGATATGACCCAGCAGCTGAACCAGCTGATGGTCGCCGGCAACATCCCCAACCCGACGGCATGCAATCCGGGCGGTACGGGCTGGCTTTACTTCTTGGACGTGGGCAGTGGTAAACCCCTCGCGAGCTATGGCTACGGCAATATGGTTGTTGGGGGCTCGCTTTTGCAAACGACGACTGGTCAGCTCAGGGGTAATGTTTTGACCTCGGACGGGAAGTTTGCCAACCCCCTGGGAGGCGATCTCGCCAATCTGGCGCCTGGTGCCATGCGCCGCACCTCCTGGCGCGAGCTGGCGAACTGATGGCGGGGGCGCCCGCCCGGGGGGGCGGCGCCCGGCGGCGCAGGGGGCAGGCCTTGGCGGCTTCCGTGGTGGCGGCAGTGCTGCTGCACTGCGCGGTGCTCGCACTGGCAGTGCTTGAGGCGCAAAGCGCCCCGGCTCGCTTGCAGCCCCGGGAGCTCAGCCAAGCCCAGCCCTCGCTGCAGGTGCGCGCCGTGCCGGCGGCTTGGCCCTCAGCTCAGGGGGCTGAGGACCCTGCGGGGTCGGCCCCCCGCCTGGTCTGGCCGGCTCGTTCGGCCGTGCCCGAGCCCGTCAGGTCCGCGCCGACACTGGCTCCCTTGCCCGACCTGCCGCAGGCGCTGCTCACCCCCGAACCTTTCTACCTGCCGCGGGACCTGCTCAGCGTGGGCCCGGCGCCGCAGGAGACGGTGCTTCTGGCTTGGCCGGCGCAGTCACCCCTGCGCGGCAGCTTCCGCGGGGTGTTGCGCCTTTTCATTAACGATGAGGGCCAGGTCCGGCGCGTGGAGGCGGCCGATGCCGAGTTGCCCGAGCCCCTGTTCGAGGCGGCTCGCCAAGCCTTTATGGCGGTGCGCTTCAGTCCGGGGGAGCTGGACGGACGGGCCGTGCGCTCCCTCATCCGCGTGGAGGTCAGCTTCGAGAGCGAGTCTCTACCGCTGGCGCATGAATAGGGCGTGAAACCTGAGCGCAAACGTGCGCTTGGTGTTTCCCCTATGATGTTGGCTTCGTTTCAAGGGGCGCGGCCCTGCATCGCAACGGCTTATGGCCCCACCGATAGTTTCTCCATCTTCCTCGCTTCCATCTTCGCCGACTCCGCCTCTGGTGGAGTTGCGCGATGTCAGCTGCGGCTATGGTGAGCGCCTCATTCTTGAGGGCGTGAACCTCAAGGTGCCGCGCGGCAAGGTGCTGGCCTTGATCGGGACTTCGGGGGGCGGCAAGACCACGGTGCTGCGCCTGCTGGGGCGCCAGCTCAAACCCGTCCGGGGGCAGGTCTTGTTCGACGGTCAGGATCTGGCCGGCCTGGATCAGGGCGGTTTGTATGCGGTGCGGCGTCGCATGGGCATGCTCTTCCAGTTTGGCGCCTTGTTCACTGACCTCTCGGTGTTTGAGAACGTGGCCTTCCCCTTGCGCGAGCACACCAATCTGCCCGAGGCCATGATCCGCGACCTGGTGCTGATGAAGCTCAACGCCGTGGGGCTGCGAGGCGCTCGCGACCTGATGCCCTCGGAGGTGTCGGGCGGCATGGCGCGGCGTGTGGCTCTGGCGCGTGCCATTGCGCTGGACCCGGATCTGGTGCTGTACGACGAGCCTTTTGCGGGCCTGGACCCCATCTCGCTGGGCGTGGCCGCGCGCCTGATTCGCGACCTGAACGATGCGCTGGGCCTGACCAGCATCGTGGTCTCGCATGACCTGCACGAAACCTTTGCCATCGCCGACCAGGTGGCCATGATTGCCAACGGGCGTGTTGTGGCCCAGGGTACGCCGGATGAGTTGCGCCACAGCGAGGATCCACTGGTTCAGCAATTCGTGGGGGCGCAGGCCGATGGTCCGGTGCGTTTTCACCAGGCCGCCTTGCCCGTGAATGAGGATTTTGGCGTGGGCACCCCGCCGAGCCGGGAGCTTGCATGAGCGCCGCGTTTCTGGCTCGCGTGGGCCGTGCACTGCGTCTGGAGTTGGCTGATATCGGCATGGGGGCGCGCCTCTTTGCCCAGATCCTGGCCCGTAGCGGCCAGGCGCTGATGCGTTTCGGTCTGGTGCGTGAGCAGGTCTTCTTCCTGGGCAACCGTTCCCTGTCCATCATCGGGGTGTCGGGCCTTTTCGTCGGCTTTGTGCTGGCGCTTCAGGGCTACTACACCTTGCAGCGCTACGGCTCGGCCGAGGCCGTGGGCCTGCTGGTCGCCTTGAGCCTGGTGCGTGAGTTGGGGCCTGTGGTCACGGCCCTGCTGTTTGCGGGCCGGGCCGGCACCTCGCTGACGGCCGAGATCGGCCTGATGAAGGCCGGTGAGCAGCTCACCGCCATGGAGATGATGGCGGTGGACCCCATCCGCCGCGTGCTGGCGCCGCGCTTTTGGGGCGGCGTGATCGCCATGCCCTTGCTGGCGGCCGTGTTCTCGGCCGTGGGTGTGATTGGTGGCTGGTTGGTGGGCGTGGTCCTGATCGGCATCGACCCCGGTGCTTTCTGGTCCCAGATGCAGGGCGGGGTGGACGTGTTTGCCGATGTGGGCAATGGCGTGATCAAGAGCCTGGTGTTTGGCATCACGGTCAGTTTTGTGGCCCTCTTGCAGGGTTATGCCTGCAAGCCCACGCCCGAGGGCGTGTCTCAAGCCACCACGCGCACCGTGGTGCTGTCTTCTCTGGCGGTGCTGGGCCTGGACTTTGTCCTGACCGCCATGATGTTTTCGATTTGAGGGAGATGAGACGATGCAATCTCGTCACGATGCTTGGGTGGGTTTCTTTGTGCTCCTGGGTGGCGCGGCCCTGCTCTTTCTGGCGCTCAAGGCCGGCAATCTGCTGAGCCTGAATTTCGACGAGACCTATCAGGTCACGGCGCGCTTTGACAATATCGGCGGGCTCAAGCCGCGTGCGGCGGTCAAGAGCGCCGGCGTGGTGATCGGTCGCGTCGAGTCCATCAGCTTTGACGACAAGACCTTCCAGGCCAAGGTCGTGCTGAACCTGCACAAGGACGTGGTGTTCCCCAAGGACAGCTCGGCCAAGATCCTGACGTCCGGTCTGCTGGGCGAGCAGTACATCGGCCTGGAGCCCGGCGCGGACGAGAAGAACCTGGCCGCGGGTGATCGCATCACCCAGACCCAGTCGGCGGTGGTGCTGGAAAACCTGATCGGTCAGTTCATCAATAGCAAGGCGGCCGATATGGGCAGCACGGGAGACACCAAGTGAGCGGCCAGGCCAGCGGCACGGTAGCGCGTGGCTTTGTCGCCTGGCTGCTGGTGGCCCTGGCTCTGAGCCTGAGCGCCTGCGCCAGCGTCAAGGGCCCTGGCTCACCGGGCCAGCGCCAGGACCCCTGGGAGAACTGGAACCGCAAGGTGTTCAATTTCAATGAGCGCCTGGATGAAGCGGTGCTCAAGCCCGTCGCCACGGCTTATAGCGAGATGATCCCCTCGCCGGTGCGCCAGGGCGTGGACAACTTCTTTGGCAACGTCAACGACGCCTGGTCCGCCGTGAACCTGTTCCTGCAGGGGCGCTTCAAGTACGGCGTACAGCAGACCATGCGGGTGGCGGTGAACTCCACCCTGGGCTTTGCCGGCGTGCTGGATATTGCCGGCGAGGCTGGGCTGGAGCGCCGCAGCGAGGACCTGGGCAAGACCTTTGCACGCTGGGGGACGGGTTCGGGTGCCTACATCGTCTGGCCTGTTTTTGGCCCCTCCACGGTGCGCGATTCGATCGCGCTGCCCTTTGACCGCCTGGCCAGCCCGGCCCTGCTGCTGCAGGGTGGAGACAAGCAACTCGCGATCTACGCCTTGCAGAACATCAATGCGCGTTCCAACTTCCTGCGTGCGGGCGAGATGCTGGATGGCATCGCCCTGGACAAATACACCTTCATCCGCGATGCCTATCTGACCAAGCGCCGCACCGTGGAGGAGGACGAAGAAGACGATTACGAGGTTCTGGTGCCCGATGCGCCGCCGGTCAATCCCCAAGCCGACCGGTGAACCGCGCGGCCTGGTGCCGCGTTAGGGCCTTCAGGCGCCTGGCGCCGCCCCATTCCAATTTCATAGAAAGGAAGTTCATGTTTGCATCCAAACGTAGCCTGCTGCGCGGCGTGCTGGCCATCAGCCTGGTGGCATTGAACAGCCTGCCGCTGGCCGCCCGTGCTGCCGACGCCAGCGCACCCGACCTGCTCATCCGCCAGCTCTCGCTGGAGACCATCGAGGCCGTCAAGGCGGACAAGGCCATCCAGGGCGGGGACGTGCAGAAGATCGTGCAACTGGTGGACAGCAAGGTCATGCCGCATGTGAACTTCCAGCGCATGACGGCCTCGGCCGTGGGCCGTTACTGGCGCCAAGCCAGCCCCGAGCAGCAAAAGCGCCTGCAGGACGAGTTCAAGGCCCTCTTGATGCGCACCTATGCCGGCGCTCTGACCCAGGTGAAGGATCAGACCGTGGCCCTCAAGCCCCTGCGTGCCTCGCCGGATGATGCTGAGGTGGTGGTGCGTACCGAGGTGCGTGGCAAGGGCGACCCCATCCAGCTGGATTACCGTCTTGAAAAGTCCGGCGGTGTCTGGCGGATCTACGACGTCAACGTGCTGGGCATCTGGCTGGCGGACCAGTACCGCAACAGCTTTGCCCAGGAGATCGGTGCCAATGGCATTGACGGCCTGATCAAGGCCCTGGCCGAGCGCAATGCCAAGGCCACGGGTGCGGCCAAGTCTTGAAGGCTTGCCCAAGGTGCCGCAGACCATGTTGAAGCTTCCCGGCAGCGTGCTCCTGGGCAACGCTGCCCGCTTGTGGACCCAGCTTGAGGCCAGCCTGCAGGCAGAAGCCGCCCAGGTGCGCAGCGCGGCCGGCAGCCGGCTGCGACTGCAGGCCGGAGGGCTGAGTGAATTTGATTCCTCGGCCCTGACCCTGCTGCTGCAGGCGGCCCGCTTGTGCCGCCGAGAAGGGCTGACGCTGGAAGTGCATGAGCCGCCGGCCAAGCTGCGCGAGCTGGCTCGTGTTTACGGCGTGGCCGAGCTGCTCTGGCCCGAGGCGGTGCAGAGCCAAGCCGCCTGATGGCGGCCCGGCGCCGCCGCGCTTAGCTGGCGTAGCGCTTGCTGCGCAGGTTCCGCTTGATTTCCTGCAGCAGGGGGCGCAGGTTCTGCTGGCCCAGTTGCAGGGCAACGCCCGTGGTCAGGATGTCGACCGCGATCAGGTGCAGCAGGCGCGAGACCATGGGGCTGTAGCGGTCGAAGTCCTCGGGGTGATCCACCGCCAGCAAGACCTGACCCGGCGCCTGCCCCATGGTGGCCAGCGGTGAGCCGCTGGCCGTGATGATGATGGTGGTCGCACCCTTCTTGCGCGCGATCTCGGCGGCGTCCATCAGGTCGCGGCTGCGACCCGAGTTGGAGATGATGACCGCACAGTCGCCCGGGCCCAGCATGGTGGCACTCATCAGCTGCACATGGCCGTCGCTGCACGCGATGGTGTTCACGCCCAGTCGGAAGAATTTGTGCTGGGCGTCCTGGGCCACGATGCCGGAGTTGCCCACGCCGTAGAACTCGATGCGCTTGCCCTGGCGCCCGGCTTCGGTCAGGGCGGCGATGGCGCGCTCAAAAGCATGGCTGGCCGCGTCATTGCGGTAATGCAGCAGGGCGGCCACGGCGTTGTCCACCACCTTGACGATCAGATCGCCGGGCTTGTCGTCCTCGTCCACCGCGCGGTGCACAAAGGGCACGCCCTCGTTCACGCTGCCGGCCAGCTTGAGCTTGAAGTCCGCCAAGCCGTCATAGCCTACCGAGCGGCAAAAGCGCACCACGGTGGGCTTGGACACATGGGCGCGGTCCGCCAGCTCGCTGACCGGCAGATTGGCAAAGGCCCGCGCGTCGGCCAGCAGCAGCTTGGCCACCCGCTGCTCGGCCGGGGGCAGGGCCGGCAAGGCGGCCTTGATGCGCTCCAACATGCTCATCACTGTTCCTCAGCCCAGCTGAAGCCCTCGCGGGCGACCAGGGCGCTGGCGGCGGGCGGGCCCCAGGAGCCGGCGCTGTAGGTGCGGGGGCCGGCGGGGTCCTGGGCCCAGGCGTCGAGGATGGGCTCCACCCAGCGCCAGGCCTGCTCCTGCTCGTCGCTGCGCACGAAGAGGTTCAGGCGCCCGGCGATGGCGTCCAGCAGCAGGCGCTCGTAGGCGCCCACGCGGTCGGCGGCAAAGGCCTTGTCGAAGTCCAGGTCCAGAGACACCGGGGCCAGGGCCTCGCCATGCGCACCGCCCTTGGCGGCCTGCAAGCGCAGCTCCAGACCGTCCTCGGGCTGCAGCTTGATCACCAGCTGGTTGGGCCGGTTGGCACCGGGGAAGATGGGGTGGGGCACGGGGCGGAAGTTCACCACGATCTGGGCGTCGCGCGCCGCCAGGCGTTTGCCGGTGCGCAGATAGAAGGGCACGCCGGCCCAGCGCCAGTTTTGCACCTCGGTGCGCAGGGCCACAAAGGTTTCGGTGCGGCTGTCGGCCGGCACCTTGGCCTCGTCCAGATAACCCACCACGGCCTTGCCGTCCACGGTGCCGGCACGATACTGGCCGCGCACCACATCGCGGGCCACCGAGTCGGGCGTGAAGGGCTTGAGCGCGCGCAGCACCTTGAGCTTCTCGTCGCGGATGGCGTCGGCGTCGTTGGAGCTGGGCGGCTCCATCGCGATCATGGTGAGCAGCTGCAGCGCATGGTTCTGCACCATATCGCGCAGGGCGCCCGTGCCATCGTAGAAGGGGCCGCGGGTGCCCACGCCCAGGCTTTCGGCCAGGGTGATCTGGATGTTGGCAATGCTCTCGCGATGCCACAGCGGCTCGAACAGGGCGTTGCCGAAGCGCAGGGCCATCAGGTTCTGCACCGAGGGCTTGCCCAGGTAGTGGTCGATGCGGAAGGCCTGGCTCTCGCTGAAGACCGAGCGCACCACCTTGTTGATCTGCTGGGCGCTGGCCAGGTCGTGGCCCAGGGGCTTCTCCAGCACCACGCGCACGCGCGGCTCGTTCAGGCCGGCCGCACCCAGCTGCTCGCAGATCTGGGTGAAAAGATGCGGGCTGGTGGCCAGGTAGAGCACCACGGTATCGGCCTGGCGCTCGCCCAGCCATTCCTTCAGGCGCTGGTAGTGCTCGGGCTGGGACAGGTCCATGCGCCGGTAGAAGACCTGGGCGGCAAAGCGCTCGAACTCTTCCTCGCTGGGGCGCTTGGAGCCTTCGACCTCGCGGAAGCGCTCCTTGAGCCATTCGCGGTAGCGCTCGTCGGGCATCTCGTCACGCGCCACCGCCAGAATGCGACCGCCCTCGGGCAGCTTGCCGTGGCGGAAGGCCTGGAACAGGGCCGGCATCAGCTTGCGCCAGGTGAGGTCGCCGGTACCGCCGAAGAAGACAAGATCGAATGACATGCTGCGCGCGCTTCTCTTACGAATGTTTTGTTGATGTAACGAAGTTACCGGATTTATGATGCACGAGTTTCTTGCAGGGGTCAATCCGGGCCGGCGCGGCAGGTTCTAATAAGGACTGTTTTCCCTTCACGTCACGAAGACCATGAACCAGCTCGATCAACTGAAGTCCTACACCACCGTCGTTGCCGACACCGGCAACTTCCTGCAGCTGGCCCAGTTCGCGCCGCGCGACGCGACGACCAATCCCTCGCTGATCCTCAAGGCCGTGCTGCAGCCGGAGTATGCCCCCCTGCTGGCCGAGACCGTGGCGGCTCACAAGGGCCTGGCCCTGGACGAGATCGTGGACCGGGTGCTGGTGCGCTTTGGCCTGGAGATCCTGAAGGTGGTGCCGGGCCGCGTGTCCACCGAGGTGGACGCCCGCCTGTCCTTCGACCGCGCTGCCACCGTGGCCCGCGCTCGCCGCATCATGTCGCTGTACGAGGCCGCGGGCATCCCGCGCGAGCGCGTGCTGATCAAGATCGCCTCCACCTGGGAAGGCATCCAGGCCGCCGCCGAGCTGGAGCGCGAAGGCATACGCTGCAACCTGACCCTGCTCTTCTCCTTCTGCCAGGCCGTTGCCTGCGGTGCCGCCGGCATCCAGCTGATCTCGCCCTTTGTGGGCCGCATCTACGACTGGTACAAGAAGAGCGCCGGCGCGGCCTGGGACGAGGCGGCGAGCGCCGGACTCAATGATCCGGGCGTCAAGTCAGTCACCCAGATCTTCAACTACTACAAGAAGCACGGCATCAAGACCGAGGTCATGGGTGCCAGCTTCCGCAATATCGGCCAGATCCAGGCGCTGGCCGGCTGCGACCTGCTGACCATCAGCCCCGAGCTGCTGGCCCAGCTGCAGGCTTCGGAGGCCGCGCTGCCACGCGCCCTGGACGCCGAGGCCGCACGCGCCGCGGACATTCCCGCGGTGGCCTACGACGAAGCGGGCTTCCGCTTTGCCCTCAACCAGGATGCCATGGCCACCGAGAAGCTGGCCGAGGGCATCCGCCTGTTTGCCGTGGATGCCGGCAAGCTGGACCAGCTGATCGAAAAGAGTCTTTGATGCTGTATTCGCGTTGTGACCAGAGCCCGGCCTGGGCTGCGCTGCAGGCGCATTACCAGGGCGGCGGCCGCGACTTCGACCTGCGCCAGGCCTTTGCGCAGGACGCCGGGCGCTTTGCCGTCTGGTCCTTCGAGGCGCCCGAGGTCTTTGCCGACCTGTCCAAGAACCGCATCGATGCGCCCACCCTGCAGCTGCTGCTGCAGCTGGCGCGCGACTGCGGTCTGGAGTCACAACGCGATGCCATGTTCAAGGGCGAGCCCATCAACCACACCGAGGACCGCGCCGTGCTGCACACGGCCCTGCGCGCCCCGGCGGGGCAGGGCCTGTTCAGCGACGAGGTCCAGCAGTCGCTCACGCGCATGCTGGACTTTGCCGAGAGCGTGCGCGACGTGGCCGCCAGCGGCATCCGCGATGTGGTGCATATCGGCATCGGCGGCAGCGATCTGGGGCCGGCCATGGTGGTGCAGGCCCTGGCGGCCTACACCCAGATGGGCCAGCGCCTGCACTTTGTCTCCAATGTGGACGGCCACGACCTGGCCGCCGTGCTGCCGGGCTTGCGGCCCGAGAGCACGCTCTTTGTGATTGCCTCCAAGACCTTCACCACCCAGGAAACCCTGGCCAATGCCCAGGCCGCCAAGGCCTGGTTCCTGGCCGCAGGCGGCACGGATGTGGCCCGCCACTTCGTCGCCACCAGCAGCAACACGCAGGCGGCGGGCGCCTTCGGCATCACCACCAGCTTCGGTTTCTGGGACTGGGTGGGTGGCCGCTACTCGCTGTGGTCGGTGATCGGTCTGCCGATTGCCATCGCCATCGGTGCGGCCAACTTCCGGGCCCTGCTGGATGGCGCCCATGCGATGGACGAGCATTTCCGCCGCACGCCGCTGGAGCGCAATCTGCCGGTGCTGCAGGGCCTGATCGACCTCTGGTATCGCAACTTCCATGGCTTTGGCAGCCGCTCCGTGGCGCCCTACCACCAGGGTCTGCGCCGCCTGCCGGCTTATTTGCAGCAGCTGGAGATGGAGAGCAATGGCAAGGGTGTGGACCGTGAGGGTCAGGCCTTGAGCTATGCCACCAGCCCGGTGGTCTGGGGCGAGGCCGGTACCAACGGCCAGCACGCCTACTTCCAGATGCTGCACCAGGGCACGGATGTGGTGCCGGTGGAATTCATCGCGGTGAAGGCCCCGCAGCATGGGGCGCCCGCCGGCAGCGAGCTGGCGGCCCTGCTGCAGGACCAGCACCAGAAGCTGCTGGCCAACTGCCTGGCCCAGTCCCAGGCCCTGATGGAGGGCAAGACCGTGGAGCAGGCCCTGAAGGAGCAGGCGCCCACGGCCTCCAAGCGGCTGAGTCCCCTGGCCGTGGCGCGGCACCGCAGCTTCCCCGGCAACCGGCCCAGCAGCACCCTGGTGCTGGAGGCGCTGACGCCGCGCGCGCTCGGCGCCCTGATCGCGCTGTACGAGCACCGCGTCTTCGTCACGGGCGCGCTCTGGGGCATCAACAGCTTCGACCAGTGGGGTGTGGAGCTGGGCAAGGCCTTGTGCAACCGCCTGCTGCCGCGCCTGGCCAGCGGCGATGCCACGGGCCTGGACGCGTCCACGGCCGGCTTGCTGGCTCGCCTGCGCGCCTGAACTCGCTTTCCTGACGGCGATGAATATTGTTTTCGACTTCGGCGGCGTGCTGTTCCGCTGGCACCCGCCGAGCTTTCTGGCCCGGGTCTGGCCGCACCGCGTGCCGGATGCCGAGGCGGGCCAGGCCGTGGCGGCCCAGTTCTTCCAGCATTACGCGGGTGACTGGGGCGCCTTCGACCAGGGTCTGATCGGGGCCGACGAGGTGATCGCCCGCATTGCCAGGCGCACCGGCTGGCCGGCCGCCGAGGTGGCCCAGGTGGTGGGTGCGGTGGCGGATGAGCTGCAACTGCTCACACCCACGGCCGAGCTGATCCAGGACCTCAAGGCAGCGGGTCACCGGCTCTTCTACCTGTCGAACATGCCCGAGCCCTATGCCGACCATCTGGAGCGCAGCCATCCGCTGCAGCAGTGGTTCGACAAGGGTGTGTTCTCCGGCCGGGTCAAGCAGTCCAAGCCGGGGGCGGAGATCTACCGCATCGCCATCGAGCGCTTTGGCGTGGCGCCCGAGAGCTGCCTGTTCCTGGATGATCACCCGGCCAATATCGAGGCGGCCCGTGCGGCCGGCTGGCAGGCCCTGCACTTCACGACGGCCGATGCCGTGCGCCCTCAGTTGCGAGAACGCGGCCTGCTAGGGCTGTAGATCGGAATCTTCGGTCGGTGGCGCGGCCTGCACGCGGAAGCTCTCGCTGGCCCAGGCGCCCAGGTCGATCTGGCGGCAGCGCTCGCTGCAGAAGGGACGCCACATATTGCTGGGCGCGAACACGCTGTCCCCGCCGCAGGTGGGGCAGGGCACGATGCGTGGCGGCCTGTCTGCGCCGCCCGTGACGGGTTTCATCTCGCTCATGCGCACAGCGTCAGCTCAAAGCTGGCGTCCTGCTGGGCAGGCTTGAGGCGGCCTTCCTCGTCTTGCCGCATCAGGCGTATGGACACCATCAGGCGGTGACCGCTGATCTCGGGAATCAGGCCCAGGCTGGGGTCCAGGCGCATGCGAAGCAATTGGTAGGTCTTGCCGGAGGGCAGGCTTTGCTGGAAGTGCCCGCCCTGGGCCGCTACCTTGTGGGGCGAGCCGGAGTCGCGCAGCAGGCCCAGCAGCACCTGCAGGGCCTCGGCCATGGGCATCAGGCACTGGGTCCACTGCATCAGGTCCTTGCGGCGGCGCACCGGCAGCAGCTGCTGCCAGCTGTAGTAGGCCGGCAGGTCGAATTCGCAGGTGCCACCCGGGATGCTGATGCGGCTGCGTATGCTCATCAGCCACTCATTGGCCGTCAGCGAATGACCGGCCTTGCCGCTGAGTGCATTGAGACCGCTGAAGGCGTGGTCGATGCGGCGTATCACCTCGTCCAGCGCTTCCTCCGCAATGGCCGGGTTGCCGCGGTAGCTGTTGAGCTGGGCCTTGTGGCGCTCCAGCTCCTTGAGCAGATCGGACTTGAGATCGGCGCGCGAGGCCACGTCCATGATCTCGAAGAGCGTGACCAGGGCAAAGTGATGGTCCAGCGGCGTCTCGCGGGCGATCAGCTGGCCCAGGCGATCGAAGAGATGCTCCAGCCGCAGCATCGTGCGGATGCTTTCGTTGAACGGGTATTCGTAGAGGACCAAGGGGGCCATTCCTTGCATGCCGGCTGACAGTGCCGCGCTTGGGGCCGATTGTTTCACAAGCTGCTGCCGATATCGGCGGCGCGTGCGCCGTGATCAGCGCTGCCTGAGACCCCAGTGCTGCATGAGGGCCAGGACTTGCCCCCGCAGGGCGGCCAGGTCCAGACCCTCGTTGTGGATCAGCACATCGGCCGCGGCGCGGCGCTGCGTCCGGCTGGCCTGTTTGCGCAGCACGGCCTCCACGCCTTCGCGGGTCCAGCCCGATCGTGCCATTACGCGCTGGATCTGGGTCTCGGGCTCGCAGTCCACCACCAGCACCCGGTCCACGCGTGCGCGCCAGCGGCCCGACTCCACCAGCAGGGGTACATCGAAGACCAGCAGGGCATGGTCGGCCGCCGCCTGATGAGCCTGGCGCTCGGTCTCGGCACCGATCATGGGATGCAGGATGGCCTCCAGCCGCAGCAGGGCGGCAGGGTCCGCAAAGACGGCGTTGCGCATGGCAGCTCGGTCCAGACCCCCATCGGCCGCGACCAGGG
>NZ_JBKCLH010000129.1:0-11541 GCF_046300915.1 Roseateles sp. | reverse complement strand
ACATACACCAGGCTCGCATAGAGCAGATAAGCGCAGCAGCCCACAAAGAGCAGCGGCAGCAGCGGGTACAGCGGCACCTTGAAGGGCCGCGCGGCGTCCGGCTCGCGGCGGCGCAGCACGATGACGGCGGCGCCGCTGAGGCACAAGTAGAACCCGTAGACCGGCGTCAGGTAGTCGACCGTGGTCGAGAAGCCGCCGCGTGTGGCCGCGCCGAAGGCCACCAGCGGCGTCGCCCTGGCCCTGGTGGCCAGCACGGCCGCCGTCGGCGTGCCGCGCTTGGCGTTCCATTTGCCCAAGACATGTGCGCCCCCCGTCCGCGTGTACGCGGCCGACCCCCCGAGGGGGGCAAGTCGTTCTTGGGAGTGGCCCGGCGAACGACTTGGGAACTCGCGCGCCAGATCCCGCGCCGCCGCATAGGTGGTGCGCGGCCCGGCGATCAGGATGGCGTTCATCACCGAGAGCGCGGTCAAGGTGACGATGCCCACGATCAGCAACTCGCCGCCGCGCCCGAAGGCCACGCGCATCAGGTCGGCAGCCGGCGCAGGGCTCGCCGCCAGGCCGGCCAGACCCAGGCCCTGCAGATAGGCCCAGTTGGCCAGCAGGTACAGGCCCATCACCAGGGCCAGGCCGATCAGCAAGGCCTTGACGATGCCGTGCTTCGCGTCGCGCATCTCGGCCGACAAGGTGGCCGCATCGCTCCAGCCGCCGTAGGCCAGAAAGACGAAGATCATCGCCGTGCCCCAGTCGGGCGTGGCGCCAGCCGTGCTCAGCGGTGTTTGCGGCGGCGTGTCGCCCAGCGACAGCCCGGCCCCGCCCAGCAGCGCCAGCCCGCCCAGCACCACGCTCATCAGGCCCAGCTGGGTGCCCAGGCCCACGCGCACGCCGGCCAGGTTCAGCGCGGTCAGCAGCAGGATCAGACCGGCCGCCAGCACCGCATTGGCATAAGGTCCGAGCCAGGGGCTGAGGTCGATGGCCTGGGCCAGATAGTCACCAAACACAAAGGCCAGCAGGGCCATCGAGCCGGTGTGTATCACCGCGAAGCGCGACCAGGCGAAGAGAAAGCCCAGGCGCTGGCCATAGGCGCGGCGCAGGAAGTGATAGTCGCCGCCGGCATCGGGAAAGGCCGCGGCCATCTCGGCAAAGCACAGCGCTCCCACCAGGGACAGCAGGCCGCCGAAGGCCCAGGCCAGGTACAGCTGCGTGTCGCTGGCCAGCGCGCCGGCCACCATGGGCGAGGTCTTGAAGATGCCGGCGCCTATCACCATGCCGACGCAGACGGAGACGGCATGCCGCACATCGAGGCGGCGTTCGGGCAGGGCGGTGTCGGACATGGGCGGCGATGCTAACCGCAGGAACTAGGCGCCCACTTGGCGCCCATACGCCAGACCGTCGGATAAAGCTGGCAGACTGGCCGCCCCATGAGAAGTTTCTTGAAATACCTGGGCTGGACCCTGCTTGTGCTGGTGCTGGCCGTGCTCTTGGGCTTGGGCCTGAGCTTGCAGACCCGGGCCCTGGTGCCGCCCCCGGCCGCCATCTCGCCGGCCGATGTGGAGCAGGCCAAGCATTTTTTGCGCCGCAATGATCCGCGCCAGCTGGCGCCCGGGAGTCTGGGAACCCTCAGGGTGAGTGAACAGGAGCTGGGCCTGCTGCTGGCCTATCTGTCCAGCCGCCATCCGCAGGCCGCGGCCCGGGCGCGTCTGGGGGCCGGGGCGGCGGAACTGGAGGCCAGCTGGTCCGTGGGCGGCCCCTTCTGGCTCAATATTCAGGCCCGCCTGGAGGAGGACGCGGGCCTGCCCGCGCTGCGCGATCTGCGCCTGGGCGCTCTGCCGGTGCCCGATGTGCTGGCGGCCTGGCTGCGCGAGCAATTGCTGAGCCGCCTGGCCATGAACGAAGAGCTGCGCCTGGCCCGCCAGCTCTTGCGCCACGTGAGCGTGCGCCCCGGGCAGCTGCAGCTGGTCTATGAATGGCGCCATGACAGCTATCGCCGCCTGCTGGACAGCCTGATGCCCGCGGCAGAGCAGGCCCGTCTGCAGGCCTATCACCAGGCCCTGCATCGCCTGTCGCGCCAGTGGCGAGGATCGGTGTCCCTGAGCCAGGTCTTGCCCCCCTTGTTTGCCCTGGCCGCCGAACGCAGTGCCACGGGGGATGCGACGGCCGAAAACCGGGCCCTGCTCCTGGTGCTGGCGGCCCAGGCCAGCGGCCGCGGCCTGGGGGCCCTGCTGCCCGCGGCGCGCAGCTGGCCGCGGCCCGTCCTGGAGTTCAGCCTGCATGGCCGTCCGGACTTTCCCATGCATTGGCTGATCTCGGCCGCGCTTTCGGCCCATGCCGGCGGCCCGCTGGCCGATGCGATCGGGCTTTACAAGGAGATTGCCGACAGCCGCGATGGCAGCGGCTTCAGCTTCAATGACATCGCGGCCGACCGTGCCGGTAGCCGCCTGGGCCTGCTGGCGGTGCAGCAGCCCCAGCGCCTGCAGCAGCGCCTGGCGGCCGGTGTGGCCGAGTCGGCCTTGCTGCCTGATGTGTCCGACCTGCCGGAGTATCTGAGCGCTGCCGAGTTCCGCCAGCGTTATGGCGAGATCGGCAGCCCGGCCTACCAGGCCATGCAGCAGAGCATCGAGACGCGGCTGGATGCCTCCCCCCTTCTGGCCCCCTTGTTGCCCTGAGGCAGGCCTCGCATACTGCGGCGTGTGACCCCGGCCCAGCGCGACAACCTCCCCCCGCACGACACCCTGGCCCGCTATGCGGCCCTGGTGGAGCACTACCCCTACAGCGTCTTCGTCAAGAACGTTGAAGGGGTCTATGTGGCGGTCAACCGCCGCTATGCGGCGTCCAAGGGACTGGGGCGGGAGCAGATCCTGGGCCGACGCGACCAGGATCTCCATCCCGGCGAGCTGGCCGACAAGTACCGCGCCGATGATTTGCAGGTCATGGCCAGCGGCCTGCCCGCGAGCTTCGAGGAGCGGCATCGGGGCGATGGGCGCGACTCCCTGGTGCACACGGTGAAGACCCCCATCTTCGATACCGCCGGTCGGGTGCTCGGCATCTGCGGCAGCTTCTGGGATGTGGATGAGCAGCAGCGTCTGGAGCGCCGCCTGCGCGACAGCGAGGCCACGCTGCGCGTCATCTACGACAAGGCGCTGGAGGGCATCATGCTGGCGGACCTGGCGGCCGGGCGGCTGCTGATGGCCAATCCCGCCTGCTGCCGCATGCTGGGCTATGCCGAGGAGCAGTTGCTGCTGCTCACACCGGACCAGCTGCTGGCGCCGGAATCGCTGGGGCGGCTGCGCAAGCTGATGGCCTTGCTGCAGCGTGGCAATGTGGCGCCGGTGCAGGAGCTGAGCTTCCAGCGCGCCGACGGCGAGGTGTTCCACGCCGACGTTAGCCCCAGCCTGGTTCATCTGGCCGAAGGGCCCTGCCTGCTGGTGGTGCTGCGCGATGTCAGCGACAAGCGACTCGCCCTGGAACAGCTGTCGCGCAGCGAGCAGCAGCTGGCCGAAGCCCAGGCCCTGGCCCACCAGGGCAACTGGAATATCGACCTGCAGACGGGAGAGGCCAGCTGGTCGGATGAGGAGTACCGGCTCTTCGGCTTTGCACCGGGCTCGGTCCAGCCCAGCAAGGTTTTGTTCAAGCAGCTGGTCCATCCCGAGGACTATGAACAGGTGGAAGCCCAGCTGGCCATGTTGCTGGCGCAGGGGCGCGACGGCCACTATCACGCCGAGTTCCGCGTGCAGCGGCCCGATGGCGAGCGCATTCTGGAGGAGGTGGGCGAGGTCCGTTTCGATGCCAGCGGCAAGCCGCTGCGCATGTTCGGCACCACCCTGGATGTGACGGAGCGACGTCGCGCCGCCCAGGCCCTGGCCGAGAGCGAGGCCCGCTTTCGCCTGCAGATCGAGCTGGCGCCCGAGGCCATCGTGGTGTTCGACCTTGATATCGGCCGCTTTGTTGAGGTCAACGAGCACGCGCTGCGTCTGTTCGGTCATGGACGCGAAACCCTGCTGCGCCTGAGCCCCGCCGAGCTGAGCCCGCCGCAGCAACCCGATGGTCGGCCCAGCGACCTGGCCGCCATGGGCTGGATGCTGCAGGCTCTGGACGGCGGCCAGCCGGTGTTCGAGTGGGTGCATCTGCGCGCCGATGGCGAGCCGGTGCCCTGTGAGGTCCGCCTGGTGCGCCTGCCGGCCAGCGGCCAGCGCCTGGTGCGCGGCTCCATCACCGACATCAGCGAGCGCAAGCAGGCCGAGGCGCGGCTCTTGCAGCTCAATGAGGAGCTGGAGCAGCGGGTGCAGCAGCGCACAGCCGAGCTCTTGCGTGCCAAGCAGGAGGCGGAGCGGGCCAATGCGGCCAAGAGCGAGTTCCTCTCGCGCATGAGCCATGAGCTGCGAACCCCGCTCAATGCCATCCTGGGCTTTGGCCAGCTCCTGGCCATGCAGGCCCGCGAGCCCACCGGCGAAGACTATGTGAACGAGATCCTCAAGGCGGGCCAGCATCTGCTGCACCTGATCAACGAAGTGCTGGATCTGGCGCGCATCGAATCCGGCATGTTCAGCGTGCAGCCCGAGTCCGTGGCCCTGGCACCGGTGCTGCAGGACTGCCTGTCCCTGCTGCGTCCGCAGGCGCGGGTGCGCGGGGTCCGCCTGCCCGGGCCCGAGGCCCTGCCCCAGGCGCTGGTCTGGGCCGACCCGGTGCGGCTCAAGCAGGTGCTGCTGAATCTGCTGTCCAACGCCATCAAGTACAACCGCAGCCAGGGCGAGGTGGGTCTGCGCGCGGCCCTGCTGCGCGACGGATCGGTGCCCCGCCTGCGCCTGAGCGTGTGCGACCAGGGGCGCGGCCTGAGTCCGGAACAGCAGGCCCGGCTGTTCGTGCCTTTTGAGCGTCTGGATGCCGATCAGGCCGCCATCGAGGGCACGGGCATTGGCCTGGCCATGGTCAAGCGCCTGTTGGAGCTGATGGAAGGGCGGGTGGGCGTGGACAGCCGCCCCGGCGCGGGCAGCGAGTTCTGGATCGAGCTGCCCCTGGCGCCCGAACCCCAGGCCCGGCCCCAGCCTGCGCTGATGAAGGGGCCGGCCCCCGCTCAGCCCCGCACCGGCATCCTGCAGCTGCTCTGCATCGAGGACAACCCGGCCAATCTGCTGCTGATCGAGAGCATCGTGGCCCTGCGGCCCGAGGTGCAGCTGCTCAAGGCCCTGGAGCCCGCCCAGGGCCTAGCCCTGGCACGCGATCGCCGACCCGCCCTGATCTTGCTGGACATCAACCTGCCCGGCATGGATGGCTACGAGGTGCTGGGGCGCTTGCGCGCCGACCCGCTGACCGCGGATCTGCGTGTGGTGGCCCTCAGCGCCAATGCCAAGCCCGAGGATGTGGCGCGGGGGCGGGCGGCGGGCTTTGACGACTACCTGACCAAGCCGCTGGATGTGGGGCATCTGCTGGCCCTGCTGGACGAGCTGCCGAGCTTGCAGTCCTCGCGGCGCGAATAAGCAAAGCAGAAGTTCTTGGTTCCGCGCGGCGGGCGGCATCCCTAGAGTGATGTCCACCCGCTTCCGAACATCGCACCGAGAACCCTGTGAATATGCAAGCCACTTCCCTGCTGCGTCGCTCCCTGCTGGTCCTGGCACTGGGCGCGAGCACCCTGGCCGCCCAGGCCCAGACTACCCTGCTCAATGTCTCCTACGACCCCACCCGCGAGCTCTACCAGGACTTCAATGCGGCATTTGCCAAGCATTGGAAGGCCAAGACGGGCGAGACCCTCAGCGTCAAGCAGTCGCACGGCGGCTCGGGCAAGCAGGCCCGTTCGGTGATCGATGGCCTGGAGGCCGATGTGGTGACCCTGGCCCTGGCCTATGACATCGACGCCTTGCATGACAAGGCCAAGCTGATCCCGGCCGACTGGCAAAAGCGTCTGCCGCACAACGCTGCCCCCTACACCTCGACCATCGTCTTCCTGGTGCGCAAGGGCAATCCCAAGGCCATCAACAACTGGCCCGATCTGGCGCGCAGCGGTGTGGAGGTGATCACCCCCAATCCCAAGACCTCGGGCGGCGCGCGCTGGAACTATCTGGCGGCCTGGGCCTATGCGCTCAAGCAGCCCGGTGGCAATGCCGACTCGGCCAAGGCCTTCGTCCAGCGCATCTACCAGAACACCAAGGTGCTGGACTCGGGCGCCCGCGGCTCTCTGACCACCTTCACCGAGCGTGGCATCGGCGATGTGCTGATCTCCTGGGAGAACGAGGCCTATCTGGCCGTCAAGGAGCTGGGCCCGGACAAGTTCGAGATCGTCACGCCCAGCCTGTCCATCCTGGCCGAGCCGCCCGTGGCCGTGGTGGACAAGGTGGTGGACAAGCGCGGCACGCGCAAGCAGGCCCAGGCCTATCTGGAGTATCTGTACAGCCCGGAGGGGCAGGAAATTGCCGGCCGTCACTACTACCGCCCCCGTGACGCCAAGATTGCCGCCAAGTACAGCAAGCAGTTCGCGCGCACCCAGCTGATCACGATCGACGAGGTCTTCGGCGGCTGGCGTACCGCGCAGAAGACCCACTTCGATGATGGCGGTGTCTTCGACCAGATCTACGCGCCGGGTCGCTGAAGAGGGCAGGGCGCGGGCGCAGGGGGGGCGTGTCATGATCGCGCCCTGGTCCGTCCGCCCCTGTCATGTCCCGCCCCCGTTGCCCTGCTTGCCTGCACCCGCCGAGCACCTGCCTGTGCGATCTGGTGCGACCGGTCCGCAGCCGCATCGAGCTGCTGATCCTGCAGCATCCGCTGGAGGAATTGCAGGCCAAGAACACCGCGCGCCTGCTGCATCTGTGTCTGGCGCCGCGCAGCGAGCTGCTGGTGGGCGAACAGTTCGGCCCGGGCCTGCTGGACCCGGCCCGGCTGAGCGGAGCGGCCCTGCTCTACCCCGGTGAGGGTGGTGTGCCCTGGCCCCAGGGCTGGCAGCCGAGCCGGCTGGTGCTGCTGGACGGCACCTGGCGCAAGAGCCGCAAGATGCTCGCCTTGAACCCGGCCCTGCAGGCCCTGCCCAGGTTTTCATGGGCCGGCCCGCCGGTCTCGCGCTACATCGTGCGCCGGGCGCAGCGGCCGGACCAGCTCTCCACCCTGGAGGCAGCCGCCCTGGCCTTGCAAGAGCTGGACCCCGGAATTCAGGGCCTGGATGACTTGTGGCGGGCCTTCGACAGCCTGGTGAGCCGCCTGGGCGAGCACCGGAATCAGGGCTAGCACGCCCCTCTGGACAGGGGGGCCTGGCTGGAACATGCCTTCGTGTCGCCCGAGAATGGGACATTGCTCTCATTCCAGCGAGTTCCATCATGATGCTGCACACGCGGCGCATCGGCGCCTTCTTCTCCGGCCTGGCCCTTTACTGCGCGGCCATGCTGATGAGCCGTCTGCTGGCCGAGTTGTTCGGTCCCAATGACATCTTCTATGTTTTTGGCGGCCGGGACAGCGCTGCTCGCATCATGGGGGAGTCCCTGGTCTATGCCCTGCCGGTCTTTGTGCTGGCCCTGGGATGGAGCTATCTGACGGTCCGGCCTCAGCGGCGCGGCCGCCGCCCCACCACCGCCGCCTGCATTTGGGGCATGGGTGTGGCCTGGCTGGGCTGGTTGTTCTACGGTGTCTTTGCCGCGGCCCAGATGCCGCATTACAGCAGTCTCTCGCTGACCGCCATGCTGCTGTCCTCCCTGGTGCCGCCGCTGTGGGGCTTGCTGAATATGGTGGCCGCCCTGGCCGGCGTGGTGACGGCGGGCAGCCTGGCGCGGCGCTTCAAGCCGCAGGGCTGAGCATCGGCCTGCTCGCTATGGAAGCTGGCTTATAAGCAATTTCCGAATTAGCAAATACAAAAACTGTTGTTCCACGAATAAGCGCTTCTTGGCACTCTGGCGGCCTTCGCATCCACAGGCCACGGCTCATCGAGCCCGAGTACGAGAATCGCATGCTGCTCCCCGCCCTTCGCCAATCCCTCCTGCTCCTCACCCTGAGTGCCGCGGCGGCCGCCCCCGTCCTGGCCCAGGAAGCCCTGCTCAATGTCTCCTACGACGTGAGCCGCGAGCTCTACAAGGACATCAACCCCGCCTTTGCCAAGCATTACCAGGGCAAGACGGGCAAGACCGTGACCGTGAGCCAGTCGCACGGTGGTTCCAGCCGTCAGGCCCTGTCCGTGGCGGGCGGCCTGGAGGCCGATATCGTCACCATGAACCAGGCCACCGACCTGGATCTGCTGGCCGACAAGGGCCTGCTGCGCAAGGACTGGCGCCAGGCCTTCCCGCATGGGGCCGCGCCCTACACCAGCACCACGGTGTTCCTGGTGCGCAAGGGCAATCCCAAGGCCATCAAGGACTGGGCCGATCTGGCGCGCAGCGGGGTTTCGGTCATCGTGCCCAACCCCAAGACCTCGGGCAATGGCCGCTACACCTATCTGGCCGCCTGGGGTTCGGTGATCTCCAAGGGCGGCAACGAGGCCCAGGCCCGCGAGTTCGTGGGCAAGCTGCTGGCCAATGTGCCGGTGCTGGACGGCGGTGGCCGCGGCGCCACCACCACCTTCACCCAGCGCGATATCGGTGATGTGCTGGTGACCTTCGAGAACGAGGCCGAGCTGATCGAGAACGAGGTCGGCAAGGGCAAGTTCGATGTGGTCTATCCCAGCATCACCATCGAGGCCGAGGCCCCGCTGGCCATCGTCGACAAGGTGGTGGCCAAGAAGGGCACGGCCGTGGCAGCCAAGGCCTATGCGGACTTCCTGTTCTCGCCCGAGGCGCAGGAGATCATCGCCCGCCACAACTTCCGTCCCCGCGATGCTGCGGTGGCCGCCCGCCATGCCCAGCGCTTTCCCAAGGTGAAGACCTTCACCGTGGACTCCCTGCTGGGCGGCTGGCCGGCCGTGACCAAGACCCACTTCGCCGACGGCGGCGTGTACGACCAGCTGGTGCTGGCCAACGCCAAGCGCTGAGCGAGTCTTCTGCCATGACCACCACCGCCGTTCTCGGCTCCGGTGCGGCCGCGCCCGCCAGCGCGCCACGCCGCAAGCCGCGCCGCGTGTTGCCCGGTTTCGGGCCCACCCTGGGCTTCACGCTGTTCTATCTCTCGTTGCTGGTGCTGATTCCGCTGTCGGCGGTCTTCATCAAGGCGGCCGGTCATGGCTTTGAGGCCTTCTGGGCCGCGGCCACTGCGCCGCGGGTGCTGGCCTCGTACAAGCTGAGCTTCGGCACCGCCCTGCTGGCCGCGGCCATCAATGTGGTCTTTGGCCTGATCCTGGCCTGGTCCCTGGTGCGCTACGAGTTCCCCGGCAAGAAGCTGGTGGACGCGCTGATCGACCTGCCCTTCGCCCTGCCCACGGCCGTGGCCGGCATTTCCCTGACGGCGCTCTATGCCGGCAATGGCTGGCTGGGCCAGCTGCTGGCGCCCTGGGGCATCAAGGTGGCCTTCACGCCCCTGGGCATTCTGGTGGCCCTGATCTTCATCGGCCTGCCCTTTGTGTGCGCACGGTGCAGCCGGTGCTGGAAGACATGGAGACCGAGCTGGAGGAGGCCGCGGCGTCCCTGGGCGCGCACCGCTGGCAGACCTTCCGCCTGGTGGTGCTGCCCATCGTGCTGCCGGCCCTGCTGACGGGCTTTGCCCTGGCCTTTGCCCGCGCCGTGGGCGAGTACGGCTCGGTGATCTTCATCGCCGGCAACATTCCCATGGTCAGTGAAATCACGCCCTTGATGATCATCTCCAAGCTGGAGCAGTACGACTATGTGGGCGCCACGGCGATTGCCACCGTGATGCTGATCTTCTCCTTTGTGCTGCTGCTGGCCATCAATGGTCTGCAGGCCTGGAGTGCGCGCCGCAATGGCCAGGAGGGTCGCAAATGAGCGGCGCCGTCAGCCCCACCCTGGGCGCGCCCAAGGGCCGCTACCAGAGCAACCCCGCCACGCGTGAGGCGCCCTGGGTGCGCTACACCCTGCTGGCCCTGGGCCTGAGCTTTTTCGTGCTCTTCCTGATCCTGCCCCTGGTGGCCGTGTTCACCGAGGCGCTGCGCAAGGGCTGGGACACCTATCTGGCCGCCCTGATCGAGCCCGACGCGGTCTCGGCCATCAAGCTCACCCTGCTGGCGGCCCTGATCTCGGTGCCGCTGAATCTGGTCTTCGGCGTCAGCGCGGCCTGGGCCATTGCCAAGCACGACTTCCGTGGCAAGCAGCTCCTGATCACCTTCATCGACCTGCCCTTCTCGGTCTCGCCGGTGGTGGCGGGCCTGATCTATGTGCTGCTCTTCGGCGCCCAGGGCTGGTTCGGCCCCTGGCTGCAGGCGAACGATGTGAAGATCATCTTCGCGGTGCCAGGCATCGTGCTGGCCACGGTCTTTGTCACCTTCCCCTTCGTGGCGCGCGAGCTGATCCCGCTGATGCAGGCTCAGGGCCGTGACGAGGAGGAGGCCGCCACCGTGCTGGGCGCCAGCGGCTGGCAGACCTTCTGGCATGTGACCCTGCCCAATATCAAGTGGGGCCTGCTCTACGGCGTGATCCTGTGCAATGCACGCGCCATGGGCGAGTTCGGTGCGGTCTCGGTGGTCTCGGGCCATATCCGCGGCCAGACCAACACCCTGCCCCTGCATGTCGAGATCCTCTACAACGAGTACCAATTTGCCGCGGCCTTTGCGGTGGCGTCCCTGCTGGCCCTGCTGGCCCTGGTGACCCTGGTTCTGAAGCAATTCATCGAATGGCGCGCCAGCAGGGCCCGCCTGGAAACGCAGCCATGAGCATTCAAGTCCGCAATGTCCACAAGTCCTTCGGCAGCTTCACCGCCCTGGGTGATGTGAGCCTCGATTTCCCGACCGGCGAGCTGGTCGCCCTGCTGGGCCCCTCGGGCTGCGGCAAGACCACCCTGCTGCGCATCATCGCGGGTCTGGAGACGGCCGACCGGGGCCAGGTCTTGCTGGATGGCGAAGACGCCTCCGACACCCATGTGCGCGAGCGCCAGGTGGGCTTTGTGTTCCAGCACTACGCGCTGTTCCGCCACATGACGGTGTTCGACAACGTGGCCTTCGGTCTGCGCGTCAAGCCGCGCAAGCAGCGGCCCAGCGAGGCCGTGATCCGCAAGAAGGTGCACGAGCTGCTGAACCTGGTGCAGCTGGACTGGCTGGCCGACCGCTTTCCGCCCCAGCTCAGCGGCGGCCAGCGCCAGCGCATCGCCCTGGCTCGCGCCCTGGCCGTGGAGCCGCGCGTGCTGCTGCTGGACGAGCCCTTTGGCGCCCTGGACGCCAAGGTGCGCAAGGAGCTGCGCCGCTGGCTGCGCCGCCTGCATGATGAGCTGCACATCACCAGCGTCTTCGTCACCCACGATCAGGAAGAAGCCCTGGAAGTGGCCGACCGCGTGGTGCTGATGGATCACGGCAAGGTGGAGCAGGTGGGCACGCCGGCCGAGGTCTATGAGCGCCCGGCCACGCCCTTCGTCTACGGCTTCCTCGGCGCAGTCAACCGCTTCGAAGGCCATGCCGAGAACGGCGTGGTCCACATCGGCGAACACCAGCTGCATCATGGTGCCACCTTCAACACCACCGGCCCGGTGCAGGCCTATGCC
>NZ_JBKCLH010000128.1:0-6486 GCF_046300915.1 Roseateles sp. | reverse complement strand
GGGCTGGTGCAAATCGCTCTCCTGTATCGCTAGGTGCAGGCCCGTCGCCTGGCGGGCCGATCCTAGCTGCTCAACGGCCCCGCCGCCCGGAGCTGCTGCGCTCTGAACGCCTCCAGCTGGGTTCCGGGCAGCCCCCAGCGGGCCAGCAGCAAGGCGGCGGCATCGACCCGGCTCAGTCCGAACTGCGCGCGTTCCCGCTCCAGCAGCTGCGGCCAGGACGCAGCCGGCTGCCGCTCCAGCCAGGCCGCATAGTCGCGCCCCGCCAGACGCCACAGCAGGCGGGCGCCCAGTGCCGCCCAGGCCTGCGGATCAGCCATATGCACCGGCTCGGTGGCCGGCCCGACAGGCCAGGGCTCATGGCGGGCTCGCCTCAGCCAGGTACGGGCTGCGCGCAGATCTTGGGCCAGCCCCTGGGTCGCAGCCTGCTCAGCCGGCGCGGCAAGACCCTTCAGGCAGGCGGTCCCGAAGGCATAGACCAGGGCCGCCATATCGGGGCCCGGCTCGGCCGGAATCAAGCTGGGCAGACGCAAGGGGCAGGCCCAGTCCGACAGGCCGCCCAGGGCCTGCAGCCGCAGGAAGTCCTCGCGCAGCTGCTGGGGCCCCGCGCCCCACCACTTGCGCGCCGCGCGTGTCAGCGCCGGCGCACCGGCATAGCCCAGCTGGGATGCCATCAGCTCCGGGGACTGGCCCTGCTCGACCACGCCCTCGAAGGCCTGGCTCTGACGATGCGCCTGCAGCATGGCGCTGAAACTGCAGCCCTCGGCCTGCAACTGGCGCCGCAAACTGGCAGGCGAGCGCCCCAGTTGTTGAGCCACGGGCTCCAGGCCGAGGTCCGCGCCATGGGCGGCCTGACGCAGGAAGATCCTGACCTGAGCGCGCAGCCGCATGCGCGACGGGCTCGGCAGGTAGAGCTCCAGCAGATCAAAGCAGACCGAGAGCGTCTGGCGCAAGGCGGGGTTGGCACCCGGCAGGGGCACATCCAGCAGCTCGGGCCGCAGGCGCATCTCGAAGCAGGGCGCGCCGAAGCGCACCGGCAGCCCCATCAGCGCGGCCAGCTGCCCGGGGCACGGACTGTCGGGCGTCATGACCGCAGCATCCAGCGCCACCGACTCGGCCGGCAGGCAGACGCGCAGGAGGCCCAGCATCCACGCCCAAGTGCCCTCCCAATACACCAGCAGGCCCAGCGGCGGCGCGGCGGCGCGGGGACGCATGCGCAGGTACAGCTCGCCCCCCTCCTCACTCAGGCTCAGTACAGCCCAGGGCAGCCAATCCGACTGGCGCCACAGCAGCTCGGCCAGGGCCTCGCGCAGACTGGCACAGCTGCGCGCGAAATACAGCAGGCCTTCGCCGGCATTGTCATCCACCCGGCTGGCCAGCTCGGCCGGCACATGCGGCAAACCGTGGGCGAGCAGGCATTCATTCATGCCCACCACCTGCTCTGTGCTCAGCCGACGGGCGTCATTGGGCGCCACACGCTCCAGACCCCAGCACTGCTCAAGCTCGGCCCGCAATGCCGGATGTGGCGACAGCAGCACATACAGGGGCTGCAGCTGCCTCAGCTCCACCATGAGATCCGGCAAATCATTCATGGCGCAGCGGCATCGCGGATCTGCAGGGGCAAGGTGTCGGCGGCCTGGCTCAGCGAGCGCACCAAAGCCGCGGGCCGGGATTCCCGGCGGGCCTGGGCCGCCATCTGCGTCAGGGCCTCCGCCAAGCCCAGGCCCTGCTGGCCCTGGACATCGCTGAGCCACTGGCGCAACTGGGCCGGACGCAGACCGAAGGTGGCGTGGAAGGCGCGCTCCAGCCCTGCCCGATCGGCATAGCCCAGCCCCTCCGCCACTTCGGGCAGGAGCTTGCGACGGTCCAGAACCCCCATGAAAGCGCGCCAGCTGCGCTGCATCTGCAGCAAATCGGCGAATTTGACCGACTCCTGGGCCAGCCAGCGGCGCAGCGTGCTGGGGCTGCACTCGAAGTAGCGGGCCGCATCCTCCAGCGAGATGTTGCTGAGGTCGGTCTGGCGGCGCAACCAGCGCAGCAGCTGCTCCGCCTTGTCGGCCGGCGCGGCCTGCCGCGGCAGCTGCCGTTGCAGCGCCTCGCGCAAGGCCTGCACCAGCCCCGGGCTGTGCCCCGGCAGGGGCCAGTCCAGACAGCCCAGGGGCAGATGCAGGGCGAAGTTCGGGGCGCCAAACTCCACCGGGCAACCCAGCAGGGCCTCCAATTCCGCACCACGCCCGACGTCGGCCGTCATGCAGGCCGCACGCTCTACAGGGGGGGCGCGGTCCAGGCAACGCGCGATGAGACCATGCAGCCAGACCAGACCGGACTCGTAGCGCAGCAGCCGCCCCAAGCGCTGCGCCTCATAGCTCGGGGTCATGCTGATCTGCAGCGTCGAAGCACTGCTGTCCATCTGCCAGCGGCCGTCGGGCAGCAACCAGGGAATCAGATCGTTCAGGGCCTGCAGGGCCTGACCCAGGTTTGCATGGCTGCGCAGGAAGTACACCAGACCATGGGCCACACCCGGGTCGACCTGAGCCGCCAGCTTGGCGCCGGCATGGGGCTCACCCTGGGCATGCAGCAGCTCAAAGAGCTGAATCAGCTGGGCCGAGGACAGGCGGCCCAGCTGCTGCCCCTGCACCGGACGCAGGCCGACGTCCCGCTCCAGCTGGCTCAGCAGCTCGGGGCGGTTGGCCAGGCTCTGGTAGAGCGGCTGCAGGTGGAAAAGGTCAAGGCCTCTCAAGACCGATATCAGCCCACGAATTGCCAGCTCAGGGTTTCGCCACCGCGCAGCGGCTTGAGCTGGGCCTCGCCGAAGGGCACGGACTCCGGCAGGTTCCAGGCCGTCTTGCGCAGGGTCACGCGCTCGGTATTGCGCGGCAGGCCGTAGAAGTCGGGGCCGTGCAGGCTGGCGAAACCTTCCAGCTTGTCCAGGGCACCCATGGCCTCGAAGGCCTCGGCGTAGAGCTCCAGAGCCGACAGCGCGGTGTAGCAACCTGCGCCGCAGACCGAGTTCTCCTTCATGACCGAGGCATGCGGGGCGCTGTCGGTGCCCAGGAAGAACTTGGGGCTGCCCGAGGTGGCGGCCTGGATCAGGGCTTGCCGGTGCTGCTCGCGCTTGAGCACCGGCAGGCAGTAGTAATGCGGGCGCAGGCCACCCGTGAAGATGGCGTTGCGGTTGTAGAGCAGATGCTGCGGCGTGAGCGTGGCCGCGGTGAATCGGTCGGCCTGGGCCACGTACTGCGCCGCCTCCAGCGTGGTGATGTGCTCGAACACCACCTTGAGTTCGGGGAAGTCGCGACGCAGCGGCTGCATCACACGGTCGATGAACACGGCCTCGCGGTCGAAGACATCCACCTCGGGATCGGTCACCTCACCATGCACCAGCAGCAGCAGGCCCTCGCGCTGCATGGCTTCCAGGGTCTTGTAGGTCTTGCGAATGTCGGTGACGCCGGCATCGCTATTGGTGGTGGCGCCGGCCGGGTAGAGCTTGAGCGCCACCACGCCCGCATCGCGGGCCTTCTGGATTTCCTCGACCGGCGTGTTGTCGGTGAGGTACATGGTCATCAGCGGCGTGAAGCTTGCCCCCGCCGGCAGGGCTGCCAGGATGCGCTCCCGGTAGGCCTGGGCCTGCTCCGCCGTGGTCACGGGCGGGCGCAGATTGGGCATCACGATGGCACGGGCGAACTGGCGGGCCGTGGCGGGCAGGACGGCAGCCAGGGCTGCGCCGTCGCGCAGATGCACATGCCAGTCGTCGGGGCGGATGAGGCTGAGTTCGTTCATGGCTTGCATTTTCGCATCGCCCTCAAGCAAAAGGGCCTGTTTTCCAACAGGCCCCGCTCCAGGTGGACCCGTGTCGCCACGGGCCCGGACCATGGCATCAGAAGGGGTAGGCGGGCACCGAGGCCTCGATATCCACCCAGCGTCCCGTGGCCAGGCGGTTGTGCTTGCCGGCCGGCAGGGCATAGAAGGCCCGGTTCGCCAGCGGCAGCTTCAGATCCTCCACCGAGCCCAGGGCCTCGGGGCTTAGGGGCAGGCCGTACATCTCGAAGTACTTGCGCACATCGCGACCGATGATCTTGGAGCTGAGCACGTAGAACAGATCCTCGTTCTTGATGGTGTTGCTGGCATAGCGACCCATGGCGTACTTGCCACGGTTGTTGGCATCCCAGGCACGTGCCACGAGGCGATCGCCCTTGGTGAGCAGCTGCAGGAATTCCAGCGTGGTCTGCATGCTGGGCTGCGTCAGTCCATGGCGCTCGCGGGTGTACAGGAAGGCCAGCTGGAAATGCACGGCACGCATGGGGTCCTGGGAGGCACCCCACCACAGGCGCTGCTGCATATCGGCGCGCAGGGCTTCGCCCGTGAGCCCTGCACCGCGGCTGGCACTCAGCATGGCATAAAGGCCCGGGTGATTCAGGTTGTGGCCGGTGTCCAGGCCCAGGGTCTCGTAGATGCGCAGCATGGTGGCGCTGGCCAGGATGTTGTTGTCGCACTCGGTGGAGCAACCCTTGCCACCGGGCAACATGCGCATCACGCGCTGCACCGTGTTGTGTCCGAGCTCATGCGCCCAGCCCCAGCCCACGGCCAGGCCGGCCGAACCATCCGACGGATTGCCCGAGCACAGGAAGCCGCAGGTGGCGATCCAGCCCACGAAGTGCTGCACATTGGGCGCACGATGCAGGGCGTCCGAGCTGCAGTCCCAGCCGAACTCGGCGCACAGACCGCTGGCCGTGGCCGACATGGGCATATTGTTGTAGCCGTTGGCGAAGTGATTGCTGTTGAACAGCCCGTCCTTGAGGTTGTTCAGCACATAGGCGCGTGGGTCGGCATTGCCGATGGCGCTCTTGGCGTACTTGGTGATCTGCTGGATCTCGCCGCCCACCAGCTTGTTGGTCTGCCAGCCAAAGTCGCCCTTTTTGAGCGCAGCCAGGGCTTCATCGATCTCGGCCTGGCTGGGGTTCTTGGTGAAGTCGAAATGCGCGTACTTGGCCGAGCCCTTGATGCGCAGCGTGACCACGCTACCCGCCTTGGCGCCGCCATAGGACAGCATCAGCGGGCCACCGAAGGGCGAGACGAAGTCGGTCGTCCCACGCAGGGGGATGGCATAGGAATGTGGGCGGCGAGGACGAGCGTAGCTGCCGTCCGTCAGCGGGTTGCCCCAGGCGCGCAGATGGCTGGTCTGAACGGCGAGCGAGCTCGTACCAGCCCCATCCAGCACCTCGATCTGAAGCGGCTTTCCCGGCACGGAAGCGCGCCCGATCAGGGTCACGCCACCGGTTTGCGGGATCGTCACGGTCACGGTCTCCCACTCGGCGCTGACCGCCATATCGCGGGCCTGAGGCGGCATGTAGTCGCCCGCGCCATTGGGCGGCACGGTGGTCGCCTTGCGGTTGAAGACCACCCACGAGTCCGAGGCATAGGTGCGCATGAAGTCACCGGCATTGCCCTTGGCGGACAGGGGCGAACCGTAGCGCACCGACAGACGCTGCACATCGGCCCACAGGGCCAGGTACTGGAAGAGCTGGCCGTCGCGATCCGCAAAGACGTTCTCCCCAGCGCTTTGCAGGCGGGCCAGGGAATTGCTTACCACATTGATGGGCTGCAGGGCCGAGCTGTCGGTGGAGAAGTCCACGCTCAGGTCGGTACGAGGCAGCATGCGCAGGCTGTTCACCAGGCTGCCGAACTGATCGGCCTTGGCCAGCATATCGGCCGGGCTGCGTGCGGCGCCTATGGAAACGGCCGAGGCCGGCGCGAAATAGTTGCCCGGGTAGCCGCCCAGGCTGATGCCCATGCCGGAGGCCGCGCGCTGCAGGCCGGCGGACACATTCCAGTTGGGCTGCATCACGACCACGGCCTTGCCCGCATCCTGATAGCTGCGAACCAGCGAGCCCAGGGCAGGATGGTCGGCCACGCCGCCGCCGAAGACGATCAGGTCCAGTTGACGCCAGCAGGTGTTGGCGGGATCGGCCACGGCGCAGGCGGAGACCACGCCGCTGCTGCCGGCGCGCGCCAGATACTGCTTGACCGTATTGCCGTTGTAGCCGGCCACTCCCACCTGCAGCTGGGCCGGCAGGTTGGCGTCGGCGTTGCCGGTCACAACCCAGTTCATGGCCCGGCGGAAGAGCGGGTAATGCTGCTGCTCGCGGGTGGTACCCGCCATCCAGCCCAACACGTCGGCGCCGTAGACCAGACCTCGCCCCTGTCCGGTCATGGACAGCGCCGCCATGCCCTGCCCCCCGTCAGCCGTCAGCAGCGGCACGGCGATGCTGGCCTTGCCGATGTTCACCGTGGTGCTGTTGGTGCTGTGATTCAGCGGCAGGGCAGCCGCCTCCGTGCCCAGAATCGCACGCACCGCGGGCATCTGGGCATTGCCGAGGTCGGACGCCAGCTTGATCGCCCGCTCCAGCAAGCCGGCCTGGTGGGATGCATTGAGCGCGCTGGCATCGCCCAGCTGGAGCGCCCGGGCGATCAAGCTGGCGTCCGACCTCG
>NZ_JBKCLH010000127.1:0-8788 GCF_046300915.1 Roseateles sp. | reverse complement strand
CCCGCCCCCGCCGGTCTTGGCCGAGGCCGATGCCGACCAGCTCGCCGCGACCGAAATGGCCTTTCTGGGCACCTATGACTGCGAGTTCAAGCAGTCGATCAGCATCACCCGCAACACCACACCGGGTTATCTGGACGTGGCTTGGCAGCGGCACACCTTCACCATGAAGCCCGTGCTCTCCAGCACCGGCGCCCTGCGCATGGAGGACGTCACGGGCAAGACCCTGATGATCCAGATTGGCAACAAGTCCATGCTGATGGACACCAAGATTGGTCAACGCCTGGTGGACGAATGCATCCACCCCAAGCAGCGCGAGATCATTGAAGCCGCCAGGGCTGCCAAGGCCGCCGCAGCCGCCTCCGGCATCACGCTGGATCATGGCGGCCTGGGGATTGAACCCCGCGTGACCGCACCCGTCACCAAGCTCTGAGTATGGCGGGGCGCACGCCCCGCCGGCCTTGAAAGTATGTAGAATTCATCCATACTTTTAAGGCCATACCCAGGAGCCGACAGCATGGAAGCCACCGTTGCAGAGCGCGGGCAGATCACCCTGCCCAAGGCCGTGCGTGACGCACTGGGTTTGACCAAGGGCACCACGCTCAAGGTGGAGCTGGACGGCGCCCGCATCATTCTGCGCAAAAACGTCGACGACGCCATCTCGCGCGCCCGCGGCCGCTTCAAGCTGCCCGAGGGCACCAGCACCGACGACATCATGCGCGAGCTGCGCGGCCGCGCCCCGGGTGATCCGACCGAGGCCTGACACGGAGCGCATGAACCCCATGATGGCCGTAGACACCTCGGTGCTGATCGATCTGTTGGGCGACGACGCCCGTGCGGACGCGGCCGAGGCTGCGCTGCGCCTGGCCCTGTCCAGCGGCCCCGTGGTGGTCTGCGATGTGGTGCTCAGCGAGGTCACGGCCGGCCTGGGCCACGGCGCCGAGGTCATGGACGCGCTGGAGGAGATGGGCCTGGCCTTCTCGCCCATCGACCAGCGCGCCGCCATCCGGGCCGGCGAGATGCAGCGCAAATACAAGCAGCGCCTGCGCGAAAAGCAGGAGGCCGGCACCCTGCCCGGCTCCGCCGCCGCGCCCCGCACGATTCCCGACTTCCTGGTCGGCGCCCATGCCCTGCTGCAATGCAGCGGCCTGATCACGCGCGACCAGGGTTTCTTCCGCGACTACTTCAAGGGGCTCAAGGTCATCGTACCGAGCGCCCCCTGAGCCCCTTCAACCGACACCAACGGAGTACGCATGCTGCAAGCCTACCGCCAACACGCCGCCGAACGCGCCGCCCTCGGCATCCCGCCCCTGCCCCTGGACGCCAAGCAGGTAGCCGAGCTGATCGAGCTGATCAAGAACCCGCCGGCCGGCGAAGACGCGTTCCTGCTGGACCTGCTGACCCATCGCGTGCCCCCGGGCGTGGACGACGCCGCCAAGGTCAAGGCCTCGTTCCTGGCCGCCGTGGCCCATGGCGACATCCAGGTCGGCCTGATCTCCAAGGCCAAGGCCACCGAGCTGCTGGGCACCATGGTGGGCGGCTACAACGTGCATCCGCTGATCGAGCTGCTGGACGACGCCGAAGTCGCTGGCGTGGCAGCCGAGGGTCTGAAAAAGACCCTGCTGATGTTCGACTACTTCAACGATGTGGCCGCCAAGGCCAAGGCCGGCAATGCCAAGGCCCAGGAAGTGATGCAGAGCTGGGCCAACGCCGAGTGGTTCACCTCGCGTCCGGAAGTTGAGAAGAAGATCACCGTCACCGTCTTCAAGGTGCCCGGTGAGACCAATACCGACGACCTCTCGCCCGCGCCCGACGCCTGGAGCCGCCCGGACATCCCGCTGCATTACCTGGCGATGCTGAAGAACACCCGTCCCGACGCGGCCTTCAAGCCCGAGGAAGACGGCAAGCGCGGCCCGATGCAGTTCATCGAAGACCTGAAGAAGAAGGGCCACCTGGTCGCCTACGTGGGCGACGTGGTCGGCACCGGCTCCAGCCGCAAGTCCGCCACCAATTCGGTGATCTGGGCCACCGGCCAGGACATTCCCTTCGTGCCGAACAAGCGCTTCGGCGGCGTCACCCTGGGCGGCAAGATCGCCCCCATCTTCTTCAACACCCAGGAAGACTCCGGCTCGCTGCCGATCGAAGTCGACGTCAGCAAGCTGGAAATGGGTGACGTCATCGACGTGCTGCCCTACGACGGCAAGCTGGTGAAGAACGGTGAGACCGTCGCCGAGTTCAAGCTCAAGAGCGATGTGTTGTTCGACGAAGTGCGCGCTGGCGGCCGTATCAACCTGATCATCGGCCGTTCGCTGACCGCCAAGGCGCGCGAGTTCCTGGGCCTGCCCGCCAGCACCCAGTTCCGACTGCCGCAGGCCCCCGCCGAATCCAAGGCCGGCTTCACCCTGGCGCAGAAGATGGTCGGCCGCGCCGTGGGCCTGCCGGAAGGCCAGGGCGTGCGCCCGGGCACCTACTGCGAGCCCAAGATGACGACCGTGGGTTCGCAGGACACCACCGGCCCCATGACCCGCGACGAGCTGAAGGACCTGGCCTGCCTGGGCTTCTCGGCCGATCTGGTGATGCAGAGCTTCTGCCACACCGCCGCCTACCCCAAGCCGGTGGACGTCAAGACCCACCGCGAGCTGCCCGCCTTCATCAGCAACCGCGGCGGCGTGGCCCTGCGCCCGGGCGACGGCGTGATCCACAGCTGGCTGAACCGCCTGCTGCTGCCCGACACCGTGGGCACCGGCGGCGACTCGCACACCCGCTTCCCCATCGGCATCTCCTTCCCGGCCGGTTCGGGTCTGGTCGCCTTCGGCGCCGCCACCGGCGTGATGCCCCTGGACATGCCCGAGTCGGTGCTGGTGCGCTTCAAGGGCGGGTTGCAGCCCGGCGTCACCCTGCGTGACCTGGTGCATGCCATCCCCCTGTACGCCATCAAGGCCGGTCTGCTGACCGTGGCCAAGGCCGGCAAGAAGAATGTGTTCTCGGGCCGCATCCTGGAAATCGAAGGTCTGCCCGACCTGAAGGTGGAACAGGCTTTCGAGCTGAGCGACGCCTCGGCCGAGCGCTCGGCCGCCGGCTGCACCATCAAGCTCAACCCCGAGCCGATCAAGGAGTACCTCACCAGCAATATCGTGCTGATGAAGAACATGATCGCCGACGGTTATGCCGACGCCAAGACCCTGCAGCGCCGCATTGAGAAGGTCGAGGCCTGGCTGGCCAAGCCGGACCTGCTGGAAGCCGACAAGGACGCCGAGTACGCCGCCGTGATCGAGATCGATCTGGCCGACATCACCGAGCCCATCGTCTGCTGCCCCAACGACCCGGACGACGCCAAGTTCCTGTCCGACGTGGCCGGCACCAAGATCGATGAAGCCTTCATCGGTTCCTGCATGACCAATATCGGCCACTTCCGCGCTGCGGCCAAGCTGCTCGGCGGCCAGCGCGACATCCCGGTCAAGCTGTGGGTCGCGCCGCCGACCAAGATGGACCAGAGCGAGCTGATCAAGGAGGGCCATTACGCCGCCTTCGGCACCGCCGGTGCTCGTACCGAAATGCCGGGCTGCTCGCTGTGCATGGGCAACCAGGCCCAGGTCCGCGAAGGCGCAACGGTCATCTCCACCTCCACCCGCAACTTCCCCAACCGTCTGGGCAAGAACACCAATGTGTTCCTGGGATCGGCCGAGCTGGCAGCCATCGCCTCGCGCCTGGGCCGCCTGCCCACCAAGGAGGAGTACCTGAAGGAGATGGGCGTGATCGACGCCGACAAGGCCAGCGTCTACCGCTATATGAACTTCGACCAGATCGAGGAATACGCAGACGTGGCCAAGGGCGTGAACGCCTGATCGCTCGCGACCTCGCGCAAATGAAAGGCCCGCTTCGGCGGGCCTTTTTCATACCTGCACGCCAGGCTGATCACATCGCCACCGCGGCGAACACCTCAGGTGCCGCAGAAGGTCTGGTAGCGGGCCGTGAACTCGATGGGCGCCGCTTGGGCCAGATCCGAGAGGGCCGCGTCATGCGTAAAAGGCTGTCGCAGCCCCGCCAGCAGGCGCTCGAAGGGCCGCAGATCGCCTTGATCGGATGCGGCGGACAGGGCCGCCTCGACTTGATGGTTGCGCGGCACGATCCACGGATTGGTCCGCCGCAGGCGTTCGCGCTGTTGCTGGGGAGCATCGCCCTGCCCGATCAAGGCCGCATGCCAGCGCTGCCGCCATGCGAGCCAGGCCGGTGCATCCACGATCAGCGGGTGCAGGCCCGGCGCATCGGCCTCCTGCGTTGCCGCCGGCAGCAAGTCGGCCAGGGCGTGAAAACCCAGCGTGAAATCAGCTCGGGCCTGCTGGAGCAGGTCCAGAAAGTCCTGCACCAGCGCATCGTCGGGGCTGCTGTGGGGGCCATCGCGCAAACCCAGCTTGGCCAAAAACACCTCGCGCCAAGCCTCGGCAAACTGGGCGGGAAAACGCTGCAACTGCGCACTGGCCAGCTCAATGGCCCGCTCGGCATCCTCACCCATCAAGCTCAGCAGGCTCTCGGCCAGACGAGCCAGATTCCACTGTGCGATCCCGGGCTGGGCCCGGTAGGCGTAACGGCCATATTGATCAATGGAGCTGAACACCGCCTCGGGCTCATAGGCTTCCATCAGGGCGCAGGGGCCGAAGTCTATGGTCTCGCCGCTGATGGTCATATTGTCGGTATTCATCACGCCGTGGAGAAAGCCTATGCCCATCCACTGCGCCACCAGCCGCGCCTGGCGCTGCTGAACACGCTCCAAAAACGCCAGCACCTGATCCGGCGCTGGCCCCAGGGTGAGCAGATCCGGGTCATGGCGGCCCAGGGCGTGGTCCAGAACACGTCGCAGCATGGCCTGATCCTGCCGGGCTGCAAAGAACTCGAAGGTGCCGACACGCAGATGGCTCGCGGCCACACGGGTCAGCATGGCGCCGGGCAAGAGGCGTTCGCGACGCACCGACTCCCCCGTACGCACCGCCGCCAGCACCCGGGTGGTGGGCAGGCCCAGGGCATGCAGGGCCTCGCCCATCAGGACCTCGCGCAGCACCGGGCCGACGGCGGCCTTGCCGTCGCCGCGGCGGGCAAAGGCTGTCGGACCCGAACCCTTGAAGGCCAGGTCATAGCGCCGTCCCTGGGGCGTGATGGCGTCGCCCAGCAGCAGGGCCCGACCATCGCCCAGCTGGGGCGAGAAGCCACCGAACTGGTGTCCGGCATAGGCCTGGGCCAGCGGCTGGCTGCCGGGGACGGCAAGCTGGCCGGAGAACCAGCCCAGGCCCTGCGCGCCACCGAGCCGCTCGACGTCCAGGCCCAGCTCCTGCGCCAAGGGTGCATTGAAGTACAGCCAGCTCGGCGCCGGACTGGGCTGGGCTTGCGCTGGAACGCCCGCCTCGGGCAGCTCACGGGCGAACTGGTTGTCAAAGGGGATGGGGGCTTGCGCCTCGCTGGGGCCAGCTGCGGTCTCGGTCATGCCCGCACTCTAGCGAGAAGCCCGGGCCCGCGGGTAAGCGGGGCCATAGGGGCAGCCCTGCCCCCGGGGCGTCAGACCAGCAGACGGGAGATCAGCCCGCCCTCGGCCGGCAGGCCCAGCGGCACCCAGACGCGCACCGGATCGCCCGGAGCCACCTGAACGGGCTCGCCGTCCAGGTTTTGCATCTGCTTGAGCTCGATGACCCGGTTGCCACTGGGATGCAGGAGCTCGATGCGGTCGCCCACGGCGAAGCGATTCTTGGCCTGCACCTGCACCCAGCCGTCTTCCCGCACGGCGGTCACTTCCCCGACAAAGTGGCTGCGGTGCAGCTCGCTGTGACCGCTGATGTAGTTCTGGTAGTCCTGGGCCGGACGGCGCTCCAGCAGACCGCCGGTGTAGCCGCGGTTGGCCAGACCTTCCAGCTCCAGCAGCAGCTCGGGGTTGAAGGGGCGACCGGCCGCGGCATCGTCAATCGCGCGCCGGTAGACCTGGGCGGTGCGGGCCACGTAATAAAGGCTCTTGGTGCGGCCCTCGATCTTCAGCGAATCCACGCCAATCTTGGTGAGGCGCTCCACATGTTCGACCGCGCGCAGATCCTTGCTGTTCAGGATGTAGGTGCCATGCTCGTCTTCCATGATGGGCATGAGCTCGCCGGGGCGCCCCTTCTCCTCCAGGAAATAGACCTGGTCGGCCGCCGGGTGGCGCTGGCCGCCGCCGCAGGTGGAGAAGCTGCTCTCGGCCTCGGCCTGGGCCTCGGCGAAGTTGAAATCGCGCTCCAACTTGCCCACAGGCACGGCTTCGCCGCTGCTCGAGTCCTCGCTGGCAGGCTGGGTGCCGTACTCCCAGCGACAGGCATTGGTGCAAGTGCCCTGGTTGGGGTCGCGGCGATTGAAATAGCCCGAGAGCAGACAGCGGCCCGAGTAGGCGATGCACAGGGCGCCGTGCACAAAGACCTCGATCTCCATGTCCGGGCACTCATTGCGTATGCCCTCGATCTCGTCCAGGCTCAGCTCGCGCGAGAGGATGATGCGCTCCACCCCCACCTTCTGCCAGAACTTCACCGCCGCCCAGTTGGTGGTGTTGGCCTGCACCGAGAGGTGGATGGGGACCTTGGGGAACAGACCCTTCTCCATCTGAGCCAGCACCTGCATGATCAGACCGGCATCGGCCATGATCAAGGCATCGGGCTTGAGTTCCACCACCGGCTGGATGTCGCGCAGATAGGTGCGCACCTTGTCGTTGTGCGCAATCAGATTGCTGGTGACAAAGAACTTCTTGCCGCGCTCGTGCGCCTCGGCAATACCCTGGGCAATCTGCTCCAGGCGAAATTCGTTGTTGCGAGCCCGCAGCGAGTAGCGCGGCTGGCCGGCGTAGACGGCATCGGCGCCGAAGTCGTAGGCCGCGCGCATCTTGGCCAGGGAGCCGGCCGGCAGCAGCAGTTCGGGGGCACGAAAGACATTCTGAGACATGGCCTGATTGTCCTTCATCGGTTCGCGAGCTTTGACTCAGCCGCATGGGCCACAATCCCGCCATGGCCCGAGGCAAACATGTTTCCACCGAGATCGATCCGGCCGCCCTGGCCGCCATCCAGGCCCTGGGGGCTGCGGCCCGGCAGGCGCGGCTTCAGGCCGGCGATGGCCAAGCTGCAGCCGCGACGCGATTGGGCGTTCATGTACAGACCATCGGCCGTATTGAGTCCGGTGAGCCCGGCGTGGCCATCGCCCACGTGCTGGGCATGCTGGCCCTCTATGGCCTGGGCGCCAGCCCCGTCCCGCTGACACCCGCCGAGCCCGGCTGAGCAGAGGGGCGGCCAAGGCCCCGTGCGGCTCGACACTGCGGAGGCAGCCAGGTCGCCAGCGTGACGCTGGGAGCACCGAATCCCCTGCTGCCCCAGGTTTACCCTGGGAAAATAATCCCACCTTCGGGGGGGGGGCGATCCTCAGATGTAACGCATTTTTGCGACACTCACCGCAACCCGCTTGGCGCCCTGCGTCGTCAAGCGGAACGTCTCTCCCTCGCTCTGAGCGAGCATCAGGTCAGCGCCTTGCGCCGCCCTCAACTCCCGCCACGATGCACATTGCCGGATACCGTCTGCACGAGCTGATCTACGCCAACGGCGCTACCGTGGTGGCGCGCGCCAGCGGCCCCGAGGGACAGACCGTGGTGCTCAAGTACCTGGACGGGGAACAGCCTTCGGCGGCCGTGGTGGCCCGCTGGCGCCATGAGCATGCGGTGCTGCAGCGCCTGGACTCGCCCTGGGTGATCCGCGCGCTGGACCTGCTGGAGTCGGAGCGCCGCCCGATACTGGTGCTGGAAGACTTCTCGGCCTGCAGCCTGGCCCAGCTGATCGAGCGCCAGTCCCTGAACCTGGAAGAGCGCCTGACCCTGGCCGTGCAGCTCTGTCAGGCGGTCAGCGCGGTGCATCAGCACGGCCTGATCCACGGCGATGTGGCGCCCAAGAATGTGCTGGTGGACCTGGCGGGCCTGCGCATCAAGCTCTGCGACTTCGCCCTGGCTCTGCCTCTGAATCCGCTGGGTGCCTCCCAGCAGTTGGAACCCGGTGAGGCCCTGCGCGGCACCCTGGACTATGTCTCGCCCGAGCAGACCGGCCGCACCGGGCTGGAGCTGGACCACCGCAGCGACTTCTACTCCCTGGGCGTCAGCCTCTACGAGCTGCTGTCGGGTCGCAAGCCCTTTCGCTTCGAAGATCCTATCGCCCTGCTGCATGCCCAGCTGGCCCTGAGCCCTACGCCGCTGCACGAGCTGGACCCCGAGCTGCCGCCTGCCCTATCAGCCCTGGTGCACAAGCTGCTGGCCAAGCATCCCGACGACCGCTACCAAAGCAGCTACGGCCTGCTGCAGGACCTGAACCACTGCCTGACGCAGTGGCGCGATCAGCGCCGCATCGAGCCCTTCGTGCTGGCGCGCGCCGACATTCCCGAGCGCCTGTGCATCGCCCAGAAACTCTACGGCCGCGAGGCGGCCAGCCAGCAGCTGCGCGAGGCCTTCGAGCGCGCGCGCCAGGGCCGGCCCGAGCTGCTGCTGGTGGGCGGCTATTCGGGCATAGGCAAGACCGCCTTGGTGGGCGAGCTGCAAGGCCCGGTGCTGGCCCAGCGCGGCTATTTCCTGCGCGGCAAGTGCGACCAGTACAGCCGCAACGAGCCCTACGCCGCCTTGGGTCAGGCCCTGCGCCAGCTGCTGCAGCAGCGGGCTGCCGAAGAACGCGAGCGCCGCCAGCACTGGCGCGCCCTGCTGCTGCAAAGCCTGGGCGACAACGCCGCCGTGGTGGGCGCATTGCTGCCCGACCTGAGCCTG
>NZ_JBKCLH010000126.1:0-29937 GCF_046300915.1 Roseateles sp. | reverse complement strand
TATTCCAATGTGCTGGCGCGCAATCTGCCGCCCGTGCAGGAGCTGCAGCAAAAGCTGATCGACATCCAGAGCAAGGCCGTCGTGCCGATTGATGACCTCAAGGACATCAACAAGAAGATGAACGAGGGCGAAAAGGCCTCGCGCGACGCCAAGAAGGAAATGATCGAGGCCAATTTGCGTCTCGTGATCTCCATCGCCAAGAAGTACACCAACCGCGGCCTGCAGTTCCTGGACTTGATCCAGGAAGGCAATATCGGCCTGATGAAGGCGGTGGACAAGTTCGAATACCGTCGCGGCTACAAGTTCTCGACCTACGCCACTTGGTGGATCCGTCAGGCCATCACCCGTTCGATCGCCGATCAGGCCCGCACCATCCGTATCCCGGTGCACATGATCGAAACGATCAACAAGATGAACCGCATCTCGCGCCAGCATTTGCAGGAATTCGGCTTTGAGCCGGATGCCCCGACCCTGGCCGAGAAGATGGAAATCCCTGAGGACAAGATCCGCAAGATCATGAAGATCGCCAAAGAGCCGATCTCCATGGAAACGCCGATCGGTGACGATGACGACAGCCACCTGGGCGACTTCATCGAGGACACCAACAACACCGCGCCGATCGAAGCAGCGATGCAAGCCGGCCTGCGCGATGTGGTGAAGGACATCCTCGACAGCCTGACCCCGCGCGAAGCCAAGGTGCTGCGCATGCGCTTCGGCATCGAGATGAGCACGGACCACACGCTGGAGGAAGTCGGCAAGCAGTTCGACGTCACCCGCGAGCGCATCCGCCAGATCGAGGCCAAGGCCATCCGCAAGCTCAAGCACCCGAGCCGCTCGGACAAGCTGCGCACGTATTTGGACAATCTCTAAACCGTACCCGCAAGAGCAGCACAGGCGCTCAAAAGACACAGGCCGGCCATGCGCCGGCCTTTTTCATGCCTGTTCCGTGGGGCCGTCGCGCCGGCATCCCTTCAGCTGACACAAGGCCGGGCTACACTGAGACTTCCATCACGATTTCCAGCCTCCGCAAGCGCTCATGACAGACATCCGCGAACGCACCGTGCTCTTTGCCGATCTGCGCGGCAGCACGGGACTGTTCGAAACCCTGGGCAACGCCGAAGCCACCTCGGTGGTCACCCACACGGTAGGCTTGATCAGCAAGGCCGTCGATGAATGTGGAGGCAAGCTGGTCAAGACCTTGGGCGATGGCCTGATGGCCGTCTTCGAGGGCCCACGCGACGGCATCAAGTCCGCGACCCGCATGCACGAACTGCTGGAGCGCGTGGTAGCCCGCGGCAAGCAGCATGGCGCCTCGCCGGGCCTGCGTGCGCTGCGCATGCAGGTCGCCCTGGCGCGCGGCGAGGTGGTCGAGATGAGTGGCGACTGCTTTGGCGATGCCGTCAATGTGGCCGCCCGCCTGCTGGACCATGCCGGCGACAACGAGACCCTGATCACCGCCGAGGTCCTGGCCGGCCTGCCCAGCAATCTCAAGGCGCGCTTCCGCAGCCTGGACCTGATTGCGGTACGCGGTCGGGCCGAGCCCGTCCATGTGCATGTGCTGGACAAGCCCAGCCAGGGTGATGTGGCCGCCACGCAGTTCGGGGAGGTGCGCCACGCGACCAGCGAGCCCGATGGCATGCGGCTGATCTGGATGGATCTGGACCGGGTCTTCGACGTCGGTCATATGCCCATCGTGCTGGGGCGCAGCGTGCAGGCCACCTACTGCATCACCGACGGGCGCGTCTCCCGCTCCCATGCGCGCATTGACTGGCACGGTGGCACCTTCTCCCTGACCGACCTCAGCTACAACGGGACCTTCGTTCGATTCGGCGCCGCGGGCGAGATCCTGAGCCTGCGCCGCGGCAGCTGCACCCTGCACGGCAGCGGCGTCATCGGCCTGGGCGGCCCGCCGACCGAGGCGCTGGCGCCCGCCGTGCGTTTCGAAGTCCTGCACTTTGCAGATACCGAACCGCTGGTCGGCGTGGACAGTGGTCTGACCCGACGCGGCTGAACGGCCCATCCCCTCTCTCCTGCCCATGTCCTACCAAGCCGAAGCGCCCTACTCCCACGGCAGCCCTGCCCGCAGTGCCGTGCTGCTGTGCAATTTAGGTACCCCCGAAGCCCCCACGGCGCCCGCCTTGCGGCGCTATCTCGCCCAGTTCCTGAGCGACCCGCGCGTGGTGGAAATTCCCAAGCTGGTCTGGCAGCTGATCCTGCACGGCATCATCCTGCGCGTGCGCCCCGCCAAGTCGGCCGCCAAGTACGCCAGCGTCTGGCTGCCCGAAGGCTCGCCCCTGCAGGTCTGGACCGGCAAGCAGGCCAAGCTGCTGCAAGGCTATCTGGGCGAGCGCGGCCACCATCTGATCGTGCGCCATGCCATGCGCTACGGCCAGCCGGCCATTGCCGAGCAGCTCAATGCGCTGCGCGCCGAGGGCGTCACTCGCGTGCTGGTGCTGCCCGCCTATCCGCAGTACTCCGGCGCCACCACGGCCAGTGTGGTGGACGATGTGGCGCGCTGGGCCCTCAAGACCCGGCACCTACCCGAGCTGCGCTTCATCAACCGCTACCACGATGACCCCGGCTATATCGCCGCCCTGGCCGAGAGCGTGCGCGCCCACTGGGCCCACAACGGCCAGCCCGAGCTGCTGATGATGAGCTTCCACGGCATGCCCGAGCGCACTCTGCACCTGGGCGACCCCTACCACTGCGAATGCCTGAAGACCGGGCGACTGCTGGCCGAGGCCCTGGGCCTGCGCCGCGAGCAGTGGCTGGTCACCTTCCAGAGCCGCTTCGGCAAGGCCAAGTGGCTGGAGCCCTATACCGAACCCACCCTGCGCGCGCGCGCCAAGGCGGGCCTGAGGAAGGTGGACCTGATCTGCCCCGGTTTTGCGGCCGATTGCCTGGAAACGCTCGAGGAAATCGCCCAGGAGGCCCGCGAAGCCTTTCTGCACGAAGGCGGTCAAGAGTTCGGCTACATCCCCTGCCTGAACGACAGCCCGGCCGGCATGCGCATGCTGGCCGATCTGGCCGAACGCCATCTGCAGGGCTGGCCCACACGCGAGCTGCCCGATGCCGCGCAGGCCGGCGCCCAGCGCCAGGCTGCCCTGGCGGCGGGCGCCACGCGCTGAGCCAGAGATTCAGGCCTGGCCTCAGGCCAGGGCACGCATTTCCCGCAGCAGCACCGAGAGCATGGCCAGATCGATGCTGCGGGCCGTGCGCAGCTCGGCCTGCAGCTGCGCGCAGCGCTCCAGCACGCGCGCCTGAGACTGCTGCCAGGCCGACAGCCTGGCCTCCACGCTAGCAGCCGCAGCGCCGGCCGGGCCGCCGAGCACACGCCCGGTCACGGCCCGCTGCACGGCCGAGAGCTCGTCCAGCATGGCCCCCTTGGCCAACATCTGCCAATGCTGCGCGGCGGGCAAAGCCTGCACATGCTCGCGCACCAGGGGCAGACCCAATCGCGCACCCAGATCGAAGTAGAGCGCCGCCACCTGGGCCACGGGCTGCCCCGCGCTGTCGGCCACCTCGGCAATGTCCAGCGTGGCCGTCAGCGCACTGAGGCTGACCACCCGCGCCGCCAGTGCCTGGGGCACGCCTTGCTCGACATAGCGCGCGGCGGCCTGGGCCAGGGCGGCACCTTCCTGCTGCTCCAGCAGCTGGGGCAGCTGCCCGGCCAGATCGCCGACACAGGCGCGGAAGCGTTCGATGGTGTGCCCCATCTCGTCGGACAGGCGGGCCGAGCGCAGGAACCAGGTGGTGCCCCGCTCCAGGTGATGGCTGAGTTCGATCAGCATGGTGCCCTGCACCTCGTCCTCGATCTGCCCCTCCAGGGCCTCGATGTCCAGCCATAGCCGCACCAGGCCAAACACCTCGCGGGCCAGCAGATAGGCCCGCACCACCTCATGAGGCCGCGCGCCGATGGACTCGCACACCCGGTAGACAAAGCTGGGCCCCACCCGGTTGAGCATGCTGTTGATCACATGGGTGGCGATGATCTCGCGGCGCAGCGGATGCCTGGGCATATAGCTGCTGAAGCGCTCTGCCAGCGTCTGCGGGAAGTAGCGTGTCAGGGCAGTCGCCACCCAGGGGTCATCCGGCAGGGGCGAGGCCAGCAACTCGTCGTACAGCCACATCTTGCTGTAGGCCAGCAGCACCGCCAGTTCGGGGCTGCACAGCCCCTGCCCGGCCGCGCGGCGCTCGGCCAGCTCCTGATCAGAGGGCAGATATTCCAGCGGGCGATCCAGGCGAGCCGCCTTCTCCAGGAATTGCATGAAACGGGTCTGCGCATCCAGCAGCTGCGGTGCAATGCGCCGGCACAGGGAGAGGATCTGGGTCTGGAACACATTGTCCCGCAGCACCAGGGCCGCCACCTCGTCCGTCATCAGGGGCAGCAAGGCATTGCGCTGTTTCTCGGTCAGCTCACCCTCGCCCAGGGGCAGGCCCAGCAGGATCTTGATATTGACCTCATGGTCCGAAGTGTCCACGCCGGCGGAGTTGTCGATGGCATCGGTATTGATGCGCCCACCTTGCATGGCGTACTCGATGCGGCCGCGCTGGGTGCTGCCCAGATTGCCCCCCTCGGCAAAGACCTTGCAGCGCAGATCACGGCCGTCCACCCGCAAGCCATCGTTGGCCCGGTCGCCGACCTGGGCATGGCTCTCGCTGCTGGCCTTGATATAGGTGCCGATGCCGCCGTTGTAGATCAGGTCGACCGGAGCCTTGAGCAGGGCATGGATCAGCTCGGTCGGCGGCAGGGCCTCCACCTCGGGCGTCAGCCCCGCCAGCAGGCGCAGCTCGGCCGAGATGGGAATGGACTTGGCGCTGCGTGGCCAGACGCCGCCGCCGCTGGAGATCAGGCCGCCGTCGTAATCGGCCCAGCTGCTGCGCGGCAGCTTGAACAGGCGCTCGCGCTCCTGGTAGCTGCGCTCGGCATCGGGGCTGGGGTCGATGAAGATGTGGCGGTGATCAAAGGCCGCCACCAGGCGGATATGGCGCGACAGCAGCATGCCGTTGCCAAACACATCGCCGGACATATCGCCGATGCCGACCACGCTGAAGTCCTGCATCTGCGTGTCATGGCCCATCTCGCGGAAGTGCCGCTTGACCGACTCCCAGGCGCCGCGCGCGGTGATGCCCATGAGCTTGTGGTCGTAGCCGCGCGAGCCTCCGCTGGCAAAGGCGTCACCCAGCCAGAAGCCGTATTCGGCGCTGATGGCATTCGCGTAGTCGCTGAAGCTGGCCGTGCCTTTGTCGGCCGCCACCACCAGATAGGGGTCGTCGCCATCGTGGCGGCGCAGCTGAGGCGGCGGCACGATCACATCGCCCTGGCGGTTGTCGGTCAGATCCAGCAGGCCGCGCAGATAGTTCTGGTAACAGGCCACGCCCTCGGCCAGATAGGCCTCACGGTCCGCGGGCGACGGTGCCCGCTTGAGCACAAAGCCGCCCTTGCTGCCCACAGGCACGATGACCGTGTTCTTGACCATCTGCGCCTTGACCAGGCCCAGCACCTCGGTGCGGAAGTCCTCGGGCCGGTCGCTCCAGCGCAGGCCGCCGCGGGCCACCGGGCCGCCGCGCAGATGCACGCCTTCAAAACGCGGGGCGTAGACAAAGATCTCGGCCCAGGGCCGTGGAGCCGGCAGACCCGGCACCCGGGCGCAGGCGAACTTGAAGGACAGGAATTCGCGCGGCGCGCCGTCGGGGCCACGGCGGAAGAAATTGGTCCGCAGCGTGGCCTGGATCAGGGCCAGGTATTGCCGCAGCACGCGATCTTCGGAGAGGTTGGACACCTCATCCAGCGCACGCTCGATGTCTTGGATGAGCTGCTGGGACTGGGCGTCCTCGGCGGCGCCACCCCCGGGTGCAAAACGCAACTTGAAAAGGGCCACCAGCTGGCGGGCAATGCCAGCATGCTGGACCAGGGTCGCCTCCACAAAAGGCTGGGACAGGGCGAAGCCGATCTGGCGCAGATAGCGCGCATACGCCCGCAGCAGCACGATATCGCGTGCCGGCAGCAGGGCCGCCACGGTCAGGCGATTGAAGTTGTCCACCTCCACCGCGCCATCCAGCAAGGCGGCCACGGCCTCCTCGAAGACGGGCTTGAGCGCTTCCACATCCACCTCGTCGGGCGATGCCGCCAGCACCAGGCCGAAGTCGTGGATCCACAGCGGCGGCTCACCCGCCGGCGTGATGCGATAGGGGTGCTCGTCCAGCAGACGCACGCCCAGGCACTCCAGCATTGGCAGACTGTCCGACAGCGCCAGCGGCTCGCCACGTCGTATGAGCTTGAAGCGCAGCTGCCCCGGCGCTGCCTCCAGCGGGCGATAGAGCGAGAGCGCGTAGGGCCGCTGCTGATCCAGGGCCGCCATGGCTTCGATATCGGGCACAGCGGCACGGGCCTCGAACTCCTCCCGGTAACCGGCCGGGAAGGCCTCGCTGAAACGTCGCAGCAAGGCGATGCCGCGAGCCTCGCCCACGGCGTCGATCAGCGCCGTCTTGAGCGCATCCACCCAGCGTCTGGCGGCGGCGATCAGCCGGGCCTCCAGCTCTCGCACATCGAAAGGCGGGATGCCGCCCGGCGTGGTGCGCACCGTGATGTGGATGCGGGCCAGCACCGAATCGGAGAGGCTGACGTTGAACTCGCTCGCGCTGCCCTGCAGCACCTGCATCAAGATGGCCTGCCAGCGCTGCCGCAGCTCGGTCGTGTAGTTCTCCCGCGGCGCGTAAATCAGGCAGGAGACAAAACGCTCGAAGGGGTCCTGCCGCAGGAAGAGGCGAAAGCGCTGCCGCTCGCCCAGCTGCAGGATGCCCATGGCGATTTGCAGCAGCTCGGGGGCCTCGATCTGGAACAGCTCGTCGCGCGGATAGGTGTCAAGAATATTGATCAGGGCCTTGCCCGCGTGGCTGCCGGAGGCCAGCCCCGCGCGGCGCACCACCTCGGCCACCCGATGGCGCAGCAAGGGGATCTCGGACGGGCTGGTGTTATAGGCCGTGGAGGTGAACAGGCCCAGAAACCGGTGCTCACCGCAGACCTGGCCGTCGGCGTCGTACTGCTTGATCGCCACATAGTCCAGATAGCCGGGTCGATGGACCGTGCTGCGGGCCGTGGATTTGGTCACCTCCAGCGGCTGGGGGCGGCGCGCCTGGGCGCGCAGCTGCGGCGTCATGGCGGCAAAACTGGCCACCGCATCCAAGGCCTGCGGGTCGCGCAGAATGCCCAGGCCCGAGCCCGCCTCCACCTCCAGGCGGTCCTCGCCAGATTCCTGCACGATGCGATGGGCGCGGTAGCCCAGAAAGGTGAAGTGGTTGTCACTGAGCCAGCGCAGAAAGGCCGATGCCTCTTCAAGCTCGGCCGGCGGCACGGGGGCTTTCACGGCCGGCAACTGCTGGGTGAGTGCCAGCATGCGCTGCTGCATGGCCGGCCAGTCGCCCACCGCCGAGCGCACATCGCTCAGCACCCGCAGCAAATCGGCCGCCAGGGCGTCCTGCTGAGCGGGCTCAGGCACGCGATCGACCTCCACATGGATGAAAGACTCGCGCCGGCCCTCGGCCTCATCCAGCGACTCCAGCGTGCCATCGGCGCCGCGCCGCACGCCCACCAAGGGATGGACCAGCAGGTGCAGGGTCAGGCCGTGACGGTTGATCTCCATGGAGACCGAGTCGACCAGAAACGGCATGTCGTCATTCACGATCTCGATCACGGTATGCGTGGTCTGCCAGCCATGTTCGGCCAGGCTGGGGTTGAAGACCCGCAGCTTGATCTGACCGGGCTCGCGCCGGCGCGCGAACTGCCAGTGCGCCAGAGCCGCTCCGTAAAGATCGCTGGCTTGGCGCGCCGCCAGATCGTCGGGATCGACCTGGGCAAAGTAGCGCGCCACAAACGCACTCATGGTCTCGTGCTGCTCGCTGGGCAAGCGGGATCGCAGCAAGGCCAGAATGGGTTCCAAGGATTCGGACACTGCGGGGCTGGCACTCGTGATGGGCATCGCGCGCTCCTGGGCTCTGTGAACCAGCCCCTAGCATGCCTCAGGCGCGCGCCTTCGTGGTGCAAATCTGCATCAAGACCCGACCCCCAAGCGGGCCGCCCGCCGCGAAAGCAACAAGGCCGCCCGAGGGCGGCCTTGTGGAAACGGGCTGGCGGCTCCGGTACTCAGGCCCGGCGGCGCCACTTCAGCACGCGGGGCAGCACCAGGATCATGGCCACCACCACCAGCAGCCCCAGGGAGATGGGACGCTCCCAGAACACGCTCCACTGACCGCCGCCGATCGCCACCGCATTGCGCATATGGGCCTCGGCCAGGGGGCCCAGGATCATGCCCACCACCACGGGCGCGGTGGGGAAGTCGAAGCGCCGCATCACCACCCCCAGCAGACCGATGGCCAGCATCAGGTAGAGATCAAAGGCGCTCTGCCGCATGCCGTACACGCCGACGGTGGCAAAGATCAGGATGCCCGCGTACAGCGGCGCCTTGGGGATCTTGAGCAGCTTGACCCACAGGCCCACCAGGGGCAGGTTCAGCACCAGCAGCATCACATTGCCGATGTAGAGCGAGGCAATCAGGGCCCAGACCAGGGTCGACGAGGTCTGGAACAGCTGGGGGCCGGCCTGGATGCCATAGTTCTGCAGGGCCGAGAGCAGGATGGCGGCCGTGACCGAGGTGGGAATGCCCAGGGTCAGCAGGGGCACCAGGGTCCCGGTGACCGCCGAATTGTTGGCGGCCTCGGGGCCGGCCACGCCCTCGATGGCGCCGGTGGTGCCGAACTCCTCCTTGTGCTTGGAGAGCTTGCGCTCCGTGGCATAGCTCAGAAAGGTCGGGATCTCCGAGCCGCCCGCGGGAATGGTGCCGAAGGGAAAGCCGATGACCGTGCCTCGCAGCCAGGCCGGCACCGAGCGGCGCCACTCGGCGCGGTTCATATGCACCCGCGACATCTTGTTGAGATCCTGCCGGCTGCGCCCCTCGTACAGCGCGTTGTAAAGCACCTCTCCCACCGCGAACAGACCCACGGCCACCAGCACCACCTCGATGCCATCCATGAACTCCGGGATGCCGGCGGTGTAGCGCACCGTGGCCGTGATCTGGTCCATGCCCACCAGGCCCATGGCCAGGCCCACGAAGAGCGAGGTCATGCCGCGCAGCGTGCTCTGCCCCAGCACCGCACTGACCGTCGTGAAGGCCAGCAGCATCAGGCAGAAATACTCCGGCGGGCCCAGGGTCACGGCAAAGTCGGCCAGCACGGGCGCAAACAGGGTCACCAGCACGGTGGCGATGCTGCCCGCGACAAAGGAGCCAATGGCCGCCGTGGCCAGGGCTGCGCCGGCGCGGCCGCTCTTGGCCATCTTGAAGCCCTCCAGCGCCGTCACCATGGTGCCGGTCTCACCAGGGGTGTTGAGCAGGATGGAGGTGGTGGAGCCCCCATACATCGCGCCGTAGTAGATGCCGGCGAAGAAGATCATGGAAGCCGTGGGCTCCACCTGGGAGGTGATGGGCAGCAACATGGCCACCGTCACGGCCGGGCCCAGGCCCGGCAGCACGCCGATGGCCGTGCCCAGCGCGCAGCCGACAAAGGCCCAAAGCAGGTTGATGGGCGTGCCGGCGGTGGCAAATCCGCCGAGCAGCTGTGTCCAGAGTTCAGTCATGAGAAGGCTCCGTGCCGCGATCGCGGCGGGCTGGGGGCAAGGCTTGGTCGAATCGGGCCGGGATCAGATCCAGCCCCCCGGTACCAGAGCGGGCAGATTGATGGCCAGCAGCTTGCTGAACAGCCAGAAGACCGGCGCCGCGATCAAGGTGCCGGTGGCCGCGTCCAGCGCCAGCTGACGCGCACCGCCCCCAGCACGCCCCTCGGACAGGCGCAGCCCGCGCACCGCCAGCACGTAGCACAGCGTGCAGGACAGCACGAAACCTATCTGCGTGATCAGGGCCGCATTGGCCACCACACCGGCCACCACCCAGGCGGCAGAGCGCCAGTCGGCGCCCTCGGCGCCAGAGGGCGTTTCCATGTTCCGGAAACCACCAGACAGGGCCTCGCGCACCAGCCAGATGCCGCAGGCCATCAGGGCCGCCGCCACCAGCCAGGGCAAGGCATTGGGACCCACGCCCGCATAGCCCACTTCCGCAGGAATGGCCATGGCACCCAGCGCCATCACAAAGCCGATCAGCAGGGTGCCCGCGCCCACCAGGCCTTGGTAGAGCTGTGGAGCAGGACGGGAGGACTCGCTCATGGGCGTCTCCGGATTCGATGTGTATATGTGTGAGGGAGCGGCCCAAACTCAGAGGCCCGCCACGCGGGCGGGCCTCGGAATCTCAGGCACAGGTCGGGCGGAGCGAGCCTCCGCCCGATGACGCTCAGATCATGCCGGCCTTGACCATCACGGCACGCAGCATGGCGAATTCCTGATCCACGAAGTCGTGGAAGGCCTTGCCCGTGAGCAGGGCCGGCGTCCAGCCGTTCTTCTCCAGCGCATCCACCCAGCTCTTGTTGCGGAACACGGCGGTGATCATGTCCACCAGGGCCTTCTGGGCCTCCGGGGCGATGCCGGGGGCGGCGTAGACACCGCGCCAGTTGCCGATTTCCACGTTGTAGCCCAGCTCCTTGAGCGTGGGGATGTTGAGGCCCTTCAGGCGCGTGGGCGAGGTCACGGCGATGGGACGCATCTTGCCGCTCTCGATGTACTGCTGGAACTCGCTGTAGCCGCTGCCGCCCACGGTCACATTGCCACCCAGAATGGCCGCGGTCGCCTCACCACCCCCGCGGAAGGGCACGTAGTTGATCTTGGACGCATCCAGGCCCGCTTCGCGCGCCAGCATGGCCGCGGCAATGTGCTCGGTGGAGCCGCGCGAGCCGCCGCCCCACTTGACGCTGGCCGGGTCCTTCTTCATCTGCTCGACCACGTCCTTCATGGTCTTGAGCGGCGAGCTGGCCGGCAGCACGAAGACGTTGTATTCGCTGGTCAGACGGGCAATCGGCGTGGCGGTCTTCAGGTCCACCGGCGGCTTGCCGGTGATGATGCCGCCCAGCATCACGGCGCCCATCACCATCAGGGCATTCGGGTCGCCCTTGCTGGCGTTGACGAATTGGGCTAGGCCGATGGCACCGGCCGCACCGCCCTTGTTCTCGTAGCTGACTGAGGCGGCCAGACCGGCGTCCTGCAAGGCCTTGCCCAGGGCGCGGCCCGTGGTGTCCCAGCCACCGCCGGGGTTGGCCGGAATCATCATCTTCAGATTGGCCGCAGCCTGGGCGTTCAGGGGCAGAGCACCAACCGCGGCCAAGGCGGCCAGGGATTTCAGGAATTCGTCACGACGCATGGCAGATGTCTCCGTTGTAGTAATGGGAACAGCCGGAATCGTCGCGCAGCAGGCTGTCAGTCGGCTGTCCGGCGGGCCTAGGGAAAATGCTAGGCTCCCGCCCCATGAATCTGCTTCTGGTGGAAGACGACCCCGCAATGCGGCTGAGCCTCACACGCAGCCTGGAGCGTCGCGGTCTGCGGGTGCAGGCCGTGGCCGACGGCCCGGACGCCCTGGCGCTGTGGCCCACGAGTCAGGCGGACGTGGTGCTGCTGGACCTCTCCCTGCCCGGCATGGATGGCCTGGATGTGCTGGCGCGCGGCCGCGCCGCCGGCCTGCGCACGCCGGTGCTGATCCTGACGGCGCGGGGCACCGTGGGCGACCGCATCCTGGGCCTGAATGTGGGTGCCGACGACTATCTGCCCAAACCCTTCGATCTGGACGAGCTGTTTGCGCGCATCCAGGCACTGGGCCGCCGCGCTGGAACCAAGCCCCCTTCCGCGGCGCCCGCAACGCCCGCACCGAGCTTCTGCGGCATGCGCCACGACCCCGACAGCGGGGCGGTCTACCATGGAGACGAGGTGCTGGAGTTGACGCCGCGCGAGGCCGCCCTGCTGCGCGCCCTGCTGGCCCGCCCCGGCCACGCCATCGCCAAGGAGCGCCTGTTCGAGCTCGTCTTTGCCGGCGAGCTGGACGTGCAGCTGGAGGCCATCGAGGTGGTGGCCTACCGCCTGCGCAAGCGCATCGCCCACACCGGCGCCCAGCTGGTCACACTGCGCGGCCTGGGCTATCTGCTGAAGGCCCAGGGGTGAAGCGGCGTACCGGCTCGCTGCGCTGGCAGCTGACCCTGGGCATCCTGCTGCCCGTGACCTTGCTGATTGCCTTCAACACCTGGAGCCTTTACCAGCAGGCCCTGAAAGCCGCAGACACCGCCTATGACCGCACCCTGCTGGCCTCGGCCAAGTCCATCGGCGAGCAGCTCGATGTTCGCAATGAAGGCGGTCGCGCGGTCCTGTACTCCACGGTGCTGTACTCGGCCCTGGAACCCTTCGAGGCAGACAACCGCAGCCGCATCTTCTACAAGGTCAGCGGCTTCGAGGGCGAGATGGTGTCGGGTTTCGCCGACCTGCCCGGCTGGCAGGGCCAGTTGCCCATCAAGAACCCCTATGCGGCCCTGGTGACCTTTTACGACGAGGTGTACAAAGGCGAGCCCGTGCGCATGGCCGTGCTGCTACAGCCCGTGGCCGATGAGGCCGGCCAGGGCATGGCCACCATCCAGGTGGCCGAGACCCTGGACCTGCGCCACACCCTGGCGCGCCAGATCCTGGTCGAGACGCTGTGGCGCCAGGCCGGCCTGGTGATCGTGATCGTGATCGTGGTGGTGGTGGTGGTGCAGCGCGCCACCGGGCCGGTGCGACGGCTCTCGGCCCAGCTGCGCGAGCGCGCCGAGGGCGATCTGTCGCCCGTCGTGGCGCCGGACGCGCCCAGGGAATGGCAGCCCCTGGTCGAGGCGACGAACCAGATGGTGGGCCGGCTGTCCGAGCTGCTGGAGCATCAGAAGCGCTTGGTGCGCGATGCCTCGCACCAGCTCAAGACGCCGCTGGCGGTTCTCAAGGTCCAGGTACAGGGAGCTCGCCAGGGCGATGTGGATCCCATGCAGGCCCTGGCCGAGATTGAGGTGACGGTGTCCCGCGCCACCCAGGTGGCCAACCAGATGCTGGCCCTGGCCAAGGTGGAACAGCTGCGCCAGCAGGCCGATGTCAGTGCGGCGCAGGTCCTGCCTGTGCAGGACTGGGCCGAGATCACCCGCGCCGTGGCCCTGGATCTGGCCCCCCTGATCGCCGAGGCCCAGCTGGACTTCGACATCGAGACCCAGAGTGCGCCCATACGCAGCCACGAATGGGCCCTGCGCGAGCTGACCCGCAACCTCATCCACAACGCCATCCAGCACACCGATCAGCGCCTGCGCATCTGGCTGCGGGCCGAGGCCCAGATGGCCGTGCTCACCGTGCGCGACTCGGGCCCCGGGCTCACGCCCGAACAGCGCGATCGCCTCTTCCTGCCCTTTGCCGCGGGCCATCCGGGTGGTGGCTCGGGCCTGGGCCTGGCCATCTGCCACGGCATCGTGGCGTCCCTGGGTGGCAGCATCGAACTGGACAACCATGGCGAGGGCCCGGGGCTGGACGCGCGGGTGCGCCTGCCCCTGGCGCGCCTCGCAGCCTAGAATTCAGCCCCGATGAGCAGCAAGCAGCAGCCCCCCAAGACAGCGGCGGCCCAGGACAAGAGCACCGGTGGCATGCGCCTGGACAAATGGCTCTGGGCCGCGCGCTTCTACAAAACCCGGGCCCTGGCGGTGGAAGAAATCGGCCGCGGCCGGGTGCTGGTGAACGAGCAGGCGGCCAAGCCCTCGCGCGATGTGCGCGCCGGCGACCGGCTGCGCCTGCGTCAGGGCGTGGTGGAGCGCGAGGTGCTGGTGCTGGGCCTGTCCCAGGTGCGCGGCCCGGCGCCCGTCGCCCAGGCCCTCTACCAGGAGACGGCCGAGAGCCTGGCCGCGCGTGAGCGTGCGGCCGAGGCCCGCCGCCTGGCGCCCGAGCCGGCCCTGGGCATTGCCGAGAACCGCCAGGGCCGCCCGACCAAGCAGGACCGCAGGCGACTGGCCGAGTGGCAGCGCTGGACCGTCAGCGCCGATGAGGCCTGAACCGTCCCAAGCCCCGCCCGCGAACGGCTAGGGGTTTTTCCGCAGAAAGCGGCGAGAATCCCCCCCTTGAATTCCAGGATATCGCGCCCACCTGGGCGCGATTGCCTTTCTAAGCATCATGACAACAGACCACACCCCCACCCCGCAAGAAGCCGCCGCGGCCGAGGCGTCGCCGGCCGAAACCCTGGCTCCCGAGGCCAAGATCGCCGAACTGGAGTCGCGTCTGGCCGAGATGTCGGATGCCTATCTGCGCGCCAAGGCGGAGTCCGAGAACATCCGCCGTCGCGCCGACGAGGACGTGGCCAAGGCCCGCAAGTTCGCCGTGGAGGGCTTTGCCGAGGCCATGCTGCCGGTGATGGACAGCATGGAAGCCGCCATCGCCACCCCGGACGCCAAGGTCGAGACCGTGCTGGAAGGCGTGCACGCCACCCACCGCCAGCTGGCCTCCGCCCTGGAGCGCAACAAGGTGGTCCAGATCAATCCGGCCGCCGGCACCAAGTTCGACCCGCACCAGCACCAGGCCATCTCCATGGTGCCCGCCGATCAGGAAGCCAACACCGTGGTCGCGGTGCTGCAAAAAGGCTATCTGATCGCCGAGCGCGTGCTGCGCCCCGCCCTGGTCACGGTGGCCGCACCCAAGTAATTCACAGCTCGCCGCCCCTTGAAACGCGGCGACTTATCCACACATCGAAAACAAGCAACAAGCTTCGGAATTTCAGGAGTCACACATGGGAAAGATCATCGGTATTGACCTGGGCACCACGAATTCGTGCGTGGCCGTGATGGAAGGCAACACCACCCGCGTCATCGAGAACGCGGAAGGTGCGCGCACCACGCCGTCCATCATTGCGTATCAGGAAGACGGCGAGATCCTGGTCGGCGCCTCGGCCAAGCGCCAGGCCGTCACCAACCCCAAGAACACGGTCTACGCCTCCAAGCGCCTGATCGGCCGCAAGTTCTCCGAGAAGGAAGTGCAGAAGGACATCGACCTGATGCCCTACACCATCGCCGCCGCCGACAACGGCGACGCCTGGATCGAGGTGCGCGGCAAGAAGCTGGCGCCCCCGCAGGTCAGCGCCGAGGTGCTGCGCAAGATGAAGAAGACCGCCGAGGACTACCTTGGCGAGGAAGTGACCGAGGCCGTGATCACGGTGCCGGCCTACTTCAATGACGCCCAGCGTCAGGCCACCAAGGACGCCGGCCGCATCGCCGGTCTGGACGTCAAGCGCATCATCAACGAGCCCACCGCTGCGGCCCTGGCCTTCGGCCTGGACAAGCATGGCAAGGGTGACCGCAAGATCGCCGTGTATGACCTGGGCGGCGGCACCTTCGACATCTCCATCATCGAGATCGCCGATGTCGATGGCGAGATGCAGTTCGAAGTGCTGTCCACCAACGGCGACACCTTCCTGGGCGGCGAAGACTTCGACCAGCGCATCATTGACTACATCATTGCCGAGTTCAAGAAGGAGCAAGGCGTTGATCTGACCAAGGACGTGCTGGCCCTGCAGCGCCTGAAGGAAGCCGCCGAGAAGGCCAAGATCGAGCTCTCCAACAGCTCGCAGACCGACGTCAACCTGCCCTACATCACGGCCGACGCCTCGGGCCCCAAGCACCTGAACATCAAGCTGACCCGCGCCAAGCTGGAGTCGCTGGTGGAGGAGCTGATCGAGCGCACCATCGAGCCCTGCCGCACCGCCATCAAGGACGCGGGCGTCAAGGTCAGCGAGATCGATGACGTGATCCTGGTCGGCGGCATGACCCGCATGCCCAAGGTGCAGGACAAGGTCAAGGAGTTCTTCGGCAAGGATCCGCGCAAGGACGTGAACCCCGACGAGGCCGTGGCCGTCGGTGCCGCCATCCAGGGCCAGGTCCTGGGCGGCGAGCGCAAGGACGTGCTGCTGCTGGACGTCACCCCGCTGTCCCTGGGCATCGAGACCCTGGGCGGCGTGATGACGAAGATGATCAAGAAGAACACGACCATCCCGACCAAGTTCAGCCAGACCTTCTCCACCGCCGACGACAACCAGCCGGCCGTGACCATCAAGGTCTACCAGGGCGAGCGCGAGATGGCGCAGGCCAACAAGAGCCTGGGCGAGTTCAATCTGGAAGGCATCCCGCCCGCACCGCGTGGTCTGCCCCAGATCGAGGTGACCTTCGACATCGACGCCAACGGCATCCTGCACGTCAGCGCCAAGGACAAGGGCACGGGCAAGGAAAACAAGATCACCATCAAGGCGAACTCGGGCCTGTCGGAAGCCGAGATCGAGAAGATGGTGAAGGACGCCGAGGCCAATGCCGCCGAGGACAAGAAGAAGGTCGAGCTGGTCCAGGCCAAGAACCAGGCCGATGGCATGGTGCACTCGGTGCGCAAGTCCCTGAGCGAGCACGGCGACAAGCTGGACGCTGGCGAGAAGGACAAGATCGAGGCCGCGATCAAGGATCTGGAAGAGGCCATCAAGGGTGAGGACAAGGCCACGATCGAAGCCAAGACCGAAGCCCTGATGACCGCCAGCCAGAAGCTCGGCGAGAAGATGTACGCCGAGAGCCAGGCTGCTCAAGCCGCGGCCGGTGCCGCCGCTGCTGGCGCCGCCGAGCAGCCCCAGGCTGCCGCCGGCAGCACCAAGCCGGCCGACGACAATGTGGTGGATGCCGAATTCAAGGAAGTAAAGGACAGCAAGTAATCCTTCCCGGGCTCACCGCCCCGAGCCGCGCCGAGCCCCCACCAGGCCGCGCGGCTTCATTGCTTCTTCTGTCCAGGAATATCCATGGCAAAGCGTGACTACTACGAGGTCCTCGGCGTCGCCAAGACGGCCTCCGAGGACGAGATCAAGAAGGCCTACCGCAAGCTGGCCATGAAGTACCACCACGACCGCAACCAGGGCGAGGGGGCGCAGGCGGCTGAAGAGAAGTTCAAGGAGGCCAAAGAGGCCTACGAGATGCTCACCGACGCGCAAAAGCGCGCGGCCTACGATCAGTACGGCCACGCCGGCGTGGACCCGAATGCGGGCGGCGCGGGCTTCCGCGGCGGCCCCGAGGGCTTTGGCGGCTTCGCCGAGGCCTTTGGCGACATCTTTGGCGATATCTTCGGTGGCCAGGGCGGCGGCGGCCGGCGTGGCGGCGGCCAGCAGGTCTACCGCGGCAGCGACCTCAGCTACGCGATGGAGATCACGCTGGAAGAGGCCGCCCGCGGCAAGGAAACCCAGATCCGCAGTCCCAGCTGGGAGGGCTGCGACACCTGCAAGGGCAGCGGCGCCAAGCCGGGCACCAGCGCCAAGACCTGCGGCTCCTGCGGCGGCTCGGGCACGGTGCATATGCGCCAGGGCTTCTTCTCCGTGCAGCAGACCTGCCCGCACTGCCATGGCAGCGGCAAGATCATTCCCGACCCCTGCACCGCCTGCAACGGCCAGGGCAAGGTGAAGAAGACCAAGACCCTGGAGGTCAAGATCCCCGCCGGCATCAACGAGGGCATGCGCATCCGCTCGGCCGGCAATGGCGAGCCGGGCGTCAATGGCGGGCCGCCGGGCGACCTCTATATCGAGATCCGCCTCAAGCAGCACGAGATTTTCGAGCGCGACGGCGACGATCTGCACTGCACCATGCCGGTGGGCATGACCACGGCCGCCCTGGGCGGCACGATCGAGGTGCCCACCCTGGGCGGCAAGGCCGAGATCGAGCTGCCCGAGGGCACCCAGCACGGCAAGACCTTCCGCCTGCGCGGCAAGGGCATCAAGGGCGTGCGCTCCAGCTACCCCGGTGACCTGTACTGCCACATCAGCGTGGAGACGCCGGTCAAGCTCACCGAGCACCAGCGCAAGCTGCTCAAGGAACTGGACAAGAGCTTCCGTGACGGGGGCGACAAGCACTCGCCCAATGCCAAGAGCTGGACCGACCGGGTCAAGGACCTGTTCAAGTAAGGCGACGGGCCGAGCGGGCGAGCAGCGCCTCGCGATGGCTTAAGAAAACACAAAGGCCGGGGATCAAGAATCCCTGGCCTTTGTTGCTTTTCTGCTCCCTCATGCCCGCCCGGACTCCCTCCCGCATCACCCAGCCCGTCACGCGCTCGCCCCTGCTGCTTGCCTGGTGGGCGGCCCTCTGGATGGGCCTGCTGTGCAACTGGCCCCTGTGGCAGCGGCTCTACGCCCTGCCCGAACTGGCTACGGCGCGAGGGCGTCTGTTCCTGCTGGCCTTCATGGTCATCGTGGTCAGTTCGCTGGGCGCCTTGCTCAGCCTGCTGGCCTGGCGGCACCTGCTCAAGCCCGCCTTGCTGCTGCTCATGCCCACGGCAGCAGCCCTGGCCTACTTCAGCGGCAGCTACGGCATCGTGATGGATGCCGAGATGCTGCGCAATGTGCTGCAGACCGATGCCCGCGAGGTGCGGGACCTGCTGACACCGGGCCTGCTGTTCAGCCTGCTCGGGCTGGGCCTGCTGCCCCTGCTCTATCTGCTGCGCCAGCCCCTCCATCAGGCCGAGCGCTGGTGGCGCCGGGGCGGCTGGAACCTCCTGAGCTTTGGGGTGGGTCTGCTGCTGGCGCTGGGCGCCACTCTGGGCAGCTTTGCGGACTTCGCCTCCACCATGCGCAACCACAAGAGCTTGCGCTACATGATCAATCCGCTCAATGCGGTGTACGCGATGGTCCAGGGCCTGCACGGCAGCAGTGCGGCGGCGACCCTGGCGGTCTTGCGTCCCCTGGGTGAGGATGCGCAGGCCCCAGCGCCGGGATCGGACAGGCCGCGCCTGCTCTTGCTGGTGGTGGGCGAAACCGCCAGGGCGGCCAATTTCTCGGTCAATGGTTATGAGCGCGAAACCACGCCGCGCCTGGCCCAGGAAGGTGCGCTGAGTTTCAAGCAGGTCACTGCCTGCGGCAGCAGCACTGCAGCCTCCCTGCCCTGCATGTTCTCGCCCCTGGGGCGCGAGGCCCATCTGGACAGCGGCAAGCAGCCCCAGGAAAACCTGCTGGACATGTTGCAGCGAGCCGGCCTGGCCGTGCTCTGGCTGGACAACCAGTCCGGCTGCAAGGGCCTGTGCGACCGCATCCCCCATGCGCAGGCGGCCGATATGCGCCCGCCAGCAGACGCGCTATGCAGCAGCGACGGCGAATGTCTGGACGAGATCCTGCTGGCCGGCCTGGACGAGCGGCTGGCCGCCCTCGACCCCGCACGGCGCGCGCGTGGCGTGGTCCTGGTGCTGCACCAGATGGGCAGCCACGGCCCGGCCTACTACAAGCGCTCGCCCAAGAACGCCAAGCCCTTCCTGCCCGAGTGCGAAAACAGCGCCCTGCAGCAATGCGAGCGGGAGGCGCTGCGCAACAGCTACGACAACTCCATCGCCTACACCGACCGCGTGCTGGCCGGCGCCATCGGCTGGCTGCGCACCCAGGAGAAGAGCTACCAAGCCGCCCTGCTCTATGTGTCGGACCATGGCGAATCGCTGGGCGAGAACAAGCTCTATCTGCATGGCATGCCCTATGCCGTGGCACCGCGCGAGCAGACTCATGTCCCGCTGATTCTCTGGATGCCCGACAGCACCCAGCGCGCCCAGGGGCTGAGAGTGGACTGCCTGAAGGCCCGGCTGGACCTGCCGGTCTCGCACGATGTGCTCTCACACACCGTGCTGGGCTACAGCCGCGTGAGCAGCAAGCTCTACCGCCCCGACTGGGACCTGCTCCAGCCCTGCCGCGCTTGAGCAGAACGACCCAGTTCTAGAACAGCTCGCCCTGGGCCGCGGGGGGCGCCGGCCTGGCTGCCGCCACCGGACGCGCCGGGGGGCGGAACAGGCCGAGCTGCTGCACACGCCGCTGCTGCGACAGCCCCAGGCGGGCGCAGGCCTTGCGCAAGCGCTGCTGCATCAGCTCGGCCCACAGGCCCTCGCCTCTCATGCGGCTGCCGAAGCGCGCGTCGTTGTCGCGCCCGCCACGCATCTCGCGCAGCCGCGCCATCACCCGTGCCGCACGCTCGGGGTAGTGCTGCTGCAGCCAGTCCTGGAAGAGCGGATTCACCTCCCAGGGCAGGCGCAGCGGAATGCTGAAGGCGCTGCGCGCGCCCGCCTCGGCCGCGGCCTCCAGCACCCGCTCCAGCTCCGGCTCGTTCAGAAAGGGAATCAGGGGCGAGACGCTCACGCCCACCGGCACCCCCGCCTCCGCCAGGCTGCGCAGGGCGCGAAGGCGCCGGTGCGGCGCGGCGGCCCGCGGCTCAAGAAGGCGGGCCAGCTGCGGGTCCAGCGTGGTGATGGAGATATAGATGGAGACCAGGCCGCGTGCCGCCATGGGTGCGATCAGGTCCAGATCGCGCTCGATGCCTGCCGACTTGGTGACCACCGAGAAGGGATGCTGGCACTCCGCCAGCACCTCGATCACGGCGCGCGTCAGGCCCAGGCGGCGCTCCACCGGCTGGTAGGCATCGGTGGCCGTGCCGATCACCAGGGAGCGGGGCTGGTAACCGGGTCGCGCCAGCTCGGCGCGCAGGCAGTCGGCGGCGTTCAACTTGGCGATGATGCGGGTCTCGAAGTCAAGGCCCGGCGAGAGGTGCAGATAGCGGTGGGTGGGCCGGGCAAAGCAGTAGATGCAGCCATGCTCGCAACCCCGGTAGGGATTGATGGAGCGGTCGAAGCTGATGTCGGGCGACTGGTTGCTGGAGAGGATGCTGCGGGCCTGCTCCTCGATGATCCGGGTCTCGGGCGGCAGGGTCTCTTGCTGAGCGGCCTGGTCTAGCGAGCCCCAGCCATCGTCGAAATGCTCGCGTTCGCGGCTCTCGAAGCGATGCGCCAGCTGCCAGGCGCTGCCCCGGCCCTTGAGCGCCTCGGGATGCGGCAGGCGGCCCAGAGGCTCGGGCGCACAACCGTCCGCCTCATGTGCCTCAAGCGCCTCATGCACCTCGGCGGACGGCGAGGCGCGGACGGCCAGCGGATGGATGCGAATGGGCGGCTTGAGCATACTGTTTATTTATACAGTATTTTCCAAGCATTCCAAGGGAAAGCGCGCCGCCCCTTCGGCCATCAGGCGCCCTAGCCTTCGATCAGACCCGCGTCGATCAGGTAGCGCGAGGGCGCCTGGGGGTTGAAGGCCAGGCTCAGGCGCTGGCGCGCGCGGGTCAGGGCCACATAGAGCAGATTGCGGGTCTCGTCCGCCGAGCCCTCGCCCACGAACTCGCCACGCGAGAGATGGGGCAGCAGCACATGGTCGAACTCCAGGCCCTTGGCCGCTTCGATGGTGGACAGGCTCACGCGTGCCGCACCGCCCGGCGCCCGCGGTGTCTGGGCCCGCTCCAGGCTGTGCAGCAGGGCAAAGAAGCCGTCCAGGTCCTGGTCTTCGCCCAGGGCCAGTTGCAGCAGCTGCTCCAGGTGATCGCGTACCTGGCGGATGTCCTCGCGCCGCACCAGCACCGCGCCGGCCAGGCGCTCGGGTTCCAGGGCGCCCATCAGGCCCCGGGCCCAGACGGGCAGATCACCGCCGCGCAGCAGGGCCAGGCAAGCCTCCAGACGCGGCCGCGCCAGGCCCGAGGCATTGCGCAAGACCTGACCCTCGATGAACTCCTGCATGCCGCCGGGATGGGCCGCGGCGGCCTCCAAGGCCTGGCGCTGGGCGCGGTGCGCGTCCAGGCCGTGCAGCGCATCGCTCTGCACCTGGGCGCCGGCAAAGAGCAGCAGAGCCGCCAGGGTGTCGCGGCGCAAGCCGGCGTCCCGCTCGAAACCGGCATAAACACCACGCGCATAGGCGTGCAGGCCGCGCAGCAGCAGGATCTCGCGGCGGCGCAGGAAGGGGGGCAAGCCCTGCAGCTGATAGGGCACGCCCAGCTTGAGCAGCTCGCGCTCGATCAGCAGGGACTGGGCCGGCCGGCGCAGCAGGATGCGCAGTTCCTGATGCGCCTGCTGCTGCAGATGCTCGCGCGCCGCCACGGCCAGCAGCCGGGCCTGCACGCGCGCATTCTCGGCCGGCAGGCACCGGATCTCGGTCTCGCGGCCGGCCACGGCCGCATAGGGCTTGCGCGCCAGGCGGCCGGCGGCCTGGGCCAGGCCCGGACCGAAGCGGTGGCTGGCGCTCAGCGGCAGGCGCAGGGCCGGGCCGATCTCCTGCTCGAAAATCGTGCCCATGAAGCCGGCCTCGGCGCCGGCCTGGCCGTGGATGACCTGGTCACGGTCGCCCACGCCCACAAAGGCCGCGCGGCGGTTGCGCGCCAGCAGGCCCTGGAGCAGGGTGAACATGGCGCGATGGGTGTCGTGCATCTCGTCCACCACGATCAGGGCCAGGCCTTGCGCCAGCACACCGCCCTCCTCCGCCAGGTCCTGATCCAGCAGCAGGCGGGCCAGGTCGTAGACCGCGTCACCCGTGAAGCGGAACAGGGGGCGCTCCGTCTCTTCGCCCCGGCGCAGCATCTCGTAGGCGCCGAAGACGCGCAGGCTGAAGTAGTCGCTGCCCAGCTCCTCGGCCAGGGCCGGGCTGAGCGCCTGCTCCAGGGGCTCGCGCTCCAGCAGCAGCCGCCCCTTGAGCACGGCGAAGGATTTGAGCAAGCCCTCGATCAGGGCCTCGGAGGCGCCGCCCACGGCCAGCTCCTCGCGGTGGCGCTCCTGGGGCCGCAGCTGGGCCTGGGCAATGGCCTCCAGCACATAGGGCCGCAGCTCCTCCTCCTGGCGCAGCTGCAGCATGCCGGGGCCTTCGAGCTCGGCCAGGCAGTCGACCGCGAACTGCTCGAAGGTCTGGATGCGCAGCTCGCGCAGCAGCGGCTGCGGCACGCCGATCAGGCGCAGCTGGGCCTGCAGGGCCTGGACCGCGGGTTCGGTGTAGGTGAGTGCCAGCAGCATGTGCGGCACGGCGCCGCGCTGCAAGGCCTGGGCCATGCGCAGGGCCAGGGTGGTGGTCTTGGCCGCGCCGGCATTGGCCTCGATCAGCAGATGGCGCGCCCGCGCCGTCTGGATGACCAGCTGCTCGGCGCTGGGCGTGATGCCGGCCGGGACGAAGATCGGCTCGGACACCGCCGGCTCAGTAGTCGGCGCCGGCCGGGCCGGTGTAGCCGGGGGCGAGGTTCTCGAACTTGGTGTGCATGCGCTGGAAGGCCAGCTTCACCGTGCCCACCGGACCGTTACGCTGCTTGGCGATGATGATCTCGGCCACGCCCGGCTCCTGGCACTGGTCCTTGGTGTAGTACTCGTCGCGGTAGATGAACATGATGATGTCCGCATCCTGCTCAATGGCGCCGGATTCGCGCAGGTCGGACATCATGGGGCGCTTGTCGGGGCGCGTTTCCACCGAGCGGTTGAGCTGGGAGAGCGCGATCACGGGGCACTTGAGTTCCTTGGCCAGGGCCTTCAGGCCCCGCGAGATCTCGCCCACGACGGTCGCGCGGTTCTCCTCGCTGCTGCCGCCGTTACCGCTCATCAGCTGCAGGTAGTCGATGATGATCAGACCGAGCTGGCCGCTGATGCGAGCCTGGCGGCGTGCGCGCGAGCGCACCTCGGAGGGGCTCAGACCCGGGCTTTCGTCGATGTAGATCGGCGCCTTGCCAAGCTTGTCGACGGCCTCGGTCAGCCGGCCCCATTCATCGTTCTCCAGACGCCCCAGGCGCAGCCGGCTCTGGTCAATGCGGCCGACCGAGCCGACCATCCGCAGCGCCAGCTGGGAGGCGCCCATTTCCATCGAGTAGATGACGACCGGCAGTCCCTCGTTGATGGCCACGTTCTCGCCGATATTGACTACGAAGGCAGTCTTGCCCATGGAGGGACGGGCGGCCAGGATGATCAGATCACCCGGCTGCAGACCCGCGGTCTGCTTGTCCAGATCGTAGAAGCCGGTGCGCACGCCGGTGACGTCCTCGGCACCGTTCTCCGCCAGTTCGTTGACACGGTCGATCAGATCAACCACCAGCTTGTCCATGCTGTGGAAGCCCTGCCCGCCCTTGCTGCCTTCCTCATTGATGCGGAAGATCTTGCCCTCCGCCTCATCAACGATGTCCTTCACCGGCCGACCCTGCGGGTTCATCGCCGCGCTGGCGATCTCGTCACTGGCGGTGACCAGCTTGCGCAGCACAGCGCGCTCGCGCACGATTTCCGCGTAGCGGCGCAGATTGGCTGCGCTGGGCACGCTCTGGGCCAGGGCATTCAGATAGGCCAGTCCGCCGCAATCGGCCGCCTTGCCCAGCGAGCTCAGCTCCTCGAATACCGTCACCACATCGGCCGGCTTGCCGCCGTTGATCAGCTTGCCGATGGCGGCAAAGATCTGCTTGTGCTCGAAGCGGTAGAAGTCCGTCTCCTGCAGCAAATCACCCGCACGGTCCCAGGCGCTGTTGTCGATCAGCAGGCCGCCCAGCACGCTTTGCTCGGCTTCGACCGAATGTGGCGGTACACGCAGGCGGGCGACTTCGTCGTCCGAGCCGGGATTGGGAGAGGAACCGGGTGCAGAAAAGATCGCGGACATGGCGGGCACGATATCCACAGCCCTGTGAACAAGGCTGTGGAGAAGATGTTCACGACCTGGGGTTACAGCGGGATAACTGTCGCCCCAGAAGACAAAAAGCCGACGACTGGATCAGTCATCGGCTTCTCTGATCGTTGCAGCACGGAGGCCACAACGCCATAGGGGATGTGCTTACTCGGCGTCGGCGACGACTTGCACCGTCACTTCAACCACCACATCGGTGTGCGGAGCGACGTTCACGGAGAACTCGCCCACGGCCTTCAGCGGGCCCAGGGGCAGACGGATCTGCGACTTGGCCACGGCGAAGCCCAGCTTGCTGATGGCTTCGGCGATGTCGGCGTTGGTCACCGAACCGAACAGGCGGCCGTCCACGCCAGCCTTCTGGCTGATGCGCACGGTCTTGCCTGCCAGGCCTTCACCCAGAGCCTGGGCGGCGGCCAGCTTCTCGGCGGCGATCTTTTCCAGTTCGGCGCGCTTGGCTTCGAATTCCTTGATCGCGGCTTCGGTGGCGCGACGCGCCTGCTTGGTCGGGATCAGGAAGTTGCGTGCGTAGCCGTCCTTGACCTTGACGACGTCACCCAGGTTGCCCAGGTTGGCAACTTTTTCGAGGAGGATGATTTGCATGTTGGCTTACTCCTCAGACCTTGTGCTGATCGCTGTAGGGCAGCATGGCCAGGAAGCGAGCACGCTTGATGGCCACGGTCAGCTGGCGCTGGTAGAAAGCGCGGGTGCCGGTCAGACGAGCGGGCGTGATCTTGCCGTTTTCGCCGACGAAGTCGCGCAGGGTGTCCACGTCCTTGTAGTCGATGGATTCAACACCAGCGACGGTGAAACGGCAGAAACGCTTGCGGCGGAACAGCAGCGATTGTTGGTTGCGCTTGGGCTTCTTGTCCTTGGAGAAGCGACCCTTACCACGTGCGGGGGGCATAGTAGACCTCTTTAATTCAATCCGGATTAGCGACGGACGATGTTGCTGCGGAACCGGGCGTCAGTTCGGTGACATGGAAGATGGTTCCACGACCGTTGCGCATGGCGGCGATGAAGCCCTCGAACAGGGCATGTCCACCGACCCCCAGCGCCTGAACGCGCTTGCAGAGTTCACTGCCTATGGCCACGCTCTTGATCTCCAGGGAGACCCGGCGAGGACGTCCGGCTTCGGTGACCTGGGACTCATGCTTCAAGCTGAAGTCCAGGGCCGCCTGGCCGGCCGGCGTGTATCTGATCAGTCCCAGCTCAAGCAGCTGCGCTTGCAATACAAGCTGATTCACCGCTTGGGCAATGACAACAACACCAGCTCTTTATCAGGCTTCCTGAGGCGCCTTGCGGGCCTCTTCGCGCTCCACAGCCTTCATCATCACGGAAGGCGTGGTCTCGGCCTTGTCCTTGACCACGGTCAGGTGGCGCAGGACGGCGTCGTTGAAGCGGAAGCCGGTTTCGAGCTCAGCCAGCACTTCCTTGCTGCACTCGATGTTCAGGCACAGGTAGTGGGCCTTGGCCAGCTTCTGGATCAGGTAGGCCAGTTGACGGCGACCCCAGTCCTCGACGCGGTGCACAGCACCACCGCCGGCGGTGATCAGGCCCTTGTAACGCTCCAGCATGGCCGGAACTTGTTCGCTTTGATCCGGATGGATCAGCAGAACGATCTCGTAGTGACGCATAGACACTCCTTGTGGATTCCGGTTCCTCGACCCACCGGGCGATGCTTGACAGCATCGTCCGCAGGCCTAGGCCCCGAGGAAGCCGCCCCAAGGCGTCAAAGACATGGGTACGGCAAGGGAAAGCCCGCGATTGTAGCGCACGCCCCTGGCTTAGGGCAAGCAAGCCCGGTTTACCGCCTAGAGCCGCGGCGGGCGCCGCAGATCCAGCGCCTGAGCTTCGCTGGCGGGCTGCCTGGGCGTCAGCAGGCTGACCAAGACGGCGGCCAGCAGCCCGGCTGGTACGCCAAACACGCCGGCCGAGATCGGCTGAATCCCCCACCAGAGTTGCGCCGGACCTTGCAGCCCCAGGCTCGCTCGAAGGCCGGGATGGGCTCCGACCATGTAGTAGGCCGTCACCCCCAGGCCCAGCAGCATGCCGGCAATGGCCCCCCAGGCATTGGCCCGCCGCCAGAATACGCCCAGCAGCAGCACCGGCACAAAGGCAGACCCTGCCAGGGAGAAAGCGGCCGCCACCAGCAACAGGATGTCGGCGGGCTTCTGCGCCGCCACCGCGGCTGCGGCCAAGGCCGTCAGCAGCAGGATGGCCTTGGAGGCCATAACGCGCTTGGGCGCACTGGCCCGAGGATTGATCACACGGTGATACACATCATGCGCCAGGGCGCTGGAGATGGTCAGCAGCAGCCCGTCGGCCGTGGACAATGCCGCCGCCAGGCCACCCGCGGCCACCATGGCCGACACCACATAGGGCAGCCCCGCCAGCTCAGGCGTGACCAGCATGACGATATCGCCCCCGATCTGCATCTCACCGAGTTGCAGAATGCCGTCGCGGTTGAGGTCGCTCACGGATAGCAGGGCCGGGTCGACCTTGGCCCACTGAGCGATCCAGGTCGGCAATTGGTCAAACGGGGTCCCCACCAGCCCATCGAAGACCTCGAACTTGACCATGACAGCCAGGGCCGGCGCGGTGATGTAGAGCAAGCTGATGAAGAGCAGGGACCAACCCACCGACTCCCGCGCCTCGCGAACCGTGGGCGTGGTGAAGCTGCGATTCAGGATATGCGGCAGGCCGGCCGTGCCCACCACGAGGCAGAAGACCAGGGCCAGAAAATTGCGGCGGGACTCTTCGAAGGCTTGCTGTGCGGCCGCATCGCCCTGCGGATCACCCGCGAATGCCTGGGCGTGCGGGGCCATCCCCCCCAGCGGCTTGGCGCGCGCCTCATAGGCGAGCAACTGACGCTGCCACAGTTCACGCGCCTCGGCCGGGGTACGCGGCAGAGCGCTCAGCCGCTTCTCCGCGGCCTGGATCTCAGCCAGCGGTGCATCCTCGGCCTTGAGCCGGGCGACCCGGGCCAGGTTCTGCTGGCGCTCGCTGGCCAGTGCCGCGGGCACATCCTGCAGCTGCTGCCGCAATTGCTGAATGCGCTGCTCCAGCACCGCGATCACCTGCAGCTCGGCCGGATCCTGTCGCAGCTGCTGCTCGCGCTCGCTGATCTGCTGCAACTGGTAGCCGTACACCGCCTGAGGCAGGGGCGAGCCCGTCTGCTTGATCGATAGCCAGACCACCGGCACCAGATAGGCCACGATCAAAATGATGTACTGCCCCACCTGGGTCCAGGTCACGGCCCGCATGCCGCCCAGGAAGGAACAGACCAGCACCCCACCCAGGCCCACGAAGACCCCGATCTCGAAGGTCAACCCCGACAGACGCGCCGTGATCAGCCCGACACCGTAGATCTGGGCCACCACATAGATGAAGGAGACGGCAATGGCGGCCATGGCGGCGATCAGGCGTACGGCATTGCTGGCGTAGCGGTCCCCGAGAAAATCGGGCACCGTGTACTTGCCAAAGCGCCTGAGGTAGGGGGCCAGGCACAGCGCCACCAAGCAAAAGCCCCCCGTCCAACCCAGCACAAAGGCCAGACCGCCATAGCCGGAGAGGTAAAGCGTTCCGGCCATGCCGATGAAGCTGGCCGCGCTCATCCAGTCGGCGCTGGTGGCCATGCCGTTGTAGAGGGCTGGCACACGCCGGCCCGCCACGTAGTACTCGTCGGGATCGGTCGTGCGGCTCAGCACACCGATGCCGGCGTAAACCACCACCGTGGCAAAGAGGAAGCAAAAGCCTATCCAACTCTTGGACAGGCCCAGCCGCTCGGCCACAGCAAGCAGCAGCGCAAAACCGGCAAACCCGAGGCTGTACCAGAGGTAAATGCGGTTGAGGCGACGCTTGAGTGCCGGGGTCGCGCTAGACCCCGCACGGACCGGAGGGGATGACACGCGCGGCTGGCTTTCTTGGGCAAACCGCCATCATGCGGCGAGAGCTGGCGCTGAGGCCCTAGCGGGAACCCGGAGACCGCACGGAGCTGGGCGCTGCACGCCCTGCCCTAGTCAGCGCAGTCTCAGCGCAAACTCAGCCGCGGGCACTGGCCAACTGGCTGGCACGCGGGCGGCTGGGCAGTGCATGGCGCAGGATGCGCCAGACCACCTGGCCGAACTGCACCGGCAAGGAGCCCGTGTTGTAGTTCACGCCGTAGCGCTTGCAGATGTCCCTCACCACGGGGGCCATCTCCACATAGCGGTTGGCTGGCACATCGGGGAAGAGATGGTGCTCGATCTGATGGCTCAGATTGCCCGACAAGGTATTGAGCACAAAGCCGCCCGAAATATTGGAGGAACCGCGGATCTGGCGCCAGTACCAGTGGGCCCGGGTCTCGTTCTTCAGCACGCCCTTGGGGAAGGTCTCCACCTCGGTGGTGAAGTGGCCGCAGAAGATGATGGTGTAGGTCCAGAGATTGCGCAGGCCGTTGGCCACCAGATTGCCGGTGAACACGACCAGAAAGCCCGGGCCGGCCAGCAGGGGAAAGAGCAGATAGTCCTTGAGCAGCTGACGGCTCACCTTCTTGAGCACCGGCACCCCGGCGCGGCGCAGCTCAGCGCGGGCGGCCTTGCGGCGCTTGCCGAAGAGCTGGCCCAGACGCAGGTCCTGGATGGCCACGCCCCACTGGAACATCAGGGCGAAGATCAGGGCGTAGAGCGGCTGCAGCAGGGCCGCGGGCGTCCAGCGCTGCTCGGGGAAGAGGCGCAGCACACCGTAGCCGATATCGTCATCCAGGCCGTGGATATTGGTGTAGGTGTGGTGACGGAAGTTGTGGGTCTTGCGCCAGTTCTCGCTGGTGGCCACGATGTCCCACTCGAACTGCTTGCCCTTGAAGTGCGGGTCGCCCATCCAGTCATACTGGCCGTGGATGACGTTGTGGCCCAGCTCCATGTTGTCCACGATCTTGGACAGCGCCAGGCTCAGCGTGCCCAGGATCCAGAAGCCGATCAGCCAGGGCGTGGGCAGGAAGGCGCCGATCATCAGCAGGGCGCGACCGGCCAGCTCGCTCCAGCGCACCAGCTTGTAGATATTGCGGATGTAGCGCGCATCGCGCGCGCCCAGATCGGCCACGGTCTTGGCGCGCAGGGCCTCGATCTCGGCGCCGAACTTCTCCAGCTCCTCGTTGGAGAGTTGACGGGTCAGGGACTTGTTCATGCTTGTTCTCAAAGATCCAGACTGAGATCGCCGCAGGCACGGCTGACGCATAGACGCAGCTGGCTGCCGGGCTCGGCCTCGCGCTCGCCGGTATGAAGGTTCTGCACCTGGCCTTCGTGCTTGGTGCAGACGCAGCTGTGGCAGATGCCCATGCGGCAACCCGATTGCGGGCGCAGACCTTGGGCTTCCAGGGCGGCCAGCAGGGACATGCCCGAGGCCACCTCCAGCGTGCGGCCGGAGCGGCGCAGTTCCACCTGCACCTGATGCTTGCTGTCGGTGTTCAAGGGCACGGCGGGCGTGAAGGCCTCGGCCTTGAAGCTGGCCGCCTGGCCCGCGAGCAGTTCGCGCGCCTGGGCCGCAAAGCCGCCCG
>NZ_JBKCLH010000125.1:0-14361 GCF_046300915.1 Roseateles sp. | reverse complement strand
GTGCTGCAGGCCGTGGCGGTTCAGTTCCCAGGCGCGGTCCAGCAGGGCTTGAGCCTCCGGGAAGCTGCCTGCCGCCAGCAGCAGGGCCTGGGTGTGGGCGCGCAGCCGCAGCAGGGCGGCGGCGGCGTGGGGCTCGCGGTCCAGCAGCGCAAAGCTGGCGGCGCTGCCCTGCATCAGGCGCTCGCGCAGTGGCGTCACCACGTGCGCGCGCTCGGCCGGGCGCAGATCGTTCCACAGCAGGTCCAGGCCAAAGGCCAGGGCCTGGGTGAGCTCGGCGTTGGCGTCGCTGGCCGTGGCCTCGCCCGTGCTGCCACCCGCGGGCCAGGCGGCCAGGGCCAGCAGGCGGCGCTTGGCGGCGGCCAGCATGGCGGCGTTGCTGTCCAGTCGCGCGATCAGGCTCAGGGCCTCGATGTTCAGGCGTTCGCCCCGTGCGGCCTGTAGCAGCTGGCCCTGAGCCTGGGCCTGGGCCAAGGGTGTGGTGGCGCCCCCGGTGGGGGCCGGAAGGGCCGGTGCCGCGGCTTGCTGGGCCGCTGCGGCGCGCGCGCGCAGCAGGTTCAAAGCCGGCAGACTGTCGCCCTGGCTGGCCAGGGCGCGCAGCCGCTCAAAACTCATGCCCGCGCCCAGCACCCTGGGGCGTGCTCGTGCTGCAACCAGGGCCGCGACTTGCGAGCCCTCGGCTAGATCATGCGGCTGGGTTTGCCCGTCGGATGGGTCGACGCTGAAGCGGCGCCACTGGGCCAGCTGCAGGTCGCCCCTGGCGGCGCGATAGCCCACCGTCCATTCGTAGTCGCCAGGCGGCAGGGGCTTGGGCAGCCGGGCGCGGGGTTCCTGCAGGTCGGCCTGGCTGTGCACAGGGCTGCCGCCGGCTTGTCGGACCACCAGGCTGTAGGACTGCGCGGCATTGCGATCTCGCGCATCGCCCCAGGCAAACAGTGGCGTGCCCCTGTGCTGGCTGCAGTGGGCAGGCGCGATGCGCTTTTGCTGGGCCGGCATGCGGCTGAGCCAGTCTTCGGCGAGTGGGGGGCAAGCGCTGGTGCCGGCAGCAGCGGGAGCTTCTGCCAGCAGACTGCCGGGATCCTCAGGCGGTTTCGAGGTCTGGCAAGCGCTCAGCAGGAGCGCCGAACTGATTGCAAGCTGCCATGTCGGGCGCTGTGGATTCGACTGCATCGAGGTCCCCTGCTTACAACGTGTTGCATCGCATTGTGCCTTTGGCCTCGTGTCGTGCGATGCAAATTTCCAGGGGCCCTTTCCCGGATGCGCCGCTCAGGCGCCCAGCTTTTGCGCCAGCACCTCCACGATGCGCTCCGCCGCCCGGCCATCCCACAGGGCGGGCCGGCGGCCGCGCTTGGCCAGGCGGCCCTGGATCACGTCCAGCGCGGCGCGGATCACGGCCTCGGGCTGGGTGCCGGCCAGCACATTGCTGCCTTCGTCCACGGTGATGGGGCGCTCGGTGTTCTCGCGCATGGTGACGCAGGGCACGCCCAGGGCCGTGGTTTCCTCTTGCAGGCCGCCGCTGTCGGTGAGCACCAGGGCGGCGTCTTTCCAGAGGTGCAGAAAAGACATATAGGCCTGTGGGCCCAGCAGGCTGATGTTGGGGCCCAGGTCGATGCCGTGCTTCTCGATATTGGCGCGGGTGCGCGGGTGCACCGGGAAGACGATGGGAATTTCCGCGGCCACGGCGCGCAGCACCTGGGCCACGCGCTGCAGGGACTCGGCGCTGTCCACATTGCTGGGGCGGTGCAGGGTGACGACGCAGTAGCGGGGGTGGGCGCGCTTGAAGGCGTCGGTTTCAAAGCCGCTGGTGTCGCTCATGCCGCTGAGCTTGTGGGCCTGGTAGAGCACGTTGTCGGCCATCACATGGCCCACGTCGAACACCGCCTCGTCGGGCTTGCCCTCGTGCTTGAGGTGGGCCAGGGCGCTGGGCTCGGTGACGAAGAACCAGTCGGTGATGGCGTCGGTGACCAGGCGGTTGATCTCCTCGGGCATGCTCATATCGCCGCTGCGCAGGCCGGCTTCCACATGGGCCACGGGGATACCGGCCTTCTTGGCCACGATGGAGCAGGCCAGGGTGGAGTTGACGTCGCCCACCACCAGGCAGGCATCGGGCTTCTCGGCAGCGCAGAGCTGTTCGTAGGCCTGCATGATCTTGCCGGTCTGCTCGGCATGGCTGCCGCCGCCGCAGCCCAGGCGCACATCGGGCGTGGGGATGCCCAGCTCCTCGAAGAACACCTCGTTCATGTCGCGGTCGTAGTGCTGGCCGGTGTGCACGATCTTCCAGGCCAGGCGGCCGTCGGCCTGCAGCGCGCGCACGATGGGCGCGATCTTCATGAAGTTGGGGCGGGCGCCGGCGACGAGGTGGATCAGGGGCTTGGTCATGGGCCTGAAGCTTGGGTGGGTCTGGTGGGGCGCCTTGCTGGCACGGGCTTGGGCGGTACGGCTGCGCGATGGAGCATGGAGCCCATGAGCGCAAAGGAAAAAGTTGGGGCCATTCTAGGGTGGGCTTTGTGGCGAAATGGTGATGCACATCCCCCTAGTCCGGCGAGCAGCCGGTGCGGCCACCCGATTCGGGGGCGCCCCGCTCGCATGGGGGGCTCGGGCTTCGGTGAGAATACGCGCGGCTTGGCCGGCGCTGCGTCCGGCTGCCCAGACCGCCTGAGGAGATTGCGTGAAAGTCCTGGTTACCGGCGCGGCCGGCTTTATCGGCATGCATGTCAGCCAGATCCTGCTCGCCCGTGGCGACCAGGTCGTGGGCCTGGACAATCTGAACGACTACTACGACCCCCAGCTCAAGCATGACCGCCTGGCGCGGCTCACCGGCCAGCCGGGCTTTGAGTTCGTGAAGCTGGATGTGGCGGACCGCGCGGGCATGGAGGCGCTGTTCAAGGCGCACCAGTTCGACCGCGTGGTGCATCTGGCGGCCCAGGCCGGGGTGCGCTACTCGCTGGTGAACCCGCATGCCTATATCGAGAGCAATGTCTCGGGCTTCACCAACATCCTGGAAGGCTGCCGCCACAACGGCGTGCAGCACCTGGTCTATGCCTCCAGCTCCAGTGTCTATGGCGGCAACACGCGCATGCCCTTCAGCGAGCATCACGGCGTGGACCATCCGGTGAGCCTGTACGCAGCCACCAAGAAGGCCAATGAGCTGATGGCCCATACCTACAGCCATCTCTTCGGCCTGCCCACCACGGGCCTGCGCTTCTTCACGGTCTACGGGCCCTGGGGCCGGCCGGATATGGCGCTGTTTCTGTTCACCAAGGCCATCATCGAGGGGCGGCCCATCGATGTGTTCAACCACGGCAAGATGGTGCGCGACTTCACCTATATCGACGATATTGCCGAGGGCGTGGTGCGCACTCTGGACCGGGTGGCCACGCCCGATGCGGGCTATGACCCGGTGACGGCCGACCCGGCGCGCTCGAATGCCCCCTACCGCGTGTTCAATATCGGCAACCACAATCCGACGCCGCTGATGGACTTCATCGAGGCCATCGAGCAGGCGGTGGGCAAGACGGCCGAGAAGAACTTCATGCCTCTTCAGGACGGCGATGTGCCGGCCACCCATGCCGATGTGGAGGAGCTGGCCGCCTGGACGGACTTCCGCCCCGCCATGCCGGTGCAGGAGGGCGTGCGCCGCTTTGTGGCCTGGTATCGCGAATATTTCAAACTCTGAGCCCAGAATCTGGCCCTCGCCCCAACTGACACGAGAGTGAGTCTGCACGCATGAAAGTCACCGCCATTGGCACCGGTTATGTGGGTCTGGTCACGGGCGCCTGCCTGGCCGAGATGGGCAATCATGTGATGTGCCTGGATGTGAATCCGGACAAGATCGCGGTGCTCAAGGCGGGCGAGATCCCCATCCATGAGCCAGGTCTGCTGGAGGTGGTGCGCCGCAATGTGGCGGCGGGCCGCCTGCAGTTCACCACCGATGTGGACCAGGCGGTGCAGCACGGCACCATTCTCTTCATCGGCGTGGGCACGCCGCCGGACGAGGACGGCTCGGCCGATCTGCAATATGTGCTGGCGGCGGCGCGCTCCATCGGGCAGCGCATGACGGACTACAAGGTCATCGTGGACAAGAGCACGGTGCCCGTGGGCACGGCCGACAAGGTGCGCGCCGCCATTGCCGAGGAGCTGGCCCGGCGCGGCGCCGATGTGGCCTATGCCGTGGTGTCCAACCCCGAGTTCCTGAAAGAGGGCGCGGCGGTGGAAGACTTCATGCGGCCGGACCGCATCATCGTGGGCTCGGACGACGAGCAGGCCACGCTGATGATGCGCGCGCTCTACGCACCCTACAACCGCAACAACGACCGGGTGATGGTGATGGACGTGCGCAGCGCGGAGTTCACCAAGTACGCGGCCAATGCCATGCTGGCCACGCGCATCAGCTTCATGAACGAGCTGGCCCTGCTGGCCGAGAAGCTGGGCGCGGACATCGAGCTGGTGCGCCGCGGCATTGGCAGCGATCCGCGCATCGGCTACCAGTTCCTCTATGCGGGCGCGGGCTATGGCGGCTCCTGCTTCCCCAAGGATGTGAAGGCTCTGGTGCGCACCGGCCAGGAGAACGGTCAGGACCTGCTGGTGCTGGCGGCCGTGGAGGCGGCCAATGAGCGGCAAAAGCGCGTGCTGTCCGACAAGGTGCTGGCGCGCTTTGGCGAGGATCTGGCGGGTCGGCATTTCGCGCTCTGGGGCCTGGCCTTCAAGCCCAATACCGATGACATGCGCGAGGCACCGTCCCTGGTGATCATCGACGAGCTGCTGCGCCGCGGCGCCACGCTCAGCGTCTATGACCCGGTGGCCAGCCAGGAGGCGCAACGCCTGCTGGCGGGGCGCCCGGGCATTGCCTTTGTGGAGCGGGCCGAGGCGGCCCTGCCCGGGGCCGACGCCCTGCTGATCGTGACCGAGTGGAAGGAGTTCCGCACCCCGGACTTCGACACCATCAAGGCTCAGCTCAAGAACCCGCTGATCTTTGACGGCCGCAATCTGTACGAGCCGACCCTGATGAAGACCCTGGGCATCGAGTACCACGGCATTGGCCGCGGCGCGCCGGTCTGAGGGCCTGATCCGCCCATGAAAAAACGCGGCCGAGGCCGCGTTTTTGTTGTCAGCCCGAGTGCCGGGCCGGCTTCAGTCGAAGTGCCGGGCGTCCGCCAGCAAGGGGGCTTTGGCGTCTTTGTCGGCCAGGGTGGGTGCGCCACCGAAGTCGGGCCACTCAATGCCGATGGCGGGGTCGTCCCAGCGCACGCAGCCCTCGGCCTGGGGGGCGTAGTAGTCGGTGGTCTTGTAGAGAAAGTCGGCCGTCTCGCTGAGCACCACAAAGCCGTGGGCAAAGCCGGGCGGGATCCACATCTGACGCTGGTTGTCGGCCGTGAGCTCGGCACCCACCCATTTGCCGAAGTTGGGGCTGCTCTTGCGCAGGTCCACCGCCACATCGAAGACGGCACCGGCCACGCAGCGCACCAGCTTGCCCTGGGCATGGGGCGGCAGCTGGTAGTGCAGGCCGCGCAGCACGCCGCGCACGGAGCGCGAGTGGTTGTCCTGCACGAAGCGCAGGGTGTTGCCGGTGGCCTCGTTGAAGCGCTGCTCGTTCCAGCTTTCGGTGAAGAAGCCGCGGGCGTCGCCAAAGACGCGCGGCTCCACGATCAGGACCTCGGGCAGGGCGGTGGGGGTGATCTTGAGCATGGGGACGGGAAAGCTTAGAAGGCGCGCTCGTTGAGCAGTTTCATCAGGTACTGGCCGTAGCCGTTCTTGAGCAGGGGCTGGGCCAGGCGCTCCAGCTGCTCGGCCGTGATCCAGCCGCTGCGGAAGGCAATTTCCTCGGGGCAGGCCACCTTGAGACCCTGGCGCTTTTCCAGGGTGGCGATGAACTGGCCGGCTTCCAGCAGGCTGTCATGGGTGCCGGTGTCCAGCCAGGCGTAGCCGCGGCCCATGATCTCCACATTCAGCTCGCCCTGACGCAGGTACTGGGCGTTGACATCGGTGATCTCCAGCTCGCCGCGCGGGCTGGGCTTGATGCTGGCGGCGATGTCGCAGACCTGGCTGTCGTAGAAATACAGGCCCGTGACCGCGTAATTGCTCTTGGGCGCCTTGGGCTTTTCCTCGATGGAGAGGGCGCGCTGCTGGGCGTCGAACTCCACCACGCCGTAGCGCTCGGGATCGTGCACATGGTAGGCAAAGACGCTGGCGCCGCGGTCACGCTGCGTGGCGCTGTTGAGCAGGCCCTGGAAGTCGTGGCCGTAATAGATGTTGTCGCCCAGCACCAGGGCGCTGGGCTGGCCGCCCACGAAGTTGCGCCCCAGGATGAAGGCCTGGGCCAGGCCGTCCGGGCTGGGCTGCACGCAGTAGCTGAGATTCAGGCCCCAGCGCGCGCCGTCGCCCAAGAGGGCTTCGAAGCGGGGCAGGTCTTGCGGGGTGCTGATGATCAGGATGTCCCGCATGCCGGCCAGCATCAGCGTGGACAGCGGGTAATAGATCATGGGCTTGTCGTAGACCGGCAGTAGTTGCTTGCTCAGGGCCAGGGTGGCCGGGTGCAGGCGGGTGCCGGAGCCGCCGGCCAGGATGATGCCTTTGCGCTGTGTCGTCATGGCGGGTTCCTCAGAGGATTTCAAAGAATCTCATTCAGCATGCGCTCCACGCCCTGCTGCCAGTGCGGCAGGCGCAGACCAAAGGCCTGTTGGAGCTTGGTGGTGCTGAGGCGCGAATTCAAGGGGCGCTGCGCCGGTGTGGGGTAGTCGGTGCTGGGAATGGCCAGCACCTGCTCGGGCGCGACCTTGATGCTGCTGCCGCGCGCGCGGGCGAACTCGATCACATGGCGGGCATAGGCATGCCAGCTGGTCTCGCCAGCGGCCACCGCGTGGTAGAGGCCGCCCAGCTCGGGGCGTTGCAGGGTGGCGCGCAGCATGTGGGCGCTGAGGTCGGCCAGCAGATCGGCGCCGGTGGGTGCGCCAATCTGGTCGGCAATCACCTTGAGCTGCTCGCGCTCGGCGGCTAGGCGCAGCATGGTCTTGGCAAAATTTCCCCCGCCCGCCGCATAGACCCAGCTGGTGCGCAGGGTCAGATGGCGGCAGCCGCTGGCCGCAATGGCCTGCTCGCCTTCCAGCTTGCTGCGGCCGTAGACGCTCAAGGGGCCGGTGGCCGCCGCCTCGTCGCGCGGCGCGCTGCCGCTGCCGTCAAACACATAGTCGCTGCTGTAGTGCAGCAGCAGGGCGCCTTGCGCCGCGGCGTACTCGGCCAGCAGGCCGGGGGCACGGGCATTGATCTGCAGGGCGAGCTCGGGCTCGCTCTCGGCCTTGTCCACCGCGGTGTAGGCCGCGGCATTGACGATCACATCCGGGCGATGCTGCTTGAGCGTGGCTCGGAGCACGTCGGGCTGGGCCAGGTCGCCGCCCTCGTGGCGGTCCAGGGCAATCAGCTCACCCAGGGGCGCCAGAGCGCGCTGCAGCTCCCAGCCCAGCTGGCCGTTCTTGCCCAGCAGCAGGATCTTGTGGCTCATGGTGGTGCTTGCTCAGGCCTGGGGGGCTTGGCCGCCGTACTGCTGGGACACCCAGTCACGGTAGGCGCCGCTTTGCACGCGCTCGGCCCAGCCCGGGTTGGCCAGGTACCACTCGACCGTCTTGCGGATGCCGGTGGCAAAGGTCTCGGCCGGGCGCCAGCCCAGCTCGCGCTCGATCTTGCGCGCGTCGATGGCGTAGCGACGGTCGTGGCCGGGGCGGTCCTTCACATAGGTGATCAGGCGGCTGTAGGGGCCCAGCTCCGAGGGCTTGAGCTCGTCCAGCAGGGCGCAGACGATCTTGACGATGTCGATATTGGCCTGCTCGTTCCAGCCGCCGATGTTGTAGGTCTCGCCCAGGCGGCCGCGCGCCAGCACGGCGCGGATGCCGCTGCAGTGGTCCTTGACATAGAGCCAGTCGCGGATTTGCTGGCCGTCGCCATAGACCGGCAGGGGCTTGCCGGCCAGGGCATTGACGATCATCAGCGGGATCAGCTTCTCGGGGAAGTGATAGGGGCCGTAGTTGTTGGAGCAGTTGGTGGTGAGCACCGGCAGGCCATAGGTGTGGTGCCAGGCGCGGACCAGATGGTCGCTGGCGGCCTTGCTGGCGCTGTAGGGGCTGTTGGGCTCGTAGGGGTTGGTCTCGGCAAAGGGCGGGTCCTCGGCCTTGAGCGAGCCGTAGACCTCGTCGGTGGAGACATGGTGAAAACGGAAGGCCGCCTTGGCCTCGCCCTCCAGCGCGCCCCAGTAGGCGCGGGCGGCTTCCAGCAGGGTGAAAGTGCCTTCCACATTGGTGCGCATGAAGGCGCCGGGGCCGTGGATGGAGCGGTCCACATGGCTCTCGGCCGCGAAATGCACGATGGCGCGCGGCTGGTGCGTGGCCAGCAGCTGGTCGATCAGGGCACGGTCGCAGATATCGCCCTTGACGAAGATGTGGCGCGGATTGCCCTCCAGCGCGGCCAGGTTCTCCAGATTGCCCGCGTAGGTGAGGGCGTCCAGATTCACCACGGTCTCATCGCGGTGCTCCGCGGAGTCCAGCCAGTCGAGCACGAAATTGCTACCGATGAAGCCGGCACCGCCGGTGACGAGGATGGTCATGCTTGCTTACTTCCGTCCATAAGTGTCTTCAAAGCGGACGATATCGTCCTCGCCCAGGTAGGAGCCGGACTGGACCTCGATGATCTCCAGCGGCAGCTTGCCCGGGTTGGCCAGGCGGTGGGTGACGCCCAGGGGGATGTAGGTGCTCTGGTTCTCGCTGAGCAGAATCACCTTGTCGCCCACGGTGACCTCGGCGGTGCCCGACACCACGATCCAGTGCTCGGCGCGGTGGTGGTGCATCTGCAGGCTCAAAGATGCGCCGGGCTTGACCATGATGCGCTTGACCTGGTGGCGCGGGCCGTTGTCGATGCTGTCGTACCAGCCCCAGGGACGGTGCACCTTGCGGTGCAGGGTGTGCTCGCCGCGCTGGCTGCTGTCCAGCCGCTGGACGATCTTCTTCACGTCTTGGCTGCGGGCGCGGTCGGTCACCAGCACCGCGTCGGGCGTTTCCACCACCACCACATCCTCCAGCCCCACCACCGAGACCAGGCGGCTGGTGGCGTGGACCAGGGTGTTGCGGCTGTCGGTCACGATGGCGTCGCCGCGGGCGGCGTTGCCGGCCTCGTCCTTGACCGCCACCTGCCAGACGGCCTCCCAGGCGCCCAGATCGTTCCAGCCGGCGTCCAGCGGCACCATGCGCAGCGGCATGAGCGCGCTGCCGGGCAGGCGTTCCATCACGGCGTAGTCCACCGACTCGGCGGGCACGGCGGCGAACTCGGCCTTGGCCGGGCGCACGAACTTGGCGTCCACGCTGCGGGCCGCGAAGGCGGCCTGGGTGGCGGCCAGGATGTCGGGGCGGAAGGCTTGCAGGGCCTCGACCCAGCGGCTGGCGCGCAGCACGAACATGCCGCTGTTCCAGTAGTAGCCGCCTTCGCGCAGATAGCCCTCGGCCGTGGCCAGATCGGGCTTCTCCACGAACTGGGCCACGGCCAGCGCCGTGCCATCGGCCTGGGTGCGGATATAGCCGTAGCCCGTCTCGGGCCGGTCGGGCGTGATGCCCAGGATCACGATGGCGCCCTCGGCGGCCTGCTGCACGGCCTGGCGCAGGGCACGGCTGAAGGCCGCGCCATCGCCTATGGTCTGGTCGGCCGGTGTGACCACCAGCACGGGGTCCTGGCCCGATTCCAGGGCCTGCAGGGCGGCCAGAGTCAGGGCCGGGGCGGTGTTGCGCCCCAGGGGCTCGAGCAGCACGGCGTCCGGCTCCAGGCGCAGCTCGCGCAGCTGGTCCAGCACCAGGAAACGGTGTTCCTCATTGCCCACGATGATGGGGGGCAGGGCTTGCTGGCCCGCGCCGCCCAGATCGGCCAGGCGCTGGGCCGCCTGCTGGAACAGGCTGGTATTGCCCTCCAGCACCAGGAACTGCTTGGGATAGCCGGCACGCGACAAGGGCCACAGCCGGGTGCCACTGCCGCCGGCCATGATGACGGGCTGGACTCGCGTGGCTTCTTGTTGTTGTTTGATGCTCATGATGTTCAGTGGATTTCGTAACCCTGGGGATTTTGTTGCTGCCAGCGCCAGCTGTCCTGGCACATGCGGGCGAGATCGTAGCGTGTGCTCCAGCCCAGCTTCTCGTGGGCCAGGGCCGGATCGGCCCAGCAGGCGGCGGCATCGCCCGCGCGGCGCGGTGCGATGCGGTAGGGGATGCGGCGGCCGCTGGCGGCCTCGTAGGCGCGCACCAGGTCCAGCACGCTGTAGCCCTGGCCCGTGCCCAGATTGACGGTGAGCGACTCGCCGCCGCTCAGCAGATAGCGCAGGGCCGCCACATGGCCCTCGGCCAGATCACAGACATGGATGTAGTCGCGCACGCCGGTGCCGTCCGGCGTGTCGTAGTCATTGCCAAAGACCTGCAGTTCGGCGCGTCGGCCCACGGCCACCTGGGCCACATAGGGCATCAGATTGTTGGGGATGCCGCGCGGGTCTTCGCCGATCAGGCCGCTTTCGTGCGCGCCCACGGGGTTGAAGTAGCGCAGGCAGGCGGTCTGCCAGCTGGGTTCGGCCGCGCCCAGGTCGCGCAGTATGGTTTCGCCCATCAGCTTGGTGGCGCCGTAGGGGTTGACGGCCGACAGCGCGGCATCTTCCCGCAGGGGCAGGTCTTGCGGGCGCGGGGCGCCATAGACCGTGGCGCTGGAGCTGAAGACCATGCGGGTGCAGCCGTGGCGCTTCATGGTCTCGCAGGTGTTGATGAGGCCGCCCAGATTGTTGCGGTAGTAGGCCAGAGGCATGGCCGTGGACTCGCCCACAGCCTTGAAGGCGGCGAAGTGCACCACGGCCGCGGGTTTGTGGGCGGCGAACACGGCGTCCAGCGCGGCGGCGTCACACACATCCGCGCGCTCGAAGACCGGCGCGCGGCCGCTCAGGCGCTCCAGGCGCTTGAGCACCTCGGGCGAGCTGTTGGAAAAATTGTCCACGCCCACCACCTCGAAGCCGGCCTCCAGCAGGGCCAGCCAGGTGTGGGACGCGATATAGCCGGTGGCACCGGTGAGCAGGATCTTGGCGGTCATGGTCTTGTTTGGGCCGTGCTGAGGGATCAGCGCAGGGTGTACTGCACATAGCAGCCATAGCTGTCGGCGTCGTAGGGCAGGGACACTCCGAGGTCGGCGCGGCGCTGGTCGTAGTTGATCTGGCAGCCCAGCAGGCCGGCGCGGCTGAACAGCCAGCGCAGGCCCAGATTGAGGGAGGCCGTCTTCTCGGAGCCCGAGGACTCGCGCAGGCCCAGACGGTTGCTCAGGCTGCGATCGCTGTAGGCCAGGCCGGCGTCCAGCAGCAGCTTGCCGCTGAGCTCGTAGCTGCTGTTGACCTGCAGGCTGTTGGTGACGCGGCTGAAGTCGCTGTTGACGCTGCCCAGACTGCCCAGGTTCTGGAAGGAACTCTCGTCGCCGGTATCGCGGCTGAGTGTGGTGTTGATCTGCAGCTTGGCCGTGGGCTGCCAGCGCCAGCTCAAGGCACCGGTCAGGCCGGAGAAGTCGCGCGAGCTCAGCAAGCTGCGGTCACGGCGGCTGCTGCTGAGGCGGGCGTTCAGGCTGGAGGCGCCACTGGGCCGCCAGTCCACGGTGAGGTCCACATCGTCACCCTTGAAGTCATCGCGCAGAAAGCCGCCGCCAAAGGGGATGTTGGGGTAGTAACCCTCGGTGTGGCGCAGCGCCACACCCAGACTCAGCGCGGCGCGGGGGCGGTAGATCAGGCCCAGGGAGAGGGTGTCCTGGCTGAAGTCGTAGGCGTCGTACTCGCTGGCGGAGTACTCGCGCTTGCGGTGCGTCAGCGAGCCTTCCAGGCTCAGCAGGGACAGCAGGCCGTAGCGCACGGAGGCCCTGGCCTGCTGGGTCTGCTCGATATTCTTCTTGGTGACCGAGGGGGCGCCGCCGCCGGGGTTGAACTGGGCCAGATTGCGGTTGGCATTGACGCTGAGCTGGCCGGCAAGCCGGTTCGCGGTTTCCCAGTCCAGGCCGGCGTTGAGGGCGTAGCCGTTGTTGTCCAGGGTCTTGTTCTTGGCGTAACGGTTGTTGCGCAGCGAGGCATCGCCAAACAGGCGCTGACGGCCCAGGCGCTGGTCCAGGCCGGCCAGCAGGGTGGCGGTGCTGACGCGGTCGTCGTTGCGGGGCTGACCCTCGCCGGTGCGGTAGAGGTTGGACACCTGGGTCAGGCCCAGGGCGCCGCCCACATAGTAGGGGCTTTGCTGAGCGCTCGCGGGCGCGGCGGCCAGCAGGCTCAGGGCGGCGGCCAGGACGGATGCGCGTTGCGGGTGGGTCATGCTCATGGGACGCAGGCTCTCGGCTTCTTCTTGTTCAGTAGGCGTGGCGGTCGAAGACCATCAGGCGCACGGTGCGCACGATGATCTGCAGATCCAGCCCCAGGGACCAGTTGCGCAGGTATTCCAGATCGTATTCAACCCGGGCCTTCATCTTGTCCACGGTGTCGGTCTCACCGCGCAGGCCGTTGACCTGGGCCCAGCCGGTGATGCCGGGTTTGACCTTGTGGCGCACCATATAGGCCTTGATCAGCTGGCGGTACTCCTCGTTGTGGGCCACGGCGTGGGGGCGCGGCCCCACGATGCTCATGCGCCCCTGCAGCACATTGATGAATTGCGGCAGCTCGTCCAGCGAGGTGCGGCGTATGAAGGCGCCGAACTTGGTGATGCGCGGGTCGTCCTTGGTGGCCTGCTTGACCACCGGCCCGTTGTCCATCACCCGCATGGAGCGGAACTTGTAGACGATGATCTCCTCGCCATCCAGGCCGTTGCGGCGCTGCTTGAAGATGATGGGGCCGGGGGAGCTGAGCTTGACGCCTAGGGCCACGGCCAGCAGCACGGGCGAGATCAGCACCAGGATGATCAGCGAGAGCACGATATCGCTGATGCGCTTGACCAGCTCGTTGGTGCCGGTGAAGGGGGTTTCGCAGATGCCCACCACGGGCACGCCGTTCATGTCCTGCAGCCGGCCCTGGATGATGGAGATGCCAAAGACATCGGGCACGAAGTAGAGCGAGGCCGTGGTGCCCTGCAACTGCTCCAGCAGCTGCATGATGCGGGGCTGGGAGCCCAGGGGCAGGGTGATGTAGACCTCGCGCACGCCCTTGCTGCGGACATAGTCACCCACCTGGCCCAGTCCACCCAGCAGCTGGGGGGCGGCCTCGGGGTGCAGCCGCTCGTCCGTGCGGTCGTCGAAGAATCCGTCCACCACATGGCTGCGGTCCAGGCCCTCGTTCAGCGCGCGCGACACCTTGACGCCCAGGGCGCCGCCGCCCACGATGACGGCGCTGCGCCGGGCCTCGGGGCGTTCGGCACGCCACAGCAGAATGCGCCGCCCGCATTCGATGGCCAGCATCTGCAGCACCGGGGTCAGGCCGGCCCACCAGAGCAGCACATGGTCTTCGAAATAGCCCATGCTGTTGGTGGCATAGCCGCACAGGGCCAGAATGCCCAGCAGCATGAGCCAGGAGCTCAGCACATCGATGGCGGCGCTGGCCGGGTGCTCGGAGAAGCGATTGCGGCCCGGGAAGGTCAGTGCAAAGACCAGCAGGCACAGGGTGAGGGTGGAGCGCAGCACCGGCTCATCGAACCAGGCATTGACCGCCAGATAGCTCAGGACGATGAGGCCGGGCTCCAGAAAGGCGGCGATCAGGGACTCGACCGATTGGGGGGCGCTGTAAAAAGTCCTCTTGTAACTGCGATCCTCAAACATCGTCCTCACGCTCCTGGTGTGCTCGGGCATTGCAGTCCTGTTGCCCCGCACGCACGTCATGGTGACCGCCCCTCCCCTGGGCACGGCATTGTGCGGCGGATTCTCCCTCATCCTCGTGCCCTTGCCGGGCATCTTCGCCCCCCTAGCTCAGCGGCGCTGCGGGCCTGCCTACAATCGCCGCATGTTTGAAGAATGGTCCAAACTTTTGGCGCCGGCAGTGCAGGATCGCATCTGCTTGTTGCTTAACCATGTCATAGGCCGTGAGCCCGTGGCAACGGCGCGACTGATCCCGCATGCCGGACGCGCCATCGTGGTGCATCTGCGCGGCTGGCCGGCCCTGCTGCCGGCGGCGCCCGATCTGGCCCTGGGCATCAGCCGGGCTGGCCTGCTGGAGCGGCTGGACGAGGCGCCGCCCGAGGCCTTGCGCATCGAGCTCGATGCCAGCAATCCGGCCCTGCTGGCCCTGGGCGCGCTGACCGGAGAAAAGCCCCAGGTGTCGGTCCAGGGGGATGCGGCCTTCGCGGCCGACCTGAGCTGGTTGATGGACAACTTGCGCTGGGACATCGAGGACGATCGGGCACAGATCGTGGGCCCGGC
>NZ_JBKCLH010000124.1:0-3940 GCF_046300915.1 Roseateles sp. | reverse complement strand
GCCAAGTCCGCCCTGCGCTCCATGGGCACGACCGTGGGCCGCGAGATCATCCGCGGCGTGCTGGGCAGCCTGTTGGGTGGTGGGACGGGCAGCAGCAAGCGTCGACGCTGAGTACTCAGCCACCGCTTGGCGGCCGGGCATTGCACTTCGCGCCCTGCGGCCGCCTCCCGTCGCTTGCCGCTGGCGGGCATGAGACCACGCGGACACATTGCGGTCCTGAACTTCGTCAACCTGCTACGCCCCATGACACAAGCCGCCAAGCCGCCGCACTGCAAGAGCGGCGGGCCCCAGCCCCAGCCTCTGTGGCGAGAGCTGCTGCGCAATGCCCTGCACGCTGCCCTGCTCTGCCTGGCGGTCGGTCTCCTTCTCGCGGCGCCGCGGCAATGGCGGCATCTGGGACTGGAGCTTAGCTACTCCTTCGCCATCGGGATGCAATGCTGGATCTTCATTGATGGGGGCCGCGCCCTCATCGCCAAGCTGCTGCAACGCCGCCACCCGGACGATCCGCGATACGCCGGCGGTTGGCCGGGCACGCCCTGGATGGCGGTTTGCGTGCTGCTGGGCTCCATCCTGGGCTTCAGCCTGGGTCTGCCGCTTGGGGACCTGCTCACGGGGCGGCGCTCGGTTTACTGGTGGGAAGCCAGTTGGGGGACAGCAGCCGGCACGGCCTTGCTGACTCTGGTCGTGGCCAGTCTGACCACAGGCTATTTCTACATCCGCGGCCGCATGCATGCGGCACAGGCCGAGGCCGAGCAGGCCGCCCGTGTGGCGGCCCAGACCCAGCTCCGGCTGCTGGAGGCGCAACTCGAGCCGCACATGCTGTTCAACACCCTGGCCAATCTGCGGGTGCTGATCGGCATCGATCCGGCCCGGGCACAGACCATGCTCGACCAGCTGATCGCCTTCCTGCGCGCCACCCTGAACGCCTCGCGCCAGGGCAGCCATAGCCTGCAGGACGAGTTCGCGCGCATCGCCGACTATCTGCAGCTGATGCAGGTGCGCATGGGTCAACGGCTGCAGACCGAGCTGCATCTGGCGCCTGCGCTGCAAGCCCTGCAAGTCCCGCCGCTGCTGCTGCAACCCCTGGTGGAGAACGCCATCAAGCACGGACTCGAGCCCAAGATCGAAGGCGGACGCCTGACGCTTAAAGCCAGCATCGAGGGTGAGCAGCTGCTGCTGCAGGTCAGCGACACCGGCATCGGACTGGCAGCCGCCGCGAGCGGGGCCAGCACCGAGGGCACGCGCTTCGGCCTGACGCAGGTGCGTGATCGCCTCCAAACCCGCTACGGCAGCCGCGCTTATCTGGACCTGGCGCCCGGCCCCGATGGCAGCGGCTGCCAGGCCAGCGTGTACCTTCCCCTCAGCGAGACCCAAGCCCCTGCGACGCCATGAACCAGCGCCCCACCGCCCTGATTGCCGAAGACGAATCCCTGCTCGCCGAGCATCTGCGCAGCGAGCTGGCCGCCTTGTGGCCGGAACTGGACATCGTCGCCATGGCGCCCCACGGCCAGGCTGCCGTGGAGGCTGCTCTGGCCAAGCAGCCCGATATCTGCTTTCTGGATATCCGCATGCCTGGCATGAACGGACTGGAGGCCGCAGCCGCCCTGACGGAAGATTGGCCGCAGGGCCAGCCCTTGCCTCTGCTGGTCTTCGTGACCGCCTACGACCAGTATGCGCTGCAAGCCTTCGAGCATGCCGCGGCCGACTATGTGCTCAAGCCGGTGCAGCGCGAACGCCTGAGCCAGTGCTGTGCCCGGCTGCGGTCTGCGCTGAGCGCACGCGCGCAGCCCCTGCAGCCGGCTCACGATGCCGTCCAGCAACTGCGCGAGCTCCTGAACAGCACACAGCTGCTTCAGGGCCTGAACCCCGGCAGCCCGGCCGGCACAGCACCCAGCACCGCCCCCCTGCGCCTGCTGCAGGTGGCCGTGGGCAACAGCATCGTGATGCTGCCGGTGGACGAAGTGATCTATTTCGAGGCAGCGGACAAGTATGTGCGGGTGCTGACGGCCCAGCGCGAGTACCTGGTGCGCATCTCCCTGCGCGAACTGCTGCCCCAGCTTGATGCACAACGCTTCTGGCAGGTGCACCGCAGCCTGGTGGTGCGCAGCGATGCGATCGCCCGTGCCGAGCGCGACGAGGCTTCGCGCCTGAGCCTGGTGCTGCATGAGCGCCCGGAGCGCCTGGGCGTGAGCCGGCTCTACGCCCACCTCTTCAAGGCGCTCTGAGCCTGATCTGAGACAGCGCTGAGGCAGGTCGCGCGCGCCCAAGAAAAAACGCCTGCCGCATGCGCGACAGGCGTTGAAGTAGCAAGCGAGGCCCGCCCCTCAAGAGGCGGGCGCCGTCCGGCCGGAGATCAGAACTCGTAACGAGCCGTGATCTGGGCAGCCCACTGGGACTCGCCCTTGGCCTGGCGGGTGGTGTAGTCGGTCACCTTGCCATCCACGTAGTAGACGTAGTTGCCATTGGCGTCCATGCCACCGTAGTTGACGAAGCTGCGGCGCTGACCGCCTTGCGACTCGAAGCGCAGTTCGTCGATACGGCCCCAACGCTTGTTCAGCAGATTGCCGACATTCAGGATGTCCAGGCTGATCACACCCTTGTGACGGCTGGTAAAGCCGGGCACTTCCTGGCTCAGACGCAGGTCAAAGCTGTTCACGAAAGCGGCAAAGCTGGAGTTGCGCGAAACCACGGAACCCTTGGCGGACGACAGAGCCGAGCTGCCGTTGACGATTTCCCAGAAACGCTTCTCGGCGGCGGCGTTGTCAGCCAAACCGCTGTTCTGTGCCGGACGGAAGACCACGCCCGCGGCGCCGGGAGCGCTCGGGATGTACATCAGGTCATTGGTGACGTTGTCACCGTTCATGTCATTGGCATAGGTCCAGCTGTAGGGCTTGCCCTTGCGACCTTCGTAGAACAGACCCACGGTGGTCTTGTACTTGCCCACAAAGGCACGCGACCAGTTGACGGCTGCGCTCACGCGGTCACGCACCAAGTAGGCCGAGTTGGCCGCCACATCCTCATTGGGGTTGTAGATGGCGCGCGAGTTGAAGTTGGAGTTGGCCACCGACGAGGTCAGCGGGCTCACCTCGGTCGCGCTCATGCGGGTGTAGGCCACCTGCCAGTTCAGACCGTACTGCGGCATGGCCTTGGACAGCGACAGGGTCACGGCATCGCCGCCGCCCTTCTTCGTCTCGGTGGCCAGCAGCACGTTGTTGAAAGCGGCATTGCTCAGCGCGCGCTGAGAGCTGCGACCGGTGCCGGGAGCACAGGCGCCGTTGGTCGAGAAGTTACCGTTGCTGGTGAAGCAGTTGGCGGTGTAGGACTGCGGCATCCAGAACATCTGGCGACCATCGACCTTGCTGGTGAGGGTCGGGTCACCCAGGTTCAGGTGCTGGTAGTACAGGCCGGAGTGGGTCTTGGTGTGCACCCATTCAGCGCCCGCCACCAGACCGAACCAGGGCAGCTCGGCGTCATAGGCCAGGTTGAACTTCCAGACGGAAGGCTGACCCAGACCCTTGGCGATGTAGTCCACATTGGCCGCCGGCGGCACGCCGGTCACCGTGGTGGGCTGCTTGTTCGGATCGGGGTTGAACAGGGTGTTGTTGGTCGGGCAGGACGTGCCGCAGGTGATGATGCGGGTGGCCATGCCGGTGTTCGAGTAGGGGTTGGCCAGCCAGACATTGGCGGCCGCGCCTTGGAACAGACCCAGACCGCCACGCACCTGGGACTTGCGCTTGTTGGCCGCATCCAGGGCGTAGTTGAAGCTCAGGCGCGGCTGCAGCAGGTCGGTGCCATCGGCGGTCTGGCTGTTGTCCAGACCGAAGCCGCCGGTGGCGCGGTTGACGGTGTTCGCCCCCGTGACGGTGCCCGCCACCGTGGCCGCGGCCGCCGTGGGGTTGAAGGTGGGCTTGTCATCGGTGGACAGGCGGTCATAGCGCAG
>NZ_JBKCLH010000123.1:0-10295 GCF_046300915.1 Roseateles sp. | reverse complement strand
GTAGCAGGCGCGCCCTGCTGCGGCGTCCGCGCCTGCTACTGGCCGACGAACCCACGGCCAATCTGGACGACGAGAACGCCGCCGCCAGCCTGGACCTGCTGCAGCAGGCTGCGGCAGAGCAGGGCGCGATCCTGGTGCTGGCCACCCACGACGGTCGGGTGGCCGAGCGCCTGGGTGAGCGTTTGCCAAGCCTGGTCCTGCCCAAGCTGCTCGGAGCTCAGCCATGAGGGGCGGCGTGTTGGCCCTGGCCTGGCGCTATCTCTGGGCCCGCCCTCTGGTGTCTGGCCTCAACCTGCTGCTGCTGAGCCTGGGGCTGGCGGCGGTGAGTTTTGTGCTGCTGGTCAGCGAGCAGATCGAGGCCGGTGTGCGCCGCGATCTGGCCGGGGTGGATCTGGTGGTGGGCGCCAAGGGCAGCCCCATGCAGATCATGCTGGCGGGCCTGTTCCACCTGGACGTGCCCACCGGCAACATCCCGCTCACCGCCCTGGACGAGCTGCGCGCCCAGCCCCTGGTGGCCAGTGCCGTGCCCCTGTCCCTGGGCGACAGCCTCAAGGGCTTCCGCATCGTGGGCACTACGTCCGACTACCCCGTGCTCTACCAGGGGCGTCTGGCCGAAGGGCGTTGGTGGGCCCAGCCGCTGGAGGCGGTGCTGGGCGCCGAGGTGGCGCAGGCCACCGGCCTGCGCCTTGGCGACAGCTTTGCCGGCAGCCATGGCCTGGGCGGGGGGGGCCACGAGCATGGCGATCATCGCTACCGGGTGGTGGGCGTGCTGGCGCCGGGAGGCGCCGTGCTGGACCGTCTGGTGCTGACCGACCTGGCCTCGGTCTGGAAAGTGCATGAGGACATGCATGCGGTGGACGAGTCCGACCGCCGCGCCCTGGAGGCCGAGCGCGAGATCACCCTGGCCCTGGTGCGCTACCGCAGCCCGCTGGCGGCCGTGAGCCTGCCGCGCTGGGTGAACGCCCAGGACGGGCTGCAGGCCGCCGCCCCGGCCCTGGACACAGCCCGTCTGCTGCGCATGGTGGGCGCGGGCACCGAGGTGCTGCGCGGCTTTGGCGCGGTGCTGCTGCTGGCGGCCGGGCTCTCGGTCTTTGTGGCCCTGCTGCACGCGGTGCGCGAGCGTCAGGGCGACCTGGCCATGCTGCGCATGCTGGGGGCGCCGCCGTGGCGGGTGGGCCTCTTGATTGCGGCCGAGGCGGCCTGGCTGGCCTTGTTGGCCAGCGCCCTGGGCCTGGCCCTGGGGCATGGCTTGACGGCTTTGCTAGGCTGGGTGCTGGCCCAGCAGCAGTCGCTGCGGGTGGTGGGCGGCTGGTTCTCGGTCTGGGAGCTGCTGGTGCCGGCCCTGGCCCTGCTGCTGGCTTTGCTCAGCAGCGCCTGGCCGGCCTGGCGCGCCTACCGCCTGGACGTGACCGAGCTGCTGCAGGCGCCGCACTGAGCGTCTCAATGAACGCGCTTTCATCGTTTTTCTCTTGAGGTATCGCCATGAAGTTTTTCCCGCATGCCCTGCTGATTGCCCTGTCGCTGAGTGCCACGGGCGCGCTGCAGGCACAATCCCAGCCTGCGCCAGCGGCTGCCAAGTCGCTGAGCGAGCATGTGAAAACCGATATCAGCCGCCACCGCGCCATGGCCAAGGCCCATGAGGAAGCTGCTCGTTGCCTGGAATCGGGCGAGAGCGAAGAGCGCTGCCAGAAAGCCCTGCTCGCGGCCTGCCGCGGCCTGGCCATCGGCAAATACTGTGGCTTGAAACATGAACACTGAGATGTCCAAGACAAATCGCCGGCTTTCGAGCCTGTTGGCTTCGGCCTTGCTGGCGGCTGCGGCCCTGCCGGTGGCCGCTCAAGCGCCGGCCCTGGGGCAAGGCCCCGGCTTTCACGATCCGCGCAGCCCCTTCAAGCCGCTGCAGGAGCGCGAGGGGGTGCTGTCCTGGCCCCTGCTGTCCTCCGTGACGGTCAAGGCCGAGAAGAACAAGCTGGTCCCCAGCTTTCCGGCGGCCGTGCAGGCCCTGGACAAGAAGACGGTCAAGGTGCAGGGCTTCATGATGCCGCTGGAGCCGGGCGACAAGCAGCGTCACTTCCTGCTTTCCTCGGTGCCAACCAGCTGCTCCTTCTGCGTGGCGGCCGGGCCCGAGGGCCTGATCGAGGTGCGCAGCAAAACCCCCGTGCGCTACACCCTGGATCCGGTGACGGTGGAAGGCCAGATGTCCGTGCTCAGCAACGATCCCTATGGCCTGTTCTACCGCGTGACCGAGGCCCAGCCCGTCGCCGCCAACTGAGACAGGGCTCAGCCTGCGGCGCTCAAGGGGCCAGACGCTCCCTGAGCCAGCTGCCGTCCGCCTGCAGCTTGTAGCTCAGGCGGTCGTGCAGGCGCGACGTGCGGCCCTGCCAGACCTCCCCGCGCTCCGGCAGCAGGCGGTAGCCGCCCCAGTGCGGCGGGCGCTCGGGGTTCAGGCCGTGCTGGGCGGCGGCCTTGGCGGCATTGGCCACCAGCACCGCGCGCGAGCTGATCACCTGGCTCTGGGGCGAGGCCCAGGCGCCCAGGCGCGAGTCCAGCGGCCGGGAGCGGAAGTAGGCATCGGACTGCGCGGCCTCCACCTGCTCCACCCGGCCCTCGATGCGCACCACCCGCTCCATCTCCACCCAGTGGAACTGCAGGGCGGCAAAGGGGTGAGCGGCCAGCTCGCGGCCCTTGCGGCTCTCGTAATTGGTGTACCAGACCAGGCCGCGCTCATCGATGTCCTTGATCAGCACGATGCGGGTGGAAGGCCGTCCCTCGGGGCCCACCGTGGCCAGGGTCATGGCATTGGGCTCGGGCACGCCGGCCGCCAGGGCCTCGTCCAGCCAGGTCTTGAACTGCTGCAGGGGCTGGCCGGCCACCTGCTCCTCGACGAGCTCGCCTTGTTCGTAGCTCTTGCGCAGATCGGATAGTTTGCTCATGCCCGCCAGTATGCAGGAGGGCGCAAGCCCATGCGCCGGGCTCGCAGCCAGGCTCACAGAAAGTCCGCCTGCGCCCACAGACCCAGACTGCCGCGCTGGGGCATATTGGCCAGCAGTGCGGCTGGCCCGCCTGCGAGCCGACGCCAGGCTCCGCCCAGCTGCCAGCGCTGGCCCTGCCACTGCAAGCCCAGGCCCAGGCTGTGGCCGCCATCGGCAGGATGATGGAGCAGGTCGGCGCTGAGCTGCCACTCACGCAGCTCGCCCGTCTGCCAGCTCCAGCGCAGCAGGAGATTGCGGCGCTGCAGGCTGCCCGAGCCGCGCTGCAAGGGCGCGAGCTGCTGCAAGGCCATCTGCGCCCGGCGCTGGGGAGGCTGCGCGCCTGGCGCCCCGCTCAGCGTGTCCAGCATGCCCTGCCAGCGCTGCCAGTCCGCATCGCTGCTCGCCATGCCGTCGTGCCAGGCTTCCAGGATCCAGCTGTGGGCGCTGCCCTCGGGCGTCCACTGGGCGCCCAGCAGGGTTTGCACGGCATCATGCTGCCAGGCGGGTTGCCAACGCAGGCCGGCGGGTTCGCCAAGCACGCTTTCCCAGGCCGCATGCCGTTGGCGCCAGCGCAGCGAAGCGTAGAGGCTCAGGCTGTTGCCCATCACGGTCTGGGTCGCCAGGCCCAGGCTAGCGCGCTCGCCACGCCCCAGTCGGGCGTAGGCATAGACGTCTTGGCTGCCATGCCGGCGGTACCAGCGCAGCGCCAGGGCAGCCTCACGGTCCAGGGCCTGGGCGGGCTCAGCGGCGCTCACGGCCTCGCCCAGACGCTGGGGGTTCACGGCCACCAGACTCCAGGCCTGATCCGCGTCGAAATGCTCCAGCATCAGCAAGGCCTGACCCCGCAGCGTGCTGGGCAGCAGGCCGCGACGCCGCTCCTGCTGCACCATATCGTTGGGGCGAAAGCCCCAGCCCACATCCCAGCTGAGCACCTTGCGCCCGGCGGTCCAGGACCAGTTTTCGTGGCTGGCCGAGAGCGCGGCTTCCTGCAGCTGGGCCCGTGCCTGCCAGCCTTCGCCCCGCGCACGGTCGCCGTACTGGCGCGTCAGGCGCCCCGTGGCTGCGATCAGCAGCTGGCTCTGCCCGGGCAGATCGCTGCGCTCGTGCCGCAGCGTGAGCTCATGCGCCTGTTGACGGCTGTCAGAGCGGGCCGGGCCGGCCGCCTGAAGCAAGGCGGGGGCGAGCCGTGCCGCCTGGGCCAGCGGCCCCTGCTGCAGATTCGCCGTCTGCGCCTGCCACTGGCTGCTCCAGCTGCTTTTGAGCGTCTGGGCCTGGGCGGGCAGCAAGCAGCCCAGGCCCAGCAGCAGGAGTGCGTGCCGCAAGGCCATGCCGAGGGAGGGACGCAGCAGCCTCATTCCAGCACCGGGCTGCGGCTGAGAAACATGGGGTTGAGCCAGGCCTCGGGGATGCGTCGCTCCCGCCGGCCCTGATAGCTCACGCGGGTCTTGCGCTCACCGGCGAGTGCGTCCTCCAGCATCATCTCGCTGACCATGCCCTGCGCATCCAGCTGGTAGCGGGCCCGCTTGGCCAGCTTGTCCGAGAGCAGATAGAGCTCCGCGCGCACCGGCTCGCCGCGAGCCTTGCCCAGCCAGAGCTCGATGCGCTGATAGCTCAGACCCTTGCGCTGAGCGCGCAGGCTCAGATGCAGACAGCTCCGTACCGCGGGGCCGGCCGCCTCCTCGCAAGGCGCCTCGCCGCGCAGTTCCCCGTCATAGTCATCGGCCCAGTTCAGGGTGGCGATGTCACCGGTGGAGGCTTCGCCCAGAATCTTCTGGCTGGGCGTGATGCGCACCGGCCGCTGACTGCTGGGCAGGAAGAGCCAGTAGTCCTCTCCCAGCATCAGCACCTTCTGTCCCTGTTCGGCCGGGCTGCGCATCAGCACCAGGCTTTTCTCCAAGCCCTGGCTCAGGACGGTGTAGCGGCGCTCGCGGCTGACGCTGCCATCGGCCGCCAGCTGCTGCACCAGGGTGTGGATCTCCAGGTGGCTGCTGCCGGCACGCCGTGCGTCGGCGCGCTTGAGCAGCTCCTGCACACGGGTATCGGCCTGTGCCGTGAGCGGCGGGAGCAGCTGAGCAGCCGCCATCAGCAGGCCCAGGAAAGAGAGCTTGAGTCGGTGTGTCGTGGTCTTCATGGTCTTGCGGACGGTGCAGAGTCAGACATGGGCCAGGGCCTGGGGAATGGGCTGGCGAACACTGCGGGCTGCCACCCAGGCACTGCAGAGCAGGGCCAGCAAGGCGATCAGGGCGATGACGGCCAGCACCATGTCGGCGCTCAGCTCCAGCTGCAGCGGATAGCCCTGGCTGCGCCCCGGCGGTGGCGGCATTTGCAGATCCACCAGCATCAGGACGACGCTCAGCGCCAGGGCCGTCAGGGCGCCCAGCAAGCTGCCGAGACTGCCCAGCAGCAGGCCTTCGGTGGCAAAGCTTGCAATCAGCTGCCCGGGCCGGGTGCCCAGGGCGCGCAGGGTGCCGATTTCGCGGGTGCGCTCGATCACGCTCATGGCCATGGCATTGGCCAGCACGCAGACCACGATCAGCGCCAGGATGCTGCCCAGGGCGCCGAAGATGCGGTTGTAGAGCTGGCGCACCGCGCCGTAGAAGGGGGCCAGCTGCTCCCAGTCCTTGAGCGCCAAGGCGGGCCAGCGCGCCTGAAGACGCTCGCGCAGCGCGGGCGTCTGGCTCATGCGCTCCAGAAACAGGCCCATGCTGCTGACCTTGTCGCTGTCCAGCAGGGTCTGGGCGGTGGCGATATCGGTACAGACCAGGCGCTGGTCCAGATCAGGCACACCGGTCGAGACCACGCCCGCCACGCGGACATCGATGGCGTTGAGCGCGCCATGCGCGGTACTGGCCATCAGGGTCAGGCCGCTACCGGGCGTGGCCCTGAGGCTGCGTGCCAGCCCCTCGCCCAGCAGCACGCGACCACGCTCGCCATCGTTCAGCAGCTGCCCGCTCTTCTGGGTCAGAAAGGGCCCCTTGATGGCGAACTCCGCATCCGGGCTGATGCCCACGCCCATCATCAGCGCCGACTTCTCGCCATTGCTGATCAGTCCCCCAAACTGCACCCGCGGCAGCACATGCCTGACCTCGGGCTCGGCCAGCAGGGCCTCGCGCAGCGCCTGCCAGTTTTGCAGACCATGCTCCAGCGGCTGGGCCTCATCGCCTTCGAAGCTCTGGGGCATGCCCAGCACCAGATGGCCGGTACTGCGTGCCGAGGCTTCGGCCAGGCCGGTGTAGGTGTAGCGCGCAAAGCCGGCCGCGACCAGGATGGCGGCCGTGCCCAGGGCGGCAATGCTCAGCGTGACCAGCGAACGGCGCCGGTTGCGCAGCAGATTGCGCGCCGCGAAGTCCAGCCAGCGCAGCTGTGTGTTCAAGACGGTGTAGCTCATGCGGCGGCCTCGCTGGGAGTTGGGTTCAGGGTGTAGTCGGCGAGCCTGGCGTCCTGCAGCCGACCGTCCTCCAGCTGCAGCACGCGGTCGCAGAAGAGCAGGGCGCGGGCGTCGTGGGTGGCCATGAGCACGGCCGCGCCCTGGGCCTTGGCACGCTCACGCAGCAGTTGCAGCACCTGGGTGGCCGTGTGGCTGTCCAGGCTGGCGGTGGGTTCATCGGCAATGATCAGGCGGGGCTGCTTGACCAGGGCGCGGGCAATGGCCACCCGCTGGCGCTGACCGCCCGAGAGCGCATCCGGGCGCTTGGCCGCGTGCTGCTCCAGACCCACGTCCGCCAGCATGCTGGCCACGCGTGCGGCGCGCTCGGCCTTTGTCAGGCCTTGAAGCAGCAGCGGAAAGTCCACGTTGTCGGCCACGCTCATCACCGGCACCAGATTGAAGCCCTGGAAGATGAAGCCCAGCGCGTCGCGCCGCAGCTGGGTCAGGGCGTGCATGCCCATGCCGCTCAGGGGACGGCCTTGCCACTCCAGCTGCCCCTGGTAGTCCGCGTCGATCAGACCGGCGATGTGCAGCAGGCTGCTCTTGCCGCTGCCCGAAGGACCCGTCAGGGCCAGGATCTCGCCCTCGCGGATCTCCAGGTCCACGCCCCGCAGGGCCTCGATACGGTGCTGTCCCAGCGGATAGCGCTTGCGCAGGCCGGCCAGGCGCAGCAGGGGCGCGCTGCTTGCTGTGTGAGGGGCGCGCATCAGCCCAGCTCCTTGAGCAGGCTGCGGGCGGCCGCGGCCTGCGGCAGAGCCTGGTCCACGATGCGCTGGGCCAGCACACGGGCCTGCTCGGCCTGCTGCTGCTTGAGCGCCTGTCGTGCGGCGCTGAGCCAAACACTGCCGCGCAGCCCCGGTGCGCTGTCCGCCAGGGCCGGATGGTTCAACACCTCCTTGAGCAGGCGTTCGCCGCGCTCCTGGCGCTTGAAGATGCCAGGCAGGGCCAGAAAAGTCTGGGCGGCATTGGCGCGCACCTGCAGCGCCAGGGCCGAGCCCAGCACCTGCTGCCGCTCATGTTCGGGACGCAGCAGCTGCAGGGCCTTGTCGATCTGGGCCAGTCCATCCTCGACGGCCTGCAGCTTGGTCCAGGGGGCCCAGGCGTCGCGCCCCTTGAGGGTCAGGGTCGTGCCCAGATAGCTCAGCAGCAAGGGGTTGGCGGGCTGTTGCGCCAGCAGCCGCTCCCAGGCCTGCTGCGAACGCTGGACCGCCGCCGTGTCGCCCCGCGTGGCCGCCAGGAACTGCTGCAGCGCTTCATTGAGCGCCCGTGGATCGAGGGCGGGCGTCACGGCGGCGGCAGGGCTGAGCGCGGGATGCGCCTCGGGGCTGGACGCGGTCTGGGCGCGCAAGGGCTGCGCGGCTGTCATCAAGATCAGGGACAGCAGAACCGTGCTCAGGCACAGGGCAGGGCGGTAGTTGAGAGGTGACATGGCAGCTCCATCGCTTGATTGATGGACGCAGTCTGGCCTTGGCCATGGGCCGCGGCCACCGGCTTGCGATCGGCCGTCCTGGCGTGGCGCGAGTTGCCGCCGCGGGTCGCGAGCCGCTGTGCAGAGCCATCCCCGAGCGGCGCATTCGCGCTGCGGCTGCCGCGGGGATCAGTACTTTCTTCTAAGTGAACGCCCCAGTAACCAGCGCTGCCAAGCCTGGGCATGCTGTGAACTGCGTCGGGAGACCGACAAATGTCCTAGCCCCACCCTGGGATCAGCATCAGCAAGGAACCATGGTGACCCAAACGAACGGCCGTCCTCTCGTGCTTGTGCTCGCTGCCGGGCGCGGAACGCGTTTTCGCGGCAAGGGGCACAAGCTGGAACAGTCCCTGGGCGCGGACACGGTGTTGGAGCGGACCCTGGCCACCGTGATGGCCACAGGGCTGCCCATGGTGGTCGTCAGCAGCGCGCAGCTGGCACCCGCGGCGCGACGCCTGGTCGCCAGCCGGGATGTGGTGGTCATGCCCGAGCACGATGCCCGCGGGCGGCCGGAGCCCATGGGCATGGGGCACTCCATCGCGGCAGGCGTGGCGGCCACGGGCGATGCCTCGGGCTGGCTGATCGTGCCGGCGGACATGCCCTTGCTGCAGCCCCACAGCATCCTGGCCGTGGCCGCAGCACTCGGCCAGAACCCGGTGGTCTATGCCCAGTACCGCGGGCAGCGCGGCCATCCGGTGGGCTTCAATGCCGAACTCTTCTCCGAGCTGGTCGGCCTGCAGGGCGATGAAGGTGCGCGCCGCATTCTGGCGCGCTACCCCTCCCTGGGCCTGGAGCTGGACGACCCTGGGGTGCTGATGGACCTCGACACCGAGGCGGATCTTGAGCGCCTGCGCGCCCATGACGCGCCCGTCCCTGCGTCCGAGCCGGACCCTGAGCTGAGCGCCGACAGCAGCCGCCGCTGAGCCACGGCCCGTGGCCCGTCATGCATTCGCGCCTCGTTGGCGTGCATGGCCGGCTTGGTAACCAATTTGTACCCATGCTGGGCGAGATTTGCATCGCCCCGGCAGCGGAGTGCGTGTAATATGGTTACGTAAATTCCATCCAAAGAGTTACATCACTGCATCGCATGAACACCACCCTGAGCCGTGTCACCGAGCGAATCCGTGCCCGCAGCGCGGCCACCCGCGAGCGCTATCTGTCCCTGATTGAGCGCATGGCCGCACGTCCGCGCGGCGTGGAGCGCATGGGCTGTGCGAATGTGGCCCATGCCGTCGCGGCCATGCCGGCCCATGACAAGCTGCGCATCGTGGCCGAGAAGGCGCCGCATCTGGCCGTGGTCACGGCCTACAACGACATGCTCTCGGCCCACCAGCCCTATGAGGCCTATCCGGCCCAGATCCGTGCGGCGGCGCAGGCGCGCGGTGCCACGGTCCAGGTGGCCGGCGGCGTGCCCGCCATGTGCGACGGCGTGACCCAGGGTCAGCCGGGCATGGAACTCAGCCTCTTCTCCCGCGACAACATCGCCATGGCCACGGCCGTTGCGCTCTCGCACGATGTGTTTGACGCGGCCCTGCTGCTGGGCATCTGCGACAAGATCGTGCCCGGCCAGCTGATCGGGGCCCTGCATTTCGGTCATCTGCCCTGCGTCTTTGTGCCCGCAGGCCCCATGAGCTCCGGTCTGCCCAACAAGGACAAGGCCAAGGTCCGCGAACTCTATGCCGCCGGCAAGGTGGGTCGCGAGGAACTGCTGAAGGCCGAGTCCGCCGCCTATCACGGCGCCGGCACCTGCACCTTCTATGGCACGGCCAATAGCAACCAGATGCTGCTGGAGGCCATGGGCCTGCATCTGCCGGGTGCCGCCTTTGTCCATCCGCACGACGGCCTGCGTCAGGCCCTGACGGATGCTGCCGTGGATCAGGCCCTGGCCATCAGCCCACGCGCGCGCTACACCCCCATCGGCCGGGTGGTGGATGAGCGCTGCATCGTCAATGCCATGGTGGCCCTGCTGGCCACCGGGGGCTCGACCAATCACCTCATCCACTGGGTGGCGGTGGCACGCGCCGCCGGCATCCTGATCGACTGGGACGACTTTGCCGAGCTCTCCGCCGTGGTGCCGCTGCTGGCCCGCGTCTATCCCAATGGCGAGGCCGATGTGAACCAGTTCCAGGAGGCCGGCGGTCCCGGCTTCGTGATCCGCGAGCTGCTGGACGCCGGCCTGATGCACGAGGATGTGCTGAGCATCAACGGTGACTCCCTGCGTCCTCAGACCCGCCTGCCCACCCTGGCCGCCGACGGCAAGCATGTGGCCTGGCAAGAACTGCCGGCCGCCAGCGGCGACGCCAGCGTGCTGCGCGGCGTGCAGCAGCCCTTCAGCGCCACGGGCGGCCTCAAGCTGCTGCAGGGCAATCTGGGTCGCTCGGTGATCAAGGTTTCGGCCGTGCCCGAGGACCGCCATGTGATCGAGGCC
>NZ_JBKCLH010000122.1:0-11297 GCF_046300915.1 Roseateles sp. | reverse complement strand
GAGCAGCGGCGTGCCCTGCGTTCATGTGATGGAGACCTCGCCCCAGGAAGGCGTCTACAGCGTGGGTTTCTCGCAGTCAGATGCGGGCGCCGCCATGACCCAGTCCATGATGGACCGCGGTTACCAACGCATCGCCTTCGCGGCGGCGCAGTTGGACCCACGCACCTTGCAGCGTGCTCAAGGCTACCGCCAGGCCATGAAGGCGGCCGGCCGCCTGGATCCCAAGTTGGAATGGCTGAGCCCCGAGCGCTCATCGCTGGCCCTGGGCGGTGAGCTGTTCGAGCGCATCCATCGCGAAGACCCCAAGGTGGACGCCATCTTCTTCAACAACGACGATTTGGCCCAGGGAGCCTTGCTGGCGGCGCTGCGGCTGGGCATCAAGATACCCGAACGCCTGGCGGTGGCAGGCTTCAATGACCTGACCGGCAGCGATCAGATGCTGCCGCCGCTCTCCACCGTGCGCACCCCCCGCAGCGAGATCGGGCGCGAGGCGGCCGCCATGCTGCTCAAGCTCATGCGCGGCGAGTCGCTGGCCGAACCTCACCGCGATCTGGGTTTCGAAGTGCTGATGCGCGGGAGCTGCTAAGGCCGAGACAGCAGGGACGCGTCTGAGCGCAATTGATGGGCAAATGAGCGGCGCTGCCATAGCCAGGCGACCCGCATGAGCCCTAGACTTTGTAACAAGTCGGCAGGAAGCGGGCGGCCCCGGCGCGCTCGGCTTCAAACACGGCCTACTTCAAACGCGGCCATGAGGTGCCGCTTGAGCAAGCGCCTCGTCTTGACTGTTCCCTAGCCAGCAGCAGCCCGCCCCGTCCTGGGCTGGCCAGCGCGCTGGACGCTGCGGCACGCCTGTGCCGTCCCCATCGCGGCCGATTCAAGCGCAATCCCGCAAGCACACGGAAATGCCCCATGCTCCATCTGCCCTATCTGCCTCATCTGGCCTACCTGTTTGCCTTCCTGCTTGTCTCGGCGCTTGCCGCGCTGCTCCTCCAGCACAGGCGCCTGCGCAGACAGGAGGTTCGCATCAAGGTTCTCGTTCACCAGTCCAAGCAGTTGGTTCAGGCGCTTCAGCACTCCCAGGCCGAGGTGCGCTCGCTGGAGCGGCAGCGGCGCGATCTTTCCGAGCGACTCACCGATGACGCCAACAAGCGCAGACGCACCGAAGCCCGTCTGCGCCAGCTGATCGTGCTGGACGATGAGCTTGCGCAGGCTCAGGCGTCTGCCAACCAGTCCGGCTTCTCCGACACCGTCCCCATGGCCCTGGAAGAACTTACCAGGCGGGCATGAAGGCGGGCCGGGCGAATCACTTGGCCGCTACAGCAGCCGCCTCAGACGCCCCGCTCCCCACGCTAGCCGCGACCGGCTTGCGCTCCCGCACCAGATAGGAATAGAGCACCGGCACCACGATCAGGGTCAGCAGGGTCGAGGTGATCACGCCCCCGATGATGGCCCGGCCCATGGGCGCCTGGATCTCGCCGCCTTCGTTGAGGGCAATCGCCATGGGCAGCATGCCGAAGACCATGGCGGCGGTCGTCATCATGATGGGCCGCATGCGGATCAGACCGGCCTGCAGCAGGGCCTCGGCCACCGTGGCACCGGCCTGGCGCGCATGGTTGGCAAAGTCCACCAGCAGGATCGCATTCTTGGTCACCAGGCCCATCAACATCACCAGGCCGATCATGGAGAACACGTTCAGCGTGGAGTTCCACAGCAGCAGCGCCAGCATCACGCCGATCAGCGAGAGCGGCAGGGAGGCCATGATGGCGATGGGTTGCACAAAGCTGCCGAACTGGCTGGCCAGCACGATGTAGATGAAGATCACCGCCAGCCCCATGGCCCCCAGCAGGCCCTTGAAGGCATCGGCCTGATCCTTGGTCTGGCCGCCCACATCGAAGGACAGGCCCGGCGGCAGCTGGGTTTCCTTGACCAGCTTCTGCACATCGGCGCCCACCTCACCGGCGCTGCGGCCCTGCACGCCGGCAAAGATGGCCTCGCGGCGCTGCAGGTTCTGACGGCGTATCACCTCGGGGTTGTAGACCGGCTCGATGCTGGCCACCTGGTCCAGGGCAATGGGGGCGCCATTGGCGGCATAGGCCACGGGCAGCTTGTTCATCTGCTCGATGCGCTCGCGCAATGAACCCGGCAGGCGCAGATTCACCTCCACCTGCGTGCCGTCCGGCGTGGTCCAGTAAGTGGCGGTTTCGCCATTGACATAGGCGCGCAGCGAGGCGGCCACCTGGGGCGGAGTCAGCCCCAGCTCGCGGATGGCCGAGTCCTTGAGCTTGACCGCGTAGGCCGGCAGACCGGGTTTGGCCGACAAGTCCACATCCACAATGCCTGGGATCTTCTTGAGCTTTTCGGCAAAGTCCTGGGACGCGCGCGTCAGCACATCGGCGTCCGAACCCAGGATGGCGACATAGATGGGCCGGTTGAAGCCTACCGACACCTCGATGCCGGGGATCTTGGCAATCGCCTCACGCGCCGCGTTCTCCACCTCTTTCTGCGTGCGCTTGCGGCTCTTGCGGTCGGTGAGCGCGATGTTCAGCGCCGCCTGATTGCGGCCGGTGGACAGACCCTCACCGCTGCTACCCACCACGGTGGAGATGGTCTTGATCTCCGGGAAGGCCAGCAGAATCTCCTCCACCTGGGCCACCTTGGCATGGCTGCGCTCCAGGCTGGAGCCCACGGGCATGCGCAGATTGATCTGGGTGAAGCCCTGGTCGGTCTCGGGCACGAACTCGCTGCCCACCAGAGGCGTCAGGCCCAGGGCCAGCACAAAGCTGCCGGCGCCCGCGGCCATCACCACGCCGCGCGGCGTGAGCGTGGCCCAGCGCAGCCGGCGTGGAGCCGTCTTGTCGCGCCGGCCATCGGCACCAAAGGGTCGGCCGTAGACCGGCAGCAGCCACAGACGGTAGCGGCGCCCCGAGAAGGCCCAGCGCAGGGTCTTCTCATAGACGGCGTGCAGCATGTCCATCATGCGGTCCGTGCCACGGATCAGGGCGCCGATCACGGGCAGGCGCTTCATGCGCGTGCCGGGCGGATCGGGCCAGACGGAGGACAGCATGGGGTCCAGGGTGAAGCTCACGAAGAGCGAGACCAGGACCGCCACCACCACCGTGATGCCGAATGGATAGAAGAATTTGCCGATGATGCCGCCCATGAAGGCCACGGGCACGAACACGGCGCAGATGGCGAAAGTGGTGGCCATCACCGCCAGGCCGATCTCGTTGGTGCCATCCTCAGCGGCGCGGTGGTGGTCCTTGCCCATGCCCACATGGCGCACGATGTTCTCGCGCACCACGATGGCATCGTCGATCAGCAGACCGATGCACAGCGAGAGCGCCATCATGGTCATGAAGTTCAGCGTGAAGCCGAAGGCATGGACCGCGATGAAGCTGGAGATCACCGCGATGGGCAGGGTCAGGCCCGTGATGATGGTGGAGCGCCAGCTGTGCAGGAAGAGGAAGACGATGGCCACGGTCAGCAGCGCGCCCTCGATGAGGGTGTGCTGCAGGCCCTTGAGCGAGCCCTTGACGAAGTCGCTGCTGGCAAAGATCAGGCGCAGCTCCACATCCTGGGGCAGGCTCTTGCGCAGCTCCTCGGCGGCGGCCTGCACCGCGTCGCCGGTCTTGACGATATTGGCATCCTGCTGCTTGAAGATATTGAAACTCACCGCTGGCTGGCCATTGATGCGGGCCAGGCTGTCGGGCTCGCGCTCCCGCTCCACCAGGGTGCCCAGGTCGCCCAGGGTAAGCACCAGATTGCCGCGCCGCGCCACCACCACGCTGGCGAACTGCTTGGGATCGCGCACCCGACCCTCGACGCGAAGCGAGGCGTCCTGGTAGCGGTCGGAGAGCAGGCCCACAGGCTGGTCGGCGTTGGCCGCGGCCAGGGCCTGAGAGATCTCGGCCGGCGTGATGCCATAGGCGCGCAGGCGCAGCGGATCCAGGTCGATGCGCACCTCGCGCTGGCTCAGGCCGCCGATGTCCACTGTGGCCACACCCTCCACGCGCTGCAGGCGCTTGGCGATGGTGAGCTCGCCGATCATGGAAAGCTCGCGCGCCGAGCGCGTCTTGCTCATCAGGGCCATCACCACGATGGGCTGACTGTTGTCACCCTGGAAGCGCGAGATATTGGCTGGCTTCACATCCTTGGGGAAGCGCGCCTGGGCCAGGGAGAGGCGGTCGCGCAAGTCCTGCATGGCGCGGCCCATATCGGTGTCCAGCGTGAACTCCACGCTGGTCTGGGCCCGGCCCTCGAAGCTGCGCGACTGGATACGTTTGACCCCGGCGATGGAGTTGATCATCTCCTCCAGCGGCTTGGCCACCTCGCGCTCGACGGCCTCGGGGCTGGCGCCGGGGTAGCGCACATCGATCCAGGCGCCCGGCATGGAGATGTCGGGCATCTGCTCGACGCCCAGCTTGGCATAGGAGAACAGGCCCAGCACGCACAGGGCCACCATCACCATGGTGGCAAACACGGGGTGGCGGATGGAGACACGGGTCATCCACATGATTGATTCCTCCGTGTCGGCTTATTGCTGAGCGCGTGCGGCGCCGCTGGCGGCGCTGGCCACGGCCGCCCGCTGCTTGCCGGCCAGCACCGTGGCCTTGCTGCCCTCGCGCAGGTTGTCATAGCGCGCAGCCAGCACCTGGCTCTCGGGGCTCAAGCCCTGCAGCACCTCCACCCTGCCCTCTCGTGCGTCGCGCCGTCCGGTCGTGATGATGCGGCGCACCAGGGCCCCCTGCTCGATCAGCCAGACCTGCTCCTGGCCGGCATTGCTGCTCACGGCCGTCTGCGGCACGGTCAGGCGCTCGCGCTCGTCGGGCAGCTCCACCCGGGCCACGGCGTACTGGCCGGCACGGAACTGCTCCTTGGGATTGGCCAGTTCCAGGGTCACGCCGATGGAACGGGTGCCGGGCTCGGCGGCCGGGGCAATGCGCGCGATATGCGCCTGCACCGGCTGTTCCACACCCTCGATGCGCACCTGCACCGGCATGCCCGGCTGCAGGCGGCTCACCTCATGCGTGCCCACCAGACCGGCGAGCTCCAGGCGCGAGAGGTCCACGATGGTCAGGATGGGCTGCTCCGCCGTCAGCTTCTCGCTGGGCAGGGCATGGCGCTTGGCCACCACGCCACTGATGGGCGAGACCAGGGCCGCCTGGCGCAGCCCCACCTCGCTGGTGTCCAGCTGCGCCTGGGCCACCTGCAGCTGGGCCCGCGCGGCTTGCAGCGCGGCGCGCGAGGTCTCCAGGGCGGTAGGGGCGATGAAGTTCTGGGCCGCCAGGCCCTCATTGGCCTTGTGGTGGCGCTCGGCCTGGACCAGCTGGGCGCGGGCCGACTCCAGGCTGGCAAGTCGTTCGGCCACCCGCAGGCGCTGCTCAACCAGATCCGCCTGACCCAGGGCCTGGCCGGCATGCACGCGGCTGCCCTCGCCCACGGCCAGACTCAGCAGGGTGCCCGCCGACTTGCTGCGCACGATCACCGTGCCCGGCGCCACCAGGGGACCGGAGAACTCGATCAAGCCAGGCATGGCCGCCTGAAGCGGCGTGACCACCTCGGTCGGGCGGAATTCCAGCGCCACCGATTCCGGCTTGCCTTGGGCCGCTCCCTTGCCGGACTCCCCCTTGGTCGTCCACACCGCCACACCGGCCCCACCCATCAGCACCAGGGCGGCCGCACCGCCATACAGCCATTGCTTGCGCATGGTCTCTCCCGTTTTTCCGTCTACTGTCGAAAGTGGCGGCAGTGTAGGAAGTGGCCCGGCGGCGCGGCGCTTCGCTGCGACGAACTGCAGAAAGCAGGCCTCGACCTGCGCGGAGGTGCGACAGCCTCAGGCCGTCTTCAGCGTCGCTTCATGCAGGCGCATGCTGCGCCAGCAGCAGATCGCGCCCAGCAGACCCATGGCACTGGCGGCCCAGAACACGCTGGCATAGCCCGCCTGCTGGGCCAGCCAGCCCCCGCCCAGGCCGCCCAGCACACCCGAGAGGCCGTAGCCCAGCACCGAATAGAGCGCCTGTCCACGACCGCGCAGCGGGCCCGGGAAGTAGCGAGTAATCAGGGCAATGCAAGCCGTGTGCTGCACCGCAAAGGTCAAGGCGTGCAGGCATTGGGCCAATATCAACAGGGCCAGGTTCTGGCCAAAGGCCGCGGTGATGGCAAAGCGCAGGGCCGTGAGCAGGGCCGCAGCCAGCAGCCAGCGGTGCAGGCTGCCACTCTCGAGAAGACGCCCCTGAAAGGCAAACCAGACGATCTCCACCAGCACCGACACCGCCCACAGCAGGCCCACCATGCCCTTGCCATAGCCCAGCTCGATCAGGTAGAGACTGAAAAAGGTGTAGAGCGCCGAGTGGGCCAAGACCGTGAGAAAGAGTCCGGCAAAGAACCAGCCGACCTCCGGCCGGCGTAGCACCGCGCCGATGGGAGCGCCGACGTCGTGCTGCACCGTCTTCACACGCTGCACCGGCAGGCGCCATGCCGCCCAGACCACCGCGCCCAAGAGCATCAGGGTGGTCAGCGCAAAGGCCTTGAGCCCCAGCCACTGGTACCACCAGCCCGCAAGCACCACGCTGGCCAGAAAGCCTACTGAACCCCAGACGCGCACCCGGCCATAGCGCCGCGCGTCCATGCGGCCCTCGGCATCGGTGATGCACGACGCCACCACCGCCTCGGTCAGGGGCACGATGGCGGCGTTGAAGAGAAACATCAGGAACACCGCCACGCCCAGGCTCAGGGGCGTGGGCGGCAGCAAGAAGCCCAGGGCCGCGATGAAGCTGGCCAGGGCCGCCCAGCGGATGATCCAGACGCGCTGGCCGCTGCGGTCGGCCAGCGCGCCCCAGGCATAGGGTGCGAAGAGCCGGGTCCAGCTCTGCAGCGAGACCAGCACGCCGATGGCAAAGACCGAGAGCCCCAGCTCCTTGTACCAGAGCGGAGCATAGGGATTGAAGCCGCCGATGGCCGCGAAGTAGGCGCAGGACAGCAGCGCGCTGGCACCCAGGGTGCTGCGCCCCGCCTCGGGCGCACGCTCGCTCATCAGCGCTGGCCGGGAATGGGCGGCTGGCTCAGCTGCACATCGCCGCACTGGGCGCGGTGGCGCAGCGCATGGTCCATCAGCACCAGGGCCAGCAGGGCCTCGGCAATGGGCGTGGCGCGTATGCCCACACAGGGGTCGTGGCGGCCAAAAGTTTCCACCTGGGTGGGCTGGCCGGCGCGGTCGATGGAGGCCTTGGCCGTGCGGATGGAGCTGGTGGGCTTGATGGCCACCGAGACCCGCAGGTCCTGCCCCGTGGAGATGCCGCCCAGCACGCCGCCGGCGTGGTTGCTGGCAAAGCCCTCGGGCGTGAGCTCGTCGCCATGCTCGCTGCCGCGCTGGGCCACCACGCCAAAGCCGTCACCGATCTCCACGCCCTTGGCGGCGTTGAGGCCCATCATGGCGTGGGCGATGTCGGCATCCAGGCGGTCATAGAGCGGCTCGCCCAGGCCCACCGGCACGCCGGTGGCTTCCACGTAGATGCGGGCGCCGACCGAGTCCCCGGACTTGCGCAGCGCGTCCATATAGGCCTCCAGCTCGGCCACCTTGCTGCTGCCGGCGGCGAAGAAGGGGTTGAGCCCGGTCTGGCTCCAGTCCTCGACGGGAATCTCGATCTCGCCCAGGGCCGTCATGCAGCCGCGAAACTCGGTGCCGTAGGCCGCCTTGAGCCATTTGCGCGCCACCGCGCCAGCGGCCACGGTGGGCGCCGTCAGGCGGGCCGAGCTGCGGCCACCACCGCGCGGGTCGCGGATGCCGTACTTGCGCCAGTAGGTGTAGTCGGCATGACCGGGGCGGAAGGTGTCCAGGATATTGCCGTAGTCCTTGCTGCGCTGGTCGGTGTTGCGGATCAGCAGGCAGATGGGCGCGCCGGTGGTCTGGCCTTCGTAGACGCCGGAGAGGATCTCCACCGCGTCGGCCTCGTTGCGCTGGGTCACATGGCGGCTGGTGCCGGGGCGGCGGCGGTCCAGCTCGGGCTGGATATCGGCCTCGGAGAGCGCCATGCCGGGCGGGCAGCCGTCGATCACGCAGCCAATGGCGGGGCCGTGGCTCTCGCCGAAATTGGTGACGCGGAACAGGGAACCGAAAGTGCTGCCTGACATGGGAATCCGTGGTTGCTGGGCCCGAAGATTCTACGAGCAGGCGCACAAAGCAAAGGCGGCCCGCAGGCCGCCTTGGAGCGCGGACGCCGCTGGCGCCCTTCGCGACTCGTGGATCAGAGCTTGGGCTCCGGCGAAGGGTTCTCCTCCAGCGGCCAGTCGCGGATATAGGCCTTGAGCATGCGGTTCTCGAAGTCCTGGCTGTCCACCACGGCCTTGGCCACATCGTAGAAGGAGATCACGCCCTGCAGGGTGCGGCCGTTGAGCACGGGCATGTAGCGCGCATGGCGGCCCAGCATCATGCGGCGCACCTCGTCGATCTCGGTCTCGGGCGTGCAGGTCAGGGGATGGTCGTCCATCACGCTGCGCACCAGACTCGCGCCCACGGTGCCGCCGTTCTTGACCACGGCCTGGATGACCTCGCGGAAGGTGAGCATGCCCACCAGATCGCCATGCTCCATCACGACCAGGGAGCCGATATCGAATTCGGCCATGGTGGCCACGGCCTGAGCCAGGGGCTGGTCGGGCGCAACGGTGTAGAGAGTGCCGCCTTTGACGCGAAGAATGTCGACGACTTTCATGATGAAACCTCCAGGAATCCAGGGGCCCAACATAGCACACAATCCCCGCATCAAATACCTCGGAGACACCATGGCGGGCTACACCGACCCCGGCTTTGACACCTTGGCGCTACACGCGGGCGCCGCTCCCGACCCCGCCACCGGCGCGCGCGCCACGCCCCTGCATCTGAGCACCTCCTTTGTGTTCGAAAGCGCCGAGCACGCCGCCTCGCTCTTCAATATGGAGCGCGCCGGCCATGTCTACTCACGCATCTCCAACCCCACCACCGCGGTCTTCGAGGAGCGCATGGCCGCGCTCGAAGGCGGCGTGGGCGCTATCGCCACCGCCAGCGGCCAGGCCGCCCTGCATCTGGCCGTGGCCACCCTGGCCGGCGCGGGCTCGCACATCGTGGCCTCGGCCGCGCTCTACGGCGGCTCGCACAATCTGCTGCACTACACCCTGGCGCGCTTTGGCATCAGCACCAGCTTTGTGCGCCCCGGCGATCTGGACGCCTGGCGCGCAGCCATCCAGCCCAACACCAAGCTGCTCTTCGGCGAGAGCCTGGGCAACCCGGGCCTGGACGTGCTGGACATCCCGGCCGTGAGTGCCATCGCCCACGAAGCCGGCCTGCCCCTGCTGGTGGACGCCACGCTCACCACGCCCTATCTGCAGCGCCCCGTCGAGCTGGGCGCGGACCTGGTCTATCACTCCGCTACCAAATTCCTCTCGGGCCATGGCACGGTGGTGGGCGGCGTGCTGGTGGACGGCGGCCGCTTCGACTGGCAGGCCGCCCATGATCGCAGCGCTGCCGCACTGCGATCGGGAGGGTTTGACGCCGCAAGCGGCGTCGAACCTCCCGCCGCCCGCTTCGCTGAGCTGTGCGAGCCCTACCCCGGTTTCCATGGCATGGTCTTCGCTGAGGAGAGCACGGTGGGCGCCTTCCTGCTGCGCGCCCGGCGCGAGGGCCTGCGCGACTTCGGCGCCTGCCTCAGCCCGCACAGCGCCTGGCTGATCCTGCAAGGCATCGAGACCCTGCCTCTGCGCATGCAGCGCCATGTGGCCAATGCGCAGAAGGTGGCCGAGTTCCTGGCGGGCCAGGCCCAGGTCAGCCGCGTCGGCTACCCCGGCCTGGAGAGCCATCCCGACCACGCCCTGGCGCAGCGCCTGCTGCCGCGCGGCTGCGGCTCGGTCTTCAGCTTCGACCTGCAGGGCAGCCGCGAGCAGGGTCGGCGCTTCATTGAAGCGCTGCAGCTCTTCTCCCACCTGGCCAATGTGGGCGACTGCCGCTCCCTGGTCATCCACCCGGCCAGCACCACGCATTTCCGCATGGACGACGCGGCCCTGGCCCAGGCCGGCATCGCGCCGGGCACCATCCGCCTGTCCATCGGCCTGGAAGATCCGGACGACCTGATCGCCGACCTCAAGCGCGCCCTCAAGATCGCGGCCAAGTAAGCCCCAGGACCTCGCACGATGAAACTCACCGTCAATGGCCACGAGGCCTATGCCTACACCGGCGGCCGCCCGCTGGAAACCACCCTGCCCTGCCTGGTCTTGTTGCACGGCGCCCTCAACGACCACAGCGTCTGGACCCTGCTGACGCGCTGGTTCGCCCACCACGGCCATGCGGTGCTGGCGCCCGATCTGCCCGGCCATGGCCGCAGCGCCGGCCGACCGCTGGAGAGCGTGGAAGCCCTGGGCGCCTGGGTCTGGCAGCTGCTGGACGCCGCCGGCTTTGCACCCGATGCCCAGGCCGCCCTGGTGGGCCACAGCATGGGCTCCCTGATCGCGCTGGAGGCCGCGGCCCAGGCGCCGCAGCGCGCCAGCGCCCTGGGCCTGGTGGCCACGGCCTTCCCGATGAAGGTCTCGGAGCAGCTGCTCAGCACCGCCCGCGAGCAGCCCGGGCGCGCCATCGCCATGGTCAACACCTTCTCTTTCGGCGGCATCGCCGCCAAGCCCTCCTACCCTGGGCCTGGGGCCTGGCTGCAGGGCGGGGAGCTGGCGCTCAAGCACCGCATCCAGTCAAGCCAGAGCGGGCTCAACCTGTTTGAGCACGACTTCAGGCTGTGTGACAGCTATGCCCGCGGTCTGGAGGCCGCCGCCCAGGTGCGTTGCCCCACCCAGCTGATCCTGGGCGAGCGCGACCAGATGACGGCGCCCAAGCAGACCACCGCGCTGCAGGCTGCGTTTGCCGAACCGCCGCGGGTACAGCGCCTGAATGCCGGCCACTCCCTGATGGCCGAGGCGCCCGACGCCATGCTGCGCGCCCTGCGCGAGCTGCTGGGCGCCTGAGCACCGGGGCAGCTACCAGCGGCAGCCCTTGTCGCTGCCCGCGCCCAGCACCAGGGGCACGGTGGCGAGCAGGCCCTTGTCGGCATGGGCCTCGCGGCAGTCCTTGCGGGTCGCGTCCTCGATGCCCTGCTGCAGCTTGTTCTTGCGCTCGGGCGGGTGCGGCATGAGCTGCAGCACGCTGCGCGACTCCCGGCCCGAAGTCTCACCACCGCGCGGCAGGCTCAGATTGAGCTTGGGCGGCGGGGCACTGGCCGCGGCCGAGGGCGGTGTGGCCACATCCTGGCCCAGGCGCGGGCCGGCATCGGGTGCGCCAATCACGG
>NZ_JBKCLH010000121.1:0-29690 GCF_046300915.1 Roseateles sp. | reverse complement strand
GGCCGAGCGCGCGCAGGACTGGCCGGCCGTGCTCTCGGGCGGCCAGCGCCAGCGTGTGGCCCTGGCCCGCGCCCTGGTGCACCGCCCGCGTCTGCTGCTGCTGGACGAGCCCCTGGGCGCCCTGGATGCGCTCACCCGCATCGAGATGCACGCCCTGATCGAGTCGCTCTGGCGCGAGCAGGGCTTTACCGCGGTCCTGGTCACCCATGACGTGGCCGAGGCCGTGGCCCTGGCCGACCGCGTGGTGCTGATCGAGGATGGCCGCATCGCCCTGGATGAGCCGGTGCCACTGCCGCGACCGCGCCAGCGCGCCGACGCCAGGGCCGCGGCCATCGAGGCCCGCATTCTGCAGCGCGTCCTGCGTCAGCCCCAGCCCGCGGACAGCGAAGCGCCCGACAGCCGCTGGCCCCAGGAGCCGCTGCGCCTGGGCGCGCTGCGCTTTGCCGTCTGAGCCGGGCCAGCCACACCGTTTCCCCAACCCACAAGGAGTTCCGTTCCATGAGCATCACCGCCATCAACGTGCGCAACCAGTTTCGCGGCACGATCAAGGAGATCATCGAGGGCCCGGTGGTCAGCGAGGTCGATGTGCAGACCTCCGAGGGCTTGCTGGTCACATCGGTCATCACCACACGCTCGGTCAAGGAGCTGGGCCTGGTGCCGGGCAAGGCGGTGGTGGCCCTGGTCAAGTCCACCGAAGTCTCCATCGCCACCTTATGAGTGCCGGGCCGCGCCTGATCGTCGTACCGGGGCTCAATGACAGCCCGCCGGGTCACTGGCAGAGCGAGCTGCAGCTGCGCTTTCCGCAGGCGCAGCGGGTTGTTCAGCACGACTGGGTCACGCCGGACCTGGACCGTTGGGCCGCCCGGGTGGGCTCGGTGCTCGCGCGTGGCAGCGGACCCTGCGTGGCGGTGGCGCACAGCTTTGGCGTGCTGGCGCTCTTGCGCCATCTGCGCCTGGATGCCGGCTCGCCCGTGGTCGCTGCCCTGCTGGTGGCACCGGCCGACCCCGACAAGTTCGGCCTGGCCGAGCTGCTGCCGCAGCAGCGGCTAGCGCTGCCGCACACCCTGGTGCTCAGCAGCAGCGACCCCTGGATGCGGCTGAGCGTGGGCCAGCGCTGGGCGGGGCGTTGGGGCAGCGCCGTGGTGCAGCTGGGCGACGCGGGTCATATCAATATCGCCTCCGGCCATGGGCGCTGGGCCTGGGCGGAGCATTGGGTGAACCAAGCCTTGCAGCGCCAGAGTAGCGCGGCGGCGGAGCCAGCTCAGGCCAGCGCGACCGACTTGCCCGCCAGGACCTTGGCCAGCCCCGTGCTCAGCCGGGCCGCCTGTGCGTAGACCGAGACCTGGGGGTTGGCGCCTATGCTGGTGGGGAAGAGCGAGCCGTCGTGTACCGAGAGATTGCTGATCTGCCAGTGGCGGCCGTCCGGTCGCACCACGCCGCGCTCGGGCTCGGCGGACATGGCGCAGCCGCCCATCACATGGGCACTGACCACGCGGGTCAGATAGGGCTGCATGGGCAGGGCCCGAATGGCGTCGCGGGCCTGGGACCAGCTCTCGTAGGCGCGGGCGCTTTCGTGCACAGGTGTCACGCTGCGGGCGCCGGCGGCAAACTGCAGCTCGGCCATGGAGAGCAGGGCGCGGCGCGCGCCCTCCAGCACATAGGCATTGAGCGGGTAGTCCAGCACCGGACTGCCGTCGCTGCGCAGCCGCACGCGACCGCCGGTGGAGTCGGGGTGAAAGCCATCGCGCAGCAGGGCCAGCATGGCCTGTGAGTGCGGGAAGGCCTTGAGCACCGCGCCGAAGGCCTGTCCGTGCCCGGCCATGGTGGACGCCAGCAGCACCGGGTGCGTAGGGCCCACCTCCAGCTTGTAGCCCATGGGACCGTCCAGCGGCGGCTGTTCAAGGAAGTGGTCCGAGTAGAGGCTTTGCGGGGCGCCGGCCCAGCCCTCGATGCGTTCCTCGAACTGGGCGGCGGAGATCACCGTGGGGTGCAGGAAGGTGCGCTGGCCCACCCGCTCATGCGGATCCGGCAGGCCGGAGCGCAGCAGCAGGGCTGGGGTGTTGATGGCGCCGCCCGCCAGCACGAAGTGCTTGGCGCGGATGCTGAAGGCGGGGCCGTCGGGGTCGCCGTTCAGGGCCACCGGCTGGCAGTGCAGGCGCTGGAGCTCGGTGCTGTCCCACTCCAGACGCGTGGCGCGGCTTTGCACCAGCAGGGTGGCGCCCAGCTCGAGCGCGGCCGGGATGGTCGTGACCAGCATGGACTGCTTGGCATTGGTCGGGCAGCCCATGCCGCAGGAGCCCAGATTCCAGCAGCCATGCACATTGCGGCGTATGGTGGACACCTCGATGCCCAGCGCCCGACCGCCGCGGCGCAAGACCTGGTTGTTGCCATTGGGCTCGCCGCCCCATTCGCCGATGTGCAGGCGCCGCTCCACCTGCTCGAACCAGGGCGCCATCTGCGCCTCGCCCAGCTCGCGCAGCCCGAACTGCTGCTGCCACCAGGCCAGGGTCGGCGCCGGGGTGCGGAAGCTGCTGGTCCAGTTGACGGTGGTGGAGCCGCCCACGCAGCGGCCCTGCAGGATGTTGATGGCCTTGTCGGCCGTCTTGCGTGCTGCGCTCTCCTGGTAGAGGGCCGGGTAGGCCTCGGACTCGCGCTGGCGAAACTGGCTGGAGGAGCGCAGCGGCCCCTCCTCGACGATGATCAGGCGCAGGCCGGCCTTGGCCAGCAGCTCGGCCGTGATGCCGGCCCCGGCGCCGCTGCCCACGATGAGCACATCGCATTCCAGCTCCTGGGGGATGGGGCCGTGGCCGCCGCCCAGCACCTTCCAGCCGCGGGCTAGGCCGTCCTGGATGGGGTCCTTGATCGTGCTGCTCATCAAATCTCTCGCGGGCCGGGGTAGCCCATCAAGGCCCAGTGCTCGGGCTGGGTGAAAAACACGGCTGCGTTGAGATCACGCAAGGCGAAATAGACCTGTTGGCGCAGGGCCAGGCGCGAGCGGCGCAGCCCCTCCAGCGCCGCACCGACCTCGGCCACGGAGGCCTGCGGCCAATCCTGGTCCAGCCCCGTCAGAGCCAATCGGCCCGGGGCGCTGCCCAGCAGCGACAGCAGCTGGGCCAGCTCGGCGCGCGTGGCCGCGGGCAGGGCCGCGATGCTGGCATCCAGGGCTGCCAGATGGCGTTCCATGCTGGCTTCGAGGGCCGGTCCGGGGGCGGGCCACAGGCCGTCCAGCACGGCCAGGGCCACGCTGCGCATCAGGCCGCGAGCCGCGGGCGCGAGGCGGGTGTTGGCTTCCAGCAGCCCCGGCTTGAGCAGGGCCACGCCGCCGCCCGCCACTGCCAGCAGGGCGGCGGCGCCCAGACCGAGCTTGAGCAGCCGGCGGCGCTGGGGGGAGTGGCTGCTCACGTGGCTCTGGCTGTTCATGCGCATCAGGCGATCTTCTTCAGCAGTGCCAGCAGGCGCTCGAAGGTGGCGCCATAAGGCGGGTAGAACAGCTGGGTGCCGGCAAACCAGCGCGGCTGGCTGAACACCGGCTTCATCTTGCTGAAAGTGTTGAAGCCCCAGATGCCGTGATAGGCGCCCTGGCCGCTGGCGCCGACGCCGCCGAAGGGCTGGTCTTCCTGGCCGATGTGCCAGAGGCAGTCGTTCAGCGTCACGCCGCCGGCGTGGGTCTGCGCCAGCACGCGCTCGCGCGCAGCGCTGTCGGCGCCGAACCAGTACAGCGCCAGCGGGCGAGCATGGTCCTTGATGTAGTCCAGCGCCTGTTGCTCGCTGTCGTAGGGCAGGATGGGCAGCAGCGGGCCGAAGATCTCTTCCTGCATCACCGCCATGCCCTCGTTGACGTCCAGCAGCAGGTGCGGCACCAGCTTGCGGCCTTCGCCAATCCCCTCATGCGTGGGCAGCAAGCGCGCGCCCTTGGCGCGGGCATCGTCCAGCAGGCCTTGCAGGCGCGCCAGGTGGCGCGGCGTGGCAATGGCGCTGTAGTCGGCATTGCCGGCGATGCTGGGGTAGAGGCGTCGCACCGCGGCGATCAGTGCGTCGGCCAGCGGCTGCACCATGGCGCGCGGCGCCAGGATGTAGTCGGGGGCGATGCAGGTCTGGCCGGCATTGAGCAGCTTGCCGAAGGCCAGGCGCTCGGCGACCTGCGCGATGTCGGCGCTGGCATCCACCAGCGCGGGTGACTTGCCGCCCAGCTCCAGCGTCACCGGGGTCAGGTGTTGTGCCGCGGCCTGGGCCACCAGCTTGCCCACCGCGGTGGAGCCGGTGAAGAACAGGTGGTCGAAGGGCAGGGCCGCGAACGCGCGGCCCACTGTGGCGTCGCCGGTGATGACCTGCATCTCTTCGGGCGCGAAGTACTCGCCCACCATGCGCGCCATCAGCGCCGAGGTCTCGGGCGTCAGCTCCGAGGGCTTGATCATCACGCGGTTACCGGCGGCCAGGGCGGCGATGGCCGGGCTCATCGCCAGCTGGTAGGGGTAGTTCCAGGGCGCGATCACGCCCACCACGCCCAGGGGCTGCGGGATCAGGCGGTTGCTGGCCGGCAGGTAGTGCAATGCGGTGGGCATGCGGCGCTGGCGCATCCAGCGACCCAGATGCGAAGACGCATGCTTGGCGGCCATTTCCACTGTGGCCACATCGGCCAGCTGGGTCTCGTGGCGCGAGCGGTGGCTGAAGTCCCGCGAGATGGTCTCGGCCAGTTCGTCGGCGTACCGGCGCGTCATGGCCAGCACGCGGGCCAGGCGATCGCGGCGCGTGGCCAGGCTGGGCATGGGCTCGGCGCGGAAGGCGGCGCGCTGCGCCTCCAGGGCCAGCCGCAGCAGTTCGTCGGGGATTTGGTTCAAGGCAACTCCTCTACGGCAAAGGCTAACCCCTGCAGCGGGTTGCGCCAAGCGTAGAGGCCCTGGACTAGGGGTGCGGCTCTAGGTGGAGCCACCCTGTCACCGGGGTGACAGCCCGTAGTCCGGCCCACCCCGATCCCTGGGCCAGTTCTGCGGGGCAGGTTCTCCGGCAGGTGGAGGACAGTGCGCAGGGACCGAACCCGGACAGGGAGCGTCCTGAGGACGGTCCCTGCCTGGTGAGGGCCAGGGCCGTCCCGGCCCTGGCGGCTCGGTCCCATCTCAGCCTTGCCCCGCGAGACGGGTCAAGGCCTTCGGCAGGCGTCGGACAGTGCGCAGGCACTGTCCTCGGTCCCGCCTCAGTGACGGAAGTGGCGCACGCCGGTGAAGACCATGGCGATGCCGCGCTCGTCGGCAGCGGCGATCACCTCGGCATCACGCATGGAGCCACCCGGCTGGATCACGCAGCTGGCGCCAGCGTCGGCCAGCACATCCAGGCCGTCGCGGAAGGGGAAGAAGGCATCGCTGGCCACGGCCGAACCGCTCAGCGAGAGGCCTGCGTTGGCGGCCTTGATGGCGGCGATCTTGGTGGAGTCCACACGGCTCATCTGGCCGGCACCCACGCCCAGGGTCATGCCGCCGCCGCAGAAGACGATGGCATTGCTCTTGACGTACTGGGCCACGGTCCAGGCGAACATCAGGTCCTCGATCTGCTGGGCCGTGGGCTGCAGCTTGGTGACGATCTTGAGGTCCTGCGGCTTCAGGAAGTGGTTGTCCGCCGTCTGCACCAGGATGCCCGAGCCCACGCGCTTGATGTCCTGGGCATTGCGTCCCTGCTCCCAGGGCGTGCTGCCACCGGCCTGGGGCAGGTCGATCTGCAGCAGGCGCACATTGACCTTGCTCTTGAAGATCTCCAGCGCCTGGGCGCTGAAGCTGGGGGCCATCAGCACCTCGACGAACTGCTTGGCCACCTGTTCGGCGGCCGCAGCGTCCACCTCACGGTTGAAGGCGATGAGGCCGCCGAAGGCGCTGGTGGGGTCGGTCTTGAAGGCCTTGGCATAGGCCTCGGCGGCGTTCAGGCCGATGGCCACGCCGCAGGGGTTGGCGTGCTTGATGATCACGCAGGCCGGGGTTTCAAAGCTCTTGACGCATTCCCAGGCGGCGTCGGCGTCGGCGATATTGTTGTAGCTGAGTTCCTTGCCCTGCAGCTGCTTGCCCGTCACCAGGGAGCCGGGGGCGGGGTGCAGGTCGCGATAGAGCGCGGCGCTCTGGTGGCTGTTCTCGCCATAGCGCAGGTCCTGGACCTTGATGAAGCTGCTGTTGAGCTGGCCGGGGTAGGCCGACAGCGAGCCGTCGTCCTGGCGGGCGCTCAGGTAGTTGCTGATGGCCGCGTCGTACTGCGCGATGCGGTTGAAGGCGGCCACGCTGCAGGCAAAGCGGGTCTTGTCGCTGGTCTTGCCCGCGCTCTTCAGCTCGGCGAGCACCTGGGCGTACTGGCCGGCGTCGGTCAGCACGGTGACGTCCTTCCAGTTCTTGGCCGCGCTGCGCACCATGGCCGGGCCGCCGATGTCGATGTTCTCGATCGCGTCTTCCAGCGTGCAGCCGGGCTTGGCCACGGTGGCTTCGAAGGGGTAGAGGTTGACCGCCAGGATGTCGATCATGCTGATGCCATGCTGGCCGGCGGCGGCCATGTGCTCGGGCAGATCGCGACGGGCCAGCAGGCCGCCGTGGATCATGGGGTGCAGGGTCTTGACGCGACCGTCCAGCATCTCGGGGAAGCCGGTGTGATCGGCCACCTCGGTCACGGGCAGGCCGGCATCGGCCAGCAGCTTGGCCGTGCCGCCGGTGGAGAGCAGGCGCACGTTCAGCGCATGGAGCTCGCGGGCGAACTCGACGATGCCGGTCTTGTCGGACACGGAGATCAGGGCGGTGAGTTGGGTCATGGTGGGTGACTTCAGGGGTGGAATGCGGGTGCGTGCGGTGCTCAGATCAGTCCGTGGTCGGACAGCTTGCGGCGCAAGGTATTGCGGTTGATGCCCAGCCAGTCGGCGGCCTTGCTCTGGTTGCCGCCGCTGCGTTGCATCACGACCTCCAGCAGGGGCTTCTCCACCAGCTTGATCAGCATCTCGTGCATGGAGTGGGGTTCCTCGCCGTCGAGGTCGCGGAAATAGGCTTCAAGGTTCTCGCGAACCACGGTATCGATGGGCTTGGGCGTCATGCCGGCAACCTTGTGCTTTCTTCTTGGTCTTCATCGTTGGCTGCAGCCTGCGCGGGCAGGTAGGGCAGCCGCTCGTGCTGGTCCGCCAGAATCTGGAAGAACTCGCCCAGCGCAGCCACCTGGGCCTCGCAGCTGTCCAGCAGATTCATGCGCTGGCGGAAGTCCTCCCCGCCGGGCAGGGCGCGCACCGCCCAGCCGATGTGCTTGCGGGCGCTGCGCATGCCGGTCAGCGCGCCGTAGAGGCTGTAGTGATCGTGCAGATGCTCGATCAGCCAGTCGCGCGCCTGCAGCACCGGGGGCGCGGGCAGCTCCTCGCCGGTGGCCAGGTAGTGCGCGATCTCACGAAAAATCCAGGGCCGGCCCGGGGCGGCGCGGCCCACCATCAGCGCATCCGCGCCGGTGTAGGCCAGCACCTCGCGGGCCTTGGCCGGGCTGTCGCTATCGCCGTTGGCCACCACCGGAATGGCGAGCGCGGCCTTGACCGCGCGGATGGTGTCGTACTCGGCAAAGCCCTTGTAGCCCTGCTCGCGGGTGCGACCATGCACCGTGACCATGGCCACGCCGGCGGCTTCGGCGCGGCGCGCCAGGGCCACCGCGTTCTTCTCGGCCTCGCACCAGCCTGTGCGCATCTTCAGGGTCACCGGCACGCCATGCGGGCGCGCCGCTTCGACCACCGCCTCGATGATCTCCAGGGCCAGGGGCTCGTCCTGCATCAGGGCCGAACCAGCCCATTTGTTGCAGACCTTCTTGGCCGGGCAGCCCATATTGATGTCGATGATCTGGGCGCCGCGCTGGATGTTGTAGACCGTGGCCTCGGCCATCATGGCCGCCTCGGTGCCGGCGATCTGCACCGCGATGGGCGCGGTCTCGCCCTCGTGATTGGCCCGGCGCGAGGTCTTGAGGCTGTTCCAGAGGTCCTTGCGCGAGGTCACCATCTCGGAGACCGCATAGCCCGCCCCCAGGCGTTTGCACAATTGCCGGAACGGCCGGTCGGTGACGCCCGCCATGGGTGCCACGAAGAGGCGGTTCGGCAGCTCATGGGGGCCGATGAACATGGGCAGGCGAGGGGGAGGAGGGTGCTGAAAAAAGAGGCAGGATTATAGCGCCGGCCCCAAACCGCCCCTCCTCGGCACGGCGGGTCCGGATAATGCGCCCGCATGGAAGTCTGGCTGCAAGAACATATCAACGCCCTGCTGGCCTGGCTGGCCCTGCCCGAGCTGGGGCTGCCGGCGGTCTTCATCGTCGCCCTGGTCTCGGCCACCCTCTTGCCCATGGGTTCGGAGCCCGCCGTCTTCGGTCTGGTCAAGCTCAACCCGGAGCTGTTCTGGCCGGCGGTGCTGGTGGCCACGGTGGGCAATACCGTGGGCGGCGCGATCAGCTGGTGGATGGGTTATGGGGCGGAGCGGCTGTACGAGCGGGCGGCCCAGCGGCCGCCGCGCGAGCGCCGCGCCCTGCAATGGCTGCAGCGCTTTGGCGCCAAGGCCTGCCTGCTGAGCTGGCTGCCGGTGGTCGGTGACCCCCTGTGCGCCCTGGCCGGCTGGCTGCGCCTGCCCTTCTGGCCCTGTGTGTTCTTCATGGCCCTGGGCAAGTTTGCCCGCTACCTGAGCATGACCGCGGCCTTGCTCTGGGTCTTCCCCAATCCCTGACAATGCCGCGACCAAGCCACCACACATCACGATGAGCAACACCCCCGCTTACGACGAGCTGTGCCGCCGCCATCAGCGCCTGCACCGCCTGGCCCACCTGCAGTCCATCGCCTCCTGGGACCAGTCGGCCTTCATGCCGCCCTCGGGCAATGAGGCCCGTGCCCTGGCCCTGGCCGAGATGGGTGGCCTGCTGCACCAGCAGGCCATCGATGCCGCGCTCAAGGGCCTGCTGGACAGCGCCGAGGGCGAGGGCCTGGACGAGACCCAGCGCGCCAATCTGCGCGAGATGCGCCGGGCCTGGCGTGCCAGCAATGCGCTGCCGCAGTCTCTGGTGGAAGAAAAGAGCCTGGCCATCTCGCGCTGCGAGCATGCCTGGCGCAGCCAGCGTCCGGCCAATGACTGGGCCGGCTATGCCGAGAACCTGCGCGAGGTGCTGCGCCTCACCCGCGAGGAGGCGCGCCTGCTGGCCGAGGACAGCGGCCTGTCCAAGTACGACGCGCTGATGGACCAGTACGAGCACGGCATGCGCAGCACCGAGGTGGACCGCGTCTTTGGCGATCTGCGCCAGTGGCTGCCGGGGCTGATCCAGCGCGTGCAGGAGCGCCAGCGCAGCGAAGCCGTGCAGGTGCCCGCGGGCCCCTTCGCCACGGCCGCCCAGCGTGCCCTGGGCCAGGACGCGATGCGGCTGATGGGCTTTGACTTCGAGGCCGGCCGCCTGGACGAAAGCGCCCACCCCTTCTGTGGCGGCGTGCCCGAGGATGTGCGCATGACCACGCGCTACCGCGAGGACAGCTTCCTGCCCAGCCTGACCGGCACCATCCATGAAACCGGCCATGGCCGCTACGAGCAGAACCTGCCGCGCGAGTGGCTGGGCCTGCCGCTTGCCCGCGCCCGCTCCATGGGCCTGCACGAGAGCCAGAGCCTGTCTTTCGAGATGCAGCTGGGCAGCCACCCCGCTTTTGCCGGCCTGCTGAGCCCGCTGATCGTCAAGCATCTGGGCGAGCAGCCCGCGTTTGCGCCCGAGAACATCAATCGCCTGCTCACGCGCGTGGTGCCCGGCCATATCCGCGTGGATGCCGACGAGGTCAGCTACCCCGCCCATGTGATCCTGCGCTACGAGATCGAGCGCGCCCTGGTGGAGGGTGAGATCGAGGTGGACGACATCCCGGCCCTGTGGGACGCCAAGATGATGGAGCTGCTGGGCATAGACACCCGCGGCAACTACAAGGACGGTCCCATGCAGGATGTGCACTGGGGCGCCGGCCTCTTCGGCTACTTCCCCTGCTACACCCTCGGCGCCATGTACGCGGCCCAGTGGTTCGCCAGCATGCGCCGCGAGATGCCCGATCTGGACCAGCGCATCGCCGCCGGCGAGCTGAGCCCCGTTTTCGACTGGCTGAACGCGCGCATCTGGAGCCAGGGCTCGCGCTGGGAGACGGCCGAGCTGGTGCAGCGCGCCAGCGGCGAGCCGGGCCTGAATCCGGCCCATTTCCGCGCCCATCTGGAAGGGCGCTATCTGGGCTGAGACCCGCGAGGGGCGCGGCAGGAGCCGGTCAGCGCTTCTTGTTCTTGCGGCGCCATGCCGCGCACAGGATCACGACCAAGCCTGCACCCATCAGTCCGTAACTTGGAGGTTCGGGGATGGGGCTCAGCGGGACGATCGACACATCGTCCAACAGCGTGCCGTAGCCGTCCTGGGCGCCCGCCGCAGCAAAAGTCAGCGTGGTCTGAGACTCGTTGGCCAAGAAGTTGCGTCTGATCTGGGTCCAGCTCTTATTGTTGTCTTGGCCGACGAGTTCAACCGCGGGGCTGGCGGAGACCTGCCAAGTCAGCCCGTTGCTCGGCGCACCCAGTGAGTCAAAGCGTTGCGCGATCCAGAAGCTGATCTCGTAGCTCTGTCCCACGACGGTGGCGAAGCTCTGGCTGAGCTGGCAAAAGCCACATTGCCCCTCCAATTCGATGGCATTGCTTCCCTCTTGTGCTGAGGGGGACGCGTACGACCTTGTATGCAGTTCCACCGCGCCGCGCGGCGTAAGCCAGCCGCCTGCTGGGTTGCTCAGAAAGCTCCACCGGCTGCCAAGGGCTTGCGAGTTTGCTTCGAAGCTGCCGTTCTGCAGCAGATTTGCTTGGGCGAATACTGGGGCTGCAGCAAGACAAATCGCCAGTACGTGCTTCATCTCGTCACTCCTTCGTTGTGCGAGGCCGAACTTTGGTGCAAACCGGCGGCCAGCTGTCTTAAGGAGTGTTAAGCCACGATGCGGCGCAGGCACCATGGCAATGGCTGACGCGTCATCATTGACGAGCGGCCAAGTCAGCTGTCGGGGCGATCCGTGGTCTGGCGCCAGCTGTTGACTATTCGCGGCATGCGGGCTTCCTGACTCAGCTGCCGCTCCAGCTCCTCGCGGTTGCGACGCAGCAGGCCGATGAACTCCTTGCGCTCCAGTGTTGTGGAGAGCTTCGCACTGGCTTGCAACTGGGCCTTGTTCGTGGCGCGGAAGCGGTCGGCCAGTTCGCGAGCCTCATGTGCATCAAAGCCCAGGAACTCGAGTACGCGTCGCCCCGCCAGCAGCGAGCTTTCGAACAGCTCGCGTTCGATCACGTCGGCACCCAGGCGCATGAGTTCGTAAGCATGGGGAACGTCGACCGCGCGCGCCACGAGTCGCAGATGCGGGAAGTGTTTCTTGGCGATGCTGACGATCTGCAGGGCCGTCTCCCGGTCGTCCACGGCCACCACCAGCACCTGAGCGTGGTGAGCCCCAGCCGCCTCCAGCAGGTCAAGCCGGGCGGCATCACCGTAGTGGATCTTGAAGCCGAACTGCTGCATGTTCGCGATGTGCTGGGCACCATGGTCCAGCACCGTGGCACTCATGCCGTTGGACAAGAGCAGGCGCGCCACGATCTGGCCGTAGCGACCGAAGCCGGCAATGATGACCGGGCTGTGCTCCATCGGATCGCTGCGTTCGGGCGCTGTCTCGGCTTGGCTCAGATAGCGTGCCGCCACGAGGTCGTTGAGCTTCATCAGCAGCGGTGAAGCCGCCATGGACAAGGCAATCACGAGGCTGAGCAGACCCGCATGCTCGGCACTGAGCATGGAGCCCGCCAAGGCAGCACCGATCACGACGAAGCCGAACTCTCCACCTTGGCCGAGCAGCGTCGCAAAGCTCAGGCGCTCTCTCACACTCATGCCGGCCAGCCAGGCCTGCAGATACAAGGTCAGGAACTTCACCGCCATAAAGGCCAGCAGCAGGGCAAGAATCGTGAGGGGCAACTGGGCGAGCAGTCCCAGGTTGATGCCGGCTCCGATGGTGATGAAGAACAGCCCCAGGAACAGGCCCTTGAAGGGTTCCAGGTCCGCCTCCAGCTCATGCCGGTACTCGGAGCTGGCCAGCATCACGCCGGCGATGAAGGCACCCAGCCCCGCCGACACGCCCACGCTGATCATCAGCTCCATCACCAGGATCACCAGCAGCAGTGCGGCGGCCACGAAGAGCTCGCGTGAGCCATTGGCGGCAATCCATCGCAAGCCATGACCGATCAGATAGCGTCCGGCCAGGATCAGTCCGACCACGGCGGCCAGGGCAGGCCAGGCCTTGAACGTGGGAGCGCCGCTGCTCGGAAACAGGACGCTGGTGGCGATCAGCAGGGGGATGGCCGCCATGTCCTGGAAGAGCAGGATGCCAAACGCCGATTTGCCCACCGGGGTGGCCATGATGCGGCGGTCGTTCATGAGCTGCACCGCCACTGCGGTCGAGGACAGGGCCAGCGTCAGGCCGATGAGCAGGGCCGGCAGCGGGGGCAGGCCCCAGCTCAGCACGGCCAGACCCAGCACGCAGCCGGTGACCAGCATCTGCAACAGGCCCAGGCCCAGCACCTGAGCCCGCATGGACCAGAGCTTCTTGAGGTCGAGCTCCAGGCCGATGGTGAAGAGCATCAGCACCACGCCCAGCTCCGCCAGCAGGGCCACGCCCGGGCTGCCGTCCGCCAGCTGAAGGCCATAGGGGCCGATCAAAACCCCCGCCAGCAGATAGCCCAGCACAGCGCCCAGGCCGAAGCGTCTGGCCAGGGGCACGACCAGGACCATGGCCGCAAGGTAGATCAGGATGTAGACCAGAACGCTGGCTTCAGCCTTCATGGCGTGGCTCCTCGCCGGCGCTCGGGGCCGGGTCCAGGCCGTGAAAGACGAGCTCCTCGATCAGGCGAGTCCGGTAGCCTTGTGCCGCGAGCAGCAGCTCCTCATCGCGCAGCGCACCGGCGTGATAGACGGTGTAGGGCGGCAACCATTCCATGCCGCAGAACCTCGCCAACTGCTCGATGGGGGTGGCAATGCGCTCCATGGGGTAGTGGTTGTAGCCGCTTTCGCTGTAGGCGCTCCGGTCGCCACCCGTCGTGGCGACCCACAGCAGGCGTTTCCCCGCCAGGGCCCGTGCCGAACTGCCGTCGGGGGCGTGGCCATAGGCCCAGCCATGCGCGAGCACCTTCTCGCACCACAGGGTCAGCAAGGCCGGCATGTGATACCAGTACAGCGGGTGCTGCAGCACGATGGTGCCGCTGCGCAGCAGGGCCTGCTGCTCCGCTTCCACATCGATATGGAAGTCGGGATAGAGCGCGTACAGATTCCGGGTCTGGACCTGGGGCAGGCCCTGTATGCCTCTTTGCAGTTCACTCCCCGCTCTTGAATGCCGGGGGTAGGGATGCGCATAGAGCACGGTGATCATGGGGCGTTGACAGGCCTGGGTGTATGAAAACGCCGGCTCGGCGGGGCAGCCGGCCCCGAGCGAGTTTCACGGCGTGTGATGCGGTCGCAGTAACGCTTTGCCGCAGTCCACATCATGCCTTGGCAAGCCCACCCCTGCCCCGGCTCTTGAGTGCGATGAGCCTGTATCGAGAGTGGCCGTGCGATGACGAAAATGCCGCTGGAACGCCTACATCGGCATCTCCAGCGGCAAGGCGCGACATCATCAGCCGAAAAGCAGCTGCGGAGTTCGACTATCCCTCGGCAGTTGCTTTTGCTGTCTTAAGTTTTGTAAAACCGTCGATCTGACGCGAAGCCAAGTCAGTCGCAGCGGCACATTTGGCGTGCCGCCGAGGACAGGCTTGGACGTCGAGAGATTTAGACGCCGTTGCGCTGGGCGCGGCGGCGAGCTACCAGGCCCATGGCGGCCAAGCCGGCCAGCATCAGGGCATAGCTGCTGGGCTCGGGGACGGCGCTGGTGACGCTGATACTGTCCAGCGAGGTGCCGTACGAGTCCGAAAGGCCCGCCGCCTCAAACTTCAGCGTGGTGCTGCTGCTGGTGGCCTTGAACTGGGCCACCACGGGGGTCCAGGCGGTGTTGGCGTCCTGGCCCACCAGGAAGGAGCTGACATTGCCGGCCGACCAGAGCAGGCCATTGCTGCTCTTGCCATCGCTGCTCGGCTTCTTCTGGTCGGGGCGCTGGGCATAGGCAAAGCTCAGCGTGTAGGTCTGGCCGACCACGGTGGCAAAAGTCTGGCTGATCCAGCTATTGCCCGTGGTGTCCAGCTCCACGAAGTTTTTGCCGTCCAGGGCGCTGCCGGAGGTGTTGTTGCGCAGTTCCACGCCGAGGGAGCCCGCAGTCCAGCTGCTCAGGCTGTTGAAATTGGCCCAGGTCGCGACCTGGTTGGACTCGAAGCTGCCGTTCTGAATCAGATTGACGGTGCCGGCATTGGCGATCAAGGGGCTGGCAAGCAGGGCAATGGCGAGTGTGCGCATGGTTTCCGGTGGGTGGTGAGGCATCGCATGGTGAGCGATGCATGGGGGTCATTGTCTGCAGGCCTGCCTTGCTCGACATCCCCGCGATAGCAGGGGCGATTGCGCCAGTCTGTGAACTACGTCACGGTTTGAGTCGCTCTTCCAGCTGATCCAGGCAGTCATGCAGGCGCCCCAGCGCAGCCTCGGTGCGGGCAGCCGCAGGGCTGCCGGCGCGGCCGACCAGGCGGCGTGAGTCGTCGCGCAGCCGGCCTTCATGCAGGCGCAGACCGTGGCGCTCCAGCTGGGCTATCAGGCTGGGGCTGCGCGCGCGCAGATGTTGTCGCGTGGACTGGAAGGCATGCTCGGCCAGATGGCGACGCCGGCTGTAGCTCAGGGTGTTGGCCATGAACATCTCGGCGTCCTGCGGGTCGGGCTGGAAGAGCAGGATGTCGGTTTGCGGATGGCTCAGGGTGTAGCGCTTGAGCCCCAGCTCCAGGCGTGAATGGATCAGGGAGCGCAGGGTCTGGCTCAGCACCAGGGGCAGGCCACCATCGACCAGGCGCGGGATGCGGGAGTGCTGATGACCGGCGGCGTAGGGCACCAGGGGGTTGAGGCAGATCAGCAGATCCAGACCTTCCTCCAGCAGCACCGAGGCGTGGATGGTCTTCTTGAGGGCGCCGTCCACATAGTGCCGGCCGTCGATCTCCACCGGCGGGAACAGGCCTGGCAGGGCCGCGCTGGCCTGCACCGCGCGCGAGATGGGCACATGGTCGTGGCCCGGCATGCCAAAGGGCACGGCCTCACCGCTGTCCAGATCGGTGGCCACCAGCACCAGGCGCTTGCCCAGCTGGCGGAAGTCGTCGCTGCGACCAGGGCGCTGGAACAGCTCGTGCAGCTGGCGGGCCAGGGCCTCGCCCGAGAGCAGACCGGTGGGCAGGGCGCGGCCCAGGCGTTCAAAGGCGGCGAGCACCGAGCGCCCCTGCAGCAGGCTCTGGAACAGGGCCTGCCCCAGCAGGCTGGGCAGCTGCTGCAGGCGCTGGGCGTATTCCTCCCAGGCTGGGCGCAGCATCAGCTCGGGATGGAAACGGTCCTGCTCCGGACCGCTGTTCTCGATGAAGGCGGCGCAGAGCTCACGCGGGCTCAGGCCGTTGGCCAGACCGGCGGCAATGAAGCCGCCGGCGCTGACGCCGATGAAGCTTGCGCAGCGGCGCAGGTCCAGACCCTCGATGGAGTCCTCCAGCGCGCACAGGGCGCCGATTTCGTAGATGGCTCCCAGCGGTCCGCCGCCGGCCAGGGCCAAGCCAATGCGCGGCGGCCGGGCCGGGGAACGCGGGGAACTCATCGTGGATCAGCCGCCTCCGCGGTGCTCAGGCTGCGGCGGCCGGTGTGCTGGGCGCCGCGCTGCGCTTGCGGGCCGGCGCGGCCTTCTTGGCCACGGCGGGTGCTGCCGGTGCGGCGGAGGCCGGCTTCTTGGCGGGGCTTGCTGCCTTGCGGGGCGCGGGTGACTTCTTGGCAGCGGGCGCGGCCCCGTTCTTGGCGGCCGGCTTGGTCGCTGCCTTGGCGGCGGACTTCGGTGCCGCCTTGGGGGCGACCTTGGTCGGCGCAGCCTTCTTGCTGGCGGCCTTCTTGGCGGGCGGGTTGATGGCCGCGCTGAGCGCATCGATGCGCGCGATCAGCAGCTCGACTTCCTTGGCCGTGGGCACGCCCAGACGCTTGAGCGCATTGGCCACGCGCTCCTCGAAGATGGACTCAAGCTTGTCCCAATGCTGGCCGGCCTTGGCGCCGACCTCACCGGCCATGCCGCTCATCTTGGCCGTCACCGTGGACAGGCGTTCCTCGGCGGCGCTCTGGGTCTTCTTCTGCAGCTTCATGCCTTCGCTGACCAGGGCCTCGAAGACCTTGCCACCCTCGCCCTGGGCCTTGGAGAAGGCGCCCAGGCCCGCGGCCCAGATCTGCTGCGCCGAATCCTTGACCGACTGGGCGATGGCGCTGTCCAGCAGGCCGGCGGGAATGCCGGGGATGGCGGTGCTCTCAGCGGCCTTTTTCTTGGCGGCCATCTTCTGAAGCTTCTTGACCATGATGTGCAGTCCTTCTGTGTCGTCGATGGAATCGGTGCTTGGGTCCACTATAGGCCCGTACCGTGGCAGAACCACGCGCAATCCTAGTGAGTGTGCTCTACCGACGACTCCGGGAAAGCGCGCAGCTTGGGGCTCTTGGCCCTGGACAAGAATCGAGCCCAAACCCAGGATTTCATGGGTGTTCACTGCTATTCAGGAGACGAGGCATGCAGTATTTCGTGACCGGCGCGACGGGCTTCATCGGCAAGCGATTGGTGGCCAAGCTCTTGGCCCGACGCGGCAGCACGGTGTACTTTTTGCTGCGCGAGGAGAGCGCGGACAAGCTTCCCGAGCTCTTGGCCTTCTGGGGCGTCAGCAAGAACCGGGCGATTCCGGTGTACGGCAATCTGGATGCCAAGCGCCTGGGCGTGGCGAGCGAGCAGATCAAGGCGCTCAAGGGGCAGATCCAGCATGTCTTCCATCTGGCCGCCATCTACGACCTGGCCGCACCCGAGGCGGCCCAGGTGCGGGCCAATATCGAGGGCACCCGCGCCCTGGTCGAGTTCGCGCAGGCCATCGACGCCGGGCATGTTCACCATGTCTCGTCCATCGCAGCGGCGGGCCTGTACGAGGGCGTGTTCCGCGAGGACATGTTCGACGAGGCCGAGAACCTCGATCACCCCTACTTCATGACCAAGCACGAGAGCGAGAAGATCGTGCGCCGCGAATGCAAGCGGCCCTGGACCGTCTACCGGCCGGCCATGGTGGTGGGCGACTCGCGCACCGGCGAGGCCGAGAAGGTGGACGGCCCCTACTACTTCTTCAAGCTCATCCAGCGCCTGCGCCAGATCCTGCCGCCCTGGATGCCCTCCCTGGGCCTGGAGGGCGGTCGGGTCAATATCGTGCCGGTGGATTTTGTGGTGGACGCTTTGGTGCATATCAGCCACCAGGAGCGCAAGAGCGGCGGCTGCTTCCACCTCGTGGACCCGGTGGGCTACCGCGTGGGCGATGTGCTGGACATCTTCTCCAAGGCCGCTCATGCGCCCAAGATGGGCCTGTTCGTCAATGCGGCCCTGCTGGGCTTCATTCCCAAGAGCGTGAAGAAGGGGCTGATGGCCCTGGCGCCGGTGCGTCGCATCCGCAATGCGGTGATGAAGGATCTGGGCCTGCCGGACGAGATGCTCACCTTCATCAACTACCCCACGCGCTTTGACTGCCGCGAGACCGAGAAGGCGCTCAAGGGCTCGGGCATACGCTGCCCCAATCTGCACGACTATGCCTGGCGCTTGTGGGACTACTGGGAGCGCCATCTCGACCCCGACCTCTTTATCGACCGCAGCCTCAAGGGCGCGACGGCCGGCAAGGTGGTGCTGGTGACGGGCGGCTCCTCGGGTATCGGCCTGGCCGCGGCCAAGAAGTTTGCCGAGGCCGGCGCCATCACCCTGATCTGCGCCCGCGACGAGGACAAGCTGGCCGCCGCCCTCAAGGAGATCCGCGAACATGCCGGCCCCAAGGCCCAGGTCCACAGCTACTCGGCCGATATCGCCAACGAGCAGAGCTGCGCCGAGATGGTGGCCTGGATCAACGAGAACTTCGGCGGCGTGGACTTCCTGATCAACAACGCCGGCCGCTCCATCCGCCGTGCCATCGAGAGCAGCTACGACCGTTTCCACGACTATGAGCGCACCATGCAGCTCAACTACTTCGGCTGCCTGCGCGTGACGATGGGCCTGCTGCCCGGCATGGTGGCCAAGAAGCGCGGCCATGTGGTGAACATCTCCAGCATCGGCGTGCTGACCAATGCGCCGCGCTTCTCGGCCTATGTGGCTTCCAAGGCTGCGCTGGACGCCTGGACGCGCTGCGCCTCCAGCGAGTACGCGGATCTGGGCATCACCTTCACCACCATCAATATGCCCCTGGTGCGCACACCCATGATCGCGCCCACCCAGATCTACAACAATGGGCCCACCCTGGCGCCCGAAGAGGCGGCGGACATGATCGCCCAGGCCTGCATCGCCAAGCCGGTGCGCATCGCCACGCGACTGGGCATCACGGGCCAGCTGCTGCACGCCCTGCTGCCGCGCGTGGCCCAGATCGTGATGAACACCAGCTTCCGCATGTTCCCCGACAGCGAGGCGGCGCGGGGCGACAAGGCGGGGCGCTCACAGCTTTCTGCCGAAGCCATCGCGCTGCAGCAGATGATGCGCGGCATCCACTTCTGAGCCGGGCGCCGGCCGAGTGAGCGGCTAGAAGAACAGCCACCAGAGCAGCAGCAGGCCCAGCCCCAGCGCGGCCTGCCAGGCCTGCGTGCTGCCCACATCCTCGTCCGGCCGCAGCCGGTGCAGCAAGCGCGCCAAGCCGGTATCGCGCCAGTCGCGTGGGCGCCGTGTCGGGCGTGCGGTGGAGGCCGGCTGGCGGGAGGCGATGTCTTGGCGCCACTGCGCCTCCAGCTTGTCCAGCAGCGGATTCAGGTCCAGCAGCGAGGGGGCCAGCACCGCATGGCCGCAGTGCTCGCAGTGCGTCTGGCGGCCGGGGTCCAGCGCCGCGCCGCAGCCATGGCAGGCCCAGGCCCACAGGGCGGCGGCAGCTCGTGCCGCGCCGGTCTCGGGATCACGGCCCGGACTTGGCCGCAAGGCCTGGGTCAGACGCGGCAGGTCCAGCATCTGCAGCGGGCTCTCGCAGTAGCGGCACTGTGTCTCTGAGCCCTGTGCGGGTGCACCGCAGTTGAGGCAGCAAAGGCTGCGACCCTCCCGCTGCAGCGCGCCGCGATCGGCCGGCAGCACGGCGCGCACCAGGCCGCGTTCGGCCAGCACGCCGGCATGGCTGTGCAGATGTCCGCCACAGCCGCTGCATTCCAGCGCGGGAAAACGGCCATACCGGGTCTGGTTCTGCACGGGCTTGAGCGGGCGGCGGCAGAGCGGGCAGTCCAGCATCGTGGCGCCTTTCGCCACCGTGGCCACGGGCGTTCCCGGCTGCTCTTGCAATTCGCGCAGCAGCGCAATCCAGCCCAGGCCGTTGAGCTGGACGGACTCCAGGGTGTCAAACCAGACCAGGCGGCAGGGCGGGCAGTGGTCCACGGGCACACTGCGCCCGCTATGGGCGGGCAGGCCCAGATGCTGCATGGTGGCTGCGCATTGCGGGCAGCTGAGCTGATGGGGCTGGCCTAGCAGTTGCATGGAAAGCTGAGGGGCGGGGCGCCGCGCATCATCGCAGCTTTGAGCCCCGCACCGCCATGCCGCCCGCGGCGGCTTGAAGCTCAGACCTGGAACACCTGCACCGCCTGCGCCAGGCGGCCGGCCTGGTCCTTGAGTTGTTCGCTGGAGGCCGCCATCTCCTCTACCAAGGCCGCGTTCTGCTGCGCCACCCGGTCCAGCTCATGCACCTGCAACTGCAGCTCGGCAATGTCCTCGTTGTCCTGGCCCGAGCTCTGGTCCAGGCTCGTCATCAGGCTGCTCAGACGCTGGATCTCGTCCACCATGCGTGCCAGGGTGCGGCCTGTGCCCTCGATCTGTTGCGTGCCCTGCTCGCTGCGGGTGGCCGCCTCGCCGATCAGGCCCTTGATCTCGCGCGCCGCGTTGGCCGAGCGCTGGGCCAGGGCGCGCACCTCGGACGCCACCACGGCAAAACCGCGGCCGCTCTCGCCGGCGCGCGCGGCCTCCACCGCGGCATTGAGGGCCAGGATATTGGTCTGGAAGGCAATGCCGTCGATCACGCCGATGATCTCGGTGATGCGTTGGGTGGAGCCATCGATGCCGCGCATGGCCTCGATGGCGGCCTGCATCTCCTGACCGGCCTGGCGCGCCACCGCCTGGCTGGCCTCGGCCAGGCTGCGTGCCTCGCCCGCATGCACGATGCGCTGGCGCAGGCGCTGCATCACCTCGTCCAGGCGCGCGCTGGCGCGCTGGGTGGTGGCGGCGGTCTCTTCGGTGCGGCTGGACAGGTCCAGATTGCCCTGGGCGATCTGACCCGAGGCGGCGTGCAGCTCGTCCACATTCACCCGCACCTCTCCCACCACCCTGGCCAGGCTGCGCTGCATGCTGTGCATGAAGGCCATCACGCTGCTCTGGTCGCCCTGGGCTACGGCCATAGGCTGGTTCAGGGCGCCGCGGGCGATGCCCTGGGCCACCTCACGCACCGCGCTGGGCTCGGCGCCCAGGGAACGCAGGATGCGGCGCGTGATCACCCCGGCCAGGCCTATGCCCAGCAGGCAGGCCGCGCCCAGACCCAGCAGGGCGCTCCAGCGCGCCTGCTCGTAGCGGCGCAGCCCCTTGTCGTACTCCTGCTGAGCCACCTGCAGCTGCACCTCGACCAGGGCATTGAGCTTGTCGCTCAGCGGGTCGATGGTGGGGTAGAGCTGCTCGCGCGCCAGTGGCTCCAGGCCCTCCAAGTCACGGGCCTGCATCAGGGCCAGCAGGCGCATTCGCAGCGTTTCGGCACGCGCCATCAAGGGCGTGATCTCGCTGACCAGCGTGCGTTCCTGCGCGACCAGATATGTCTGGGTATAGGCCCGCCATTCCTGCGCTACCTTCTGGCCGGCTTCGTCCACCAGGCGCGCGCCTTGGGCCCAGTCCAGGCTGCCCATGCGAACCTTGTGGGTGGTGTCCACGAGGTTCACCGCATACATGTCCGACACGGTCTTGAGTTGGCGCAAGGGGACGACCCTGTCGTCGTACACCGTTCGCAAGGATTCGTTGGCCTGGGACAGCAGCAGCATGCCCCCGAGGGCCAGCAGGGCCATCAAGAGGCAGAGCAGGGCGGTCAGCAGGGTCAGGCGGGCGCGCACGCTCGGCACGCGCGCGAACAAGGCGTCAAGCAGCATTTTTTGTCTCCCTTGGGTGCGCCTGCAGTGGCGATCACCTGCGGGCAATGTAGCCCGCGACGAGTGCGCCAGGCAACCGAATTGCACCGTTTTAGGGCCTTGTCGGCGGGGCGCGCGATAGGCCGGGGTGCAGGCCCGGACGCTACAGTGAGTACATGGAATTCCAAGCCGCCATCGTTGCCGATGCTCAGTCCGCCAGTGCAAGCGCCTGGTGTTTCGCCTTTGTGGAGGGGCGGCTGCTGCTGCCGCAGGCGCTGCCCGAGCAAGGCCTGGCCCCGCTGGCGCTGCAGCACTTCGAGGGCGGCCTGCAGGCCCGCCACTATCTGGGCCGGCTGGACGGCCTGGACTGCTGGGCTCTGCGTCTGGCCGAGGCGCCGCCGGGCTGGCAGGCGCAGAGCCTGCGCGCCGCGATGATGAGCCTGCCGGGGCCGCTGATGGCCCTGGCCGGACGCGCGGCCCAGGTGCTGGAGTGGGACCGAGCGCACCGCTTCTGCGGGGTCTGCGGCACCGCCACCGAGGCCCTGGCGCAGGAACGCGCGCGGCGCTGCCCGGCCTGCGGCCACACGGCCTATCCGCGCCTGAGCCCGGCCATGATGTGCCTGATCTGGCGCACAGGCCCGCGCGGCCCGGAGCTGCTGCTGGCGCGGGCGCCGGGCTTCGCGCCGGGCATGTACAGCGCCCTGGCCGGCTTTGTGGAGGCGGGCGAGTCCCTGGAAGACTGCGTGCACCGCGAGGTGCTGGAGGAGGTGGGTCTGCGCGTGCAGGGCCTGCGCTACTACGGCAGCCAGAGCTGGCCCTTCCCGCACAGCCTGATGCTGGCCTTCACGGCCGAGTGGGCGGGCGGTGAGATCGTGCCCCAGGCCGGCGAGATCGAGGACGCGCAGTGGTTCCCGCTCGACGCCCTGCCGGGCATCCCGCCGCGCTTTTCCATCGCGGGCCACCTGATCCGCGATCTGGTGACCCAGCTGGGCGGCTGAGGCCGGCCGCGCTCAGAAGCCCTGCAACACCAGCTTGCCGCGCTGGCGCTGGCTTTCCTGCTGGGCGTGGGCGCGCTTGAGCGTGGCGGCGTTGATGGGGCTCATCACCTCGGCCAGGGTGCTGCGCAGCTGGCCGGCATCCACCAGGCGCGCCACCTCGGCCAGCAGCCGGCCCTGCTCGGCGATGTCGTGCGTGCCGTGCATGGAGCGGGTGAACATCATCTCCCAGTGCAAGGACAGGGCCTTGCCCTTGAGCGCCATCACATCGATATCGCCGGGGCCGAAGTCATCGATCAGGCCCAGGCGGCCCTGCGGCTCCAGCGCGGCCACCAGATCGGCGAAATGCGCCGGCGTGTGCGTCAGGCTGGCGGCATAGCGCAGCGGCGGCAGGCCCTGCTCGGCCTGCAGGCGTGTGATCTGCGGCGCCAGCGGCTCGCGGTGGTTGATCACATGGTGGGCGCCCAGCTCGCGCAGCCAGGCGCCGCCCGCGCCCTCGGGCTCGGAGCTCGTGCCCACCACCCGCAGATGCGGCAGCTGGCGGGCCAGCTGCACAAGGATGGAGCCCACGCCGCCGGCCGCACCGGTGACCAGCAGGCTCACCGGGCGCTCGGCCTGCTGCTGCACCTGCAGACGGTCGTGGAGCAGCTCCCAGGCGGTGATGGCGGTCAGGGGCAGGGCGGCGGCCTCGGCGTCGCTGAGCGAGGCCGGGGCGCGGGCCACGATGCGGTGATCCACCGCCTGGAACTGCGCATTGCTGCCGGGGCGGGTGATGTCGCCCGCATACCAGACCCGGTCGCCCAGGGCGAAGCCGCGCACCGCCGAGCCCAGGGCGCGCACCACGCCCACGGCATCCCAGCCCAGCACCACGGGGGTCTGGCCATCGGCGCTGGCGCGGCGCAGGCGCACCTTGGTGTCCACGGGGTTGAGGGCGATGGCGCTCACCTCCACCAGCAGGTCCTGCGGCCCCGGCGTGGGCGTGGGCAGTTCCAGGTCCAGCAGGGACTCGGGATCGTTGATGGGCAGGCTCTTGAAGTAACCGACGGCTTTCATGCTGATGCTTTCTCCTGAAGCGCCACCAACCGGGCGCGATGGCCGAATCTTGAGGGCTGGGGCAGAATCAATGAAGACGCTTGAATCGCTATCAGTTTCAAATGGAAATTGAAAATATCCAGGAGCTGCGCCTGCTGGTGGAATGCGCCCGCGGCGGTAGCTTGAGCGCTGCGGCGCGCGAGCTGCAGATCACCCCGGCCGCGGCCAGTGCCCTGCTCAAGCGCCTGGAGGCGCGGCTGGGTGTGCGCTTGGCCGAGCGCAGTACCCGGGCCCTGCGGCTCACCGCGGCCGGCGAGCAGCTGCGCGACTATGCCCAGCGCGTGCTGGAGCTGCTCGAAGAAGGCGTGGCCCAGCTCAGCGAGGGCGGCGCCGCGCCCGGGCGGGCTGGTGCCGCGGCGGCCGCGAGCTTGCGCGGGCGCATCCGCGTGAGCGCTTCCAGCGACCTGACGCGGCGGGTGCTGCTGCCCCTGCTGGATGAGTTCCTGGCCCGGCACCCCGGCGTGGAGCTGCAGCTGCAGGTGGGCGACTCCCTGCTGGACGTGGTGCGTGACCAGGTGGACCTGGCCCTGCGCTACGGCGAGCTGGCCGACTCCGCCCTGGTGGCGCGCCAGCTCTGGAGCGGTCGCCGCCTGCTGGTGGCCTCACCCGACTATCTGCGCCGCCGCGGCTGGCCCCGCCATCCGCAGGCGCTGGACGGCCATGAGTGCATACGTTTCAAGATCGGCAACCGGCTGGAGCGCGACTGGGCCTTCTGGTCGCGCGCCGCGCCCCAGGGTGCGCCCCTGGTGGTGGCGGTGCAGGGCCAGCGCAGCGCGGATGATGGCGGCATTGCCCACCAGTGGGCGCTGGAGGGGCGCGGTCTGACCTACAAGAGCGAGCTGGATGTGCGCGACAGCCTGGCCAGCGGGGCTCTGGTGGAGGTGATGCCCGACTGGGTGGGCCGCCCCATGCCCTTGCACGCGGTGCTGCCCAGCCAGCGCTTTCTGCCCCTGCGCCTGCGCGCCCTGGTGGACCATTTGGCCCAGGGGCTGGCTGCGCCTGCGGTGTCGCAGCCTACCCTGGTGGGCAGGGGCCGAGCCAAGCGCGCCCTGGGATGAGGTCGGGCCTAGCCTAGGGGGCGCTTTGTTCGAAACGCGCCAGCGGCGCCATGCGGGCGCGGTGCAGGTGCAGCTGACGTCCGTCGGCGAAGTAGCCGTCCACCTGGTCCAGCATGCGCAGGTACTGCTGTTCCAGCGTCATATCGGGACAGGCCCGCAGCGTGGCCGCCAGCGGCCCCAGGCGCAGGCGCTGCGGACCCTGGCCCAGGGAGGCCTGGCCGCTGAAGCTGTTGCAGCCCGCAAAGCCGCTGACCGAGGCGCCATCGGCGCTGAAGATCAGGGTGGGCACGCGGCCCTGCTCATCGGGCTTGACGGGCTGGCCCATCAGCTCCACCAGGCGCCAGGGCCGGGCCTGTGCCGTCAGCTTCGGATCGGCCGCGGCCTGGTCTTGGACCGCCGGTGCCGCGGGCTGGGTGGGCGCGGCGCCTGGGGACTGGGCGCAGGCGGCGAGTTGCAGCAGGCCCAGCAGGGTGAGCAGGCGTGGCAGTCCGGTCTTCATAGGCTTCTCCTTGGAAATGCGGGCTCACAGCGCCATATTGAGCGGGGTGAGCGTGGTCTTCTTGACATGGATGCTGATGATGGCCACCACCTCATCGGGCGGTGCCGGGCGCAGCAGCTGGTCGGACTCCACCGTGACCTTGCTGACCAGGGCGTCGTCCTCCAGCAGGCAGAAGAAGGGGCTGGGGTCGGCGGGCTCGGGCGGCTCGGCGCGGCCCTCGTTGGAGCCGTGGGGCACACGCAGCCCGTCCAGCAGGGTCTTGAGCCGGTTGTCGATATCGCCGCCATCGGTGATCAGCTGTCCGCGCGGCTGCTGGCGCAGCAGCAGCACCGAGAGTTCGGCATAGAGATCGAGCTTGGGGCTGACCAGGGGCGCGAAGAGCAGTCCGCCTTTCTCGATGATGAGGGAGGGCCGGTCCGGCAGGGCCGGGTGGGCCAGCAGATGCGCGGCCTGCTCGCGCAGCGGCCGCTGGGTCTGCCACAGGCGCTGCAGCTGTGGATGCAGGGCGCGGCGTATCTCCCATTTGTGCGGCGATTTGGCACCCTGGCCATGCAGGGGGCCTTCGTAAACCAGTCGAAATTCCATGGCGTGGCGATGGCGGGGGCAGGTCTTGAGTGCTGTTGAGCATAACGCTGCGCACCGGCCGGCTTTCAGAGGCCACCGTAGTCAATGAAGCCCTTGTTGATGTCCAGCAGCTTGCGCGTGAGCCGGTAGACGCCGCCGCCCTCTCGCGTCTTGCTGGCGTCGGTATTGCCTTCGATGGTTTCGATCAGGCCGCCGCCCACGCGCTCGACCAGGCCGGTGTGGCCGGCGCCCCCGCCGAAGTCCATGATGAAGATCATGCCGGGCTGGATCAGGCCAGGGTTGGCCAGGGCCTGGCTGCGTGTGATGCGGCGCGCGCCATGGGTCGTGGCGCCCTGCCAGTGCGCTAGGCAGCCGGCGGTGCGGAGCATGGGATTGGCGCGATGCATGGCCTGGGCCGCCTCATCGAAGCACCAGTACACAAAGGCGCAGCACCAGGGGTAGCCGCCGCCCAGACCGACACGCGCCAGGTACTTCTCCACATCGGGGCCGCGGTTGGAGTTGGGCGGAATCTCGCGCACGCCGCGCTTGCACTCGGCCCCAGCGATCTGCAGCACCTTGCTCAGCAGGGCGTCGCCGCTCGCCTGCGGGCTGGGCGCACTCAGCTGGCGAAAGAGCACGGACCAGGTGATGGCGCCGATCTCGCCATCGGCCTTGAGCGGCCGGCCCTGGGCATCGACATGGCGGGCCTGGAAGAGGCGCACCGCCTGCTTCATGGCCGGCCCGAGATTGGGGTTGCTCTGGTCCAGGGGCTGCAGGCCCTCGCCGCCCGGTCGCAGGGCCAGGGCCTCATTGAGCTGGCGCTTGAGCGCCCTGACCAGGGCGGCGTCCTGCTCGCCCTGCTTGATCACACGGCCGGGATAGTCCATCGCACGCTCCAATGCCAGTGGGGGTGGGGCGATGCTAGGCGCCTGGCGTGCGCGCACCATCCCCAAGGCGTTGGAGCCCGGCGCTGTCCCGGCCTTCAGTGGAAATCGCGGCTGGGCGTGAAGATGGCGCCCAGCAGCGGGCTCAGATCCTCGAAATGCTGGGCCAGCAGATGGGCCACGCCGTTCTGCTTCTGCCAGCGGCCCTGCACGGCCAGCAGGCGCGCGCTGATGATGGTGGAGCGGTACTTGGCATAGACATCGGCCCAGACGATGACTTGCACGCTGCCATGCTCGTCCTCCAGCGAGATGAAGATGGTGCCCTTGGCCGTTTGCGGGCGCTGGCGCACCGTGACGATGCCGCAGCTGCGTGCGCTGCGGCCGCTGCGCCAGTCGGCCAGCTCGGCCGAGCTCTTGAGCCCGCGCTCGGCCCGCTGGGGCCGCAGCAGGGCCAGGGGATGGCGGCGCAGGCTCAGCCCGGTGGCCGCATAGTCCCAGCGCACCTCCTCGCCCTCGGGCGCGGCCTCCAGCGCCAGCTGGGCCTCCGCCTCCACCTCGTGCGCGCCGGCCTCGCGCAGCAGGGGCGGCAGGCGCTGCCAGGCCGTGGCCTGCCAGACCTGCTGGCGGCGGTGGCCGGCCAGGGACTGCAGCGCGTCGGCCGCGGCCAGCTGCTGCATTTCGCGCTGCTCGAGCCGGGCGCGCAGGGCCAGGTCTTGTGCATCGGCAAAGGGCGCCTCGGCACGCGCCGCGACGATGCGCCGGGCGGCCTCGGCCGCCAGGCCCGCGACCAGATGCAGGCCCAGGCGCACGGCCAGGCCGGTGTGACTGCTCGGGGCCGGCTCCAGGCTGCTTTCTTCCAGGCTTTGGCACACATCGGCCGGCCGCACCTCTACGCCGTGGCGCCGCGCGTCCTGCACCAGCTGGCTGGGGGTGTAGAAGCCCAGGGGCTGGGAGTTCAGCAGGGCGCAGAGGAAGATGCCCGGCTCGTGGCATTTGATGTAGGACGAGACATAGGTCAGCAGGGCAAAGCTGGCGGCATGGCTCTCGGGGAAGCCGTAGGAGGCAAAGCCCTTGATCTGCTTGAAGATGCGCTCGGCGTACTCGTCCGCGTAGCCGTTGCGGCGCATATTGCTGACGATCTTGTCGTAGAACTGCTGCAGGTCGCCGGGGCGCTTCCAGGCCGCCCTGGCGCGGCGCAGCTGGTCGGCCTCGCCGGCCGTGAAGTCGGCGGCGATCATGGCCACCTGCATCACCTGCTCCTGGAAGATGGGCACGCCGAAGGTGCGCTCCAGCGCCGGTTTCAGACCCTGGGGGTAGTCGATGGTGCGGCCGGCGCGGTGGTCGGCGCGGTTTTTCAGATAGGGGTGCACCATGCCGCCCTCGATGGGCCCGGGCCGCACGATGGCCACCTCCACCACCAGGTCGTAATAGTTGCGCGGCTGCAGGCGCGGCAGCATGGACATCTGGGCGCGGCTCTCGATCTGGAACACGCCCACGGTGTCGGCCTTGCAGATCATGTCGTAGGTCGGCACATCGCCCTCGGGGATGCTGGCCAGCTCATGAGCCACGCCACGCCACTGGCGGTAGAAGTCGAAGCAGCGGCGCAGGCAGCTCAGCATGCCCAGGGCCAGCACATCCACCTTCATCAGCCCGACCGAGTCCAGGTCATCCTTGTCCCACTCGATCACGGTGCGGTTCGCCATGGCCGCGTTCTCGATGGGCACCAGCCGGTCCAGCGGCCCCTGGGTGAGCACGAAGCCGCCCACATGCTGGCTCAGATGGCGCGGCATGCCCATGAGCTGGCGCGAGAGCTGCACCAGCTGGCGCAAGCCCTGACCCTCTTCGTCCAGCCCCAGCTCCTCGCAGAGCTGGTGCAGGCGCGCATCGGGCAGGGACTCCTCGGACCAGCCATGGTGATCCAGGGCCAGGCGCTCCAGCAGGGCCTCGTCCAGCCCCAGGGCCTTGCCCACATCGCGGATCGCGCTCTTGGGCCGGTAGCTGATCACGGTGGCGGCCAGGGCGGCGCGCTCGCGGCCGTACTTGCGGTAGAGGTACTGGATCACCTCCTCGCGGCGCTCATGCTCGAAGTCCACATCGATGTCCGGTGGCTCCTTGCGCTCCCGGCTGATGAAGCGCTCGAACAGCAGGGTGCTGCGGCCCGGGTCCACGGCCGTGATGTGCAGGCAGTAGCAGACCACGCTGTTGGCCGCCGAGCCCCGGCCCTGACAGAGGATGCCGATGGAGCGGGCATAGGCCACGATATCGGCCACGGTCAGGAAGTAATGCTCGTAGCGCAGCTCCTCGATCAGGGTCAGCTCATGCTCGATGCGCTCGCGCCAGGGCGCGGGCACGCCGGCCGGCCAGCGTTTGGCCATGCCTGCATAGGTCAGCCGGCGCAGATGGCTGCTGGGCGTTTCGCCCGGCGGCACCACCTCGCTGGGGTACTGGTACCGGATCTCGTCCAATGAGAAGGTGCAGCTCTGCATCAGCACCAGGCTCTGGGCCAGCAGCTCCGGCGGGTAGAGCTGGGCCAGGCGCAGGCGGCTGCGCAGATGGCGCTCGGCATTGGGCTGCAGATCGAAGCCGCAGTCGCGCACCGGCCGGCCCAGGCGGGTGGCTGTCATCACGTCCTGCAGGGCCTTGCGCGAGCGCACATGCATATGCACATCGCCGCAGGCCAGCAGGGGCAGGGCGGTGGCTTCGGAGACCGCGCGCAGGCGCTGCAGCCAGAGCTCGTCGCCCAGCTCGCGCAGCAGCTCCACGCCGATCCAGGCCTGGCCCGGGTGATGGCGCAAGAGCCACAGGGCCGGGGCCAGCAGCTCGGCCTCGCTGGCCTCGCGGCGCGGCAGCAGGATGATCTGGCAGCCCGCCAGCCGCCCCGGCATCAGCTGGGAGCGCCGCAGCCGGTACTGGCCCTTGCTGGCGCTCTCGCGCCGCAGCATCGTGATGAACTGGCAGAGATTGCCGTAGCCCTCCAGATCGCGGGCGATCGCGACGATCTTGAAGTCCGGCTCACCCGTTGCGTCGTCGCGCACCAGGAATTCGGCGCCGATCAGCAGGCGGGGCAGGGCGGCCTCGGGGCCCTCGGCCTCGCGCAGGCGCTTGAGCTGGGTGTAGGCCCGCACCACGCCGGCCAGCGAGCATTCATCGGTCAAGGCCAGCGCCGCATAACCCTGCGCATGCGCGCGCTCCACCAGCTCGGCCGGTGTCGAGGCGCCGCGCAGAAACGAGTAGTTGCTCAAGCAATGCAACTCGGCATAGGCTGAGATCATGGTGCTCTCCGGGGTGTGGCGGGCCGGCCTATCCGCCGGGCCGCCCCAAGGATAGGCAGCGCCCCCTC
>NZ_JBKCLH010000120.1:0-13774 GCF_046300915.1 Roseateles sp. | reverse complement strand
ACCGCGGGGCCGCCGGGGCGGCTGATGGCGATGGCTTTCATCGCAGCAGGCTTACTCCGCGGCGCCTTCTTCGGCGGCCGGGGCTGCCGGGGCGGGTGCCGGAGCGGCTTCACGCTCGATCAGGGCCTTCATGGACAGCTTGATGCGGCCCTTCTCATCGGTCTCCAGCACCTTGACCTTGACGATCTGGCCTTCGCTCAGGAAGTCGGCGACCTTCTCCACGCGCTGGTGGGCGATCTGGCTGATGTGCAGCAGACCGTCCTTGCCCGGCAGGATGTTGACCAGGGCGCCGAAGTCCAGGATCTTGGTGACCGGGCCCTCGTAGACCTTGCCGATCTCGGCCTCGGCCGTGATCTGCTCGATGCGCTTCTTGGCCAGGTCGGCCTTGTCGGCATCGGTGGAGGCGATGGTGATGGTGCCGTCCTCGGCGATGTCGATGGTAGTGCCGGTTTCCTCAGTCAGCGCACGGATGGTGGCGCCGCCCTTGCCGATCACGTCACGGATCTTCTCCGGATTGATCTTCATGGTGTAGAGGCGGGGCGCGAACTGCGAGACCTCGGTCGAGGCTCCAGCCACGGCGTCCACCATCACACCCAGGATGTGCATGCGGGCTTCCTTGGCCTGGGCCAGGGCAACCTGCATGATTTCCTTGGTGATGCCCTGGATCTTGATGTCCATCTGCAGGGCGGTGATGCCGGTGGTGGAACCGGCCACCTTGAAGTCCATATCGCCCAGATGATCTTCGTCACCCAGGATGTCGGTCAGCACGGCGAAACGGTTGCCGTCCTTGATCAGGCCCATAGCGATGCCGGCCACATGAGCCTTCAGGGGCACGCCGGCGTCCATCAGCGACAGGCAGCCGCCGCAGACCGAGGCCATGGAGGACGAGCCGTTGGACTCGGTGATCTCGGAGACCACGCGGATCGAGTAGGGGAAGTCTTCCTTGTTCGGCAGCACGGCCACCAGGGCACGCTTGGCCAGACGGCCGTGGCCGATCTCGCGGCGCTTGGGGCTGCCCACGCGACCGGTTTCGCCGGTGGCAAACGGAGGCATGTTGTAGTGCAGCATGAAGCGCTCGCTGTACTCGCCAGCCAGGGCGTCGATCACCTGGGCGTCACGCTCGGTGCCCAGGGTCGCGGCCACCAGGGCCTGGGTTTCGCCGCGGGTGAACAGCGAGGAGCCGTGGGCGCGCGGCAGCACGCCGGCACGGATCTCGATGGGGCGCACGGTGCGGGTGTCGCGGCCGTCGATGCGGGGCTCGCCGGCCAGGATCTGGCTGCGCACGATGCGGGCTTCGATCTCGAACAGCAGACCATCGACTTCCACGCCGTCGAACTCGACGCCGGCTTCCGTCAGGCCGGCCTTGACGGCGGCATAGGCCTCGCGGCAAGCCTGGGTGCGGGCCTGCTTGGAGCGGATCTGGTAGGCGGCGCGCAGAGCGGGCTCGGCCAGCTCGGTCACCTTGGCGATGAAGGGCTCATCCTTGGCCGGAGCCTTCCAGTCCCAGACCGGCTTGCCGGCTTCGCGCACCAGCTCATGGATGGCGTTGATGGCGATCTGGCCCTGTTCGTGGCCATAGACCACGGCGCCCAGCATCACGTCTTCGCTCAGCTGGTCGGCTTCGGATTCCACCATCAGCACGGCGGCCTCGGTACCGGCCACCACCAGATCCATCTTGGAATCCAGCAGCTGGGTCTTGCCCGGGTTCAGCACGTACTCGCCGTTGACATAGCCCACGCGGGCGGCGCCGATCGGGCCGTTGAAGGGAATGCCCGAGATCGACAGAGCGGCCGAGGTGGCGATCATGGCGGCGATATCGGCCTGCACCTCGGGGTTCAGGGACATCACATGCACCACGACCTGGACTTCGTTGAAGAAGCCTTCGGGGAACAGCGGACGGATCGGGCGGTCGATCAGGCGGCTGGTCAGGGTCTCCAGCTCGCTGGGACGGCCTTCACGCTTGAAGAAGCTGCCGGGGATCTTGCCGGCGGCATAGGTCTTCTCGATGTAGTCGACGGTCAGCGGGAAGAAGTCCTGGCCCGGCTTGGGCTCGTTCTTCGCGACCACGGTGGCCAGGACCACGGTGTCGTCGATGTTCACCAGCACGGCGCCGGTGGACTGGCGCGCGATCTCGCCGGTTTCCATCGTGACGGTGTGGGGACCCCACTGGAAGGTTTTGGTGACCTTGTTGAACATGCTCATGTTCTGCTCTCCTCAGTTATGAACGACCGCTTGCGGTGCGGTGCAAAACCGGGAGTGGGGCTGGGTTTGGCGGGATGCCATTCCAGTAAAGCTTGGTCTCATACCGACCTTCAAGCCCTGTTGGAATGACACAGCAGCGCCACGTCAGCTCGACTCCGAGGGACGCCTGAAAAACAAAGAGCCTGTGCTGGGCGTAGACCAGACAGGCTCTTCGTCATCGGGCGCCGATTACTTGCGCAGGCCCAGCTTCTGGATCAGGGCGGTGTAACGGGCAGCGTCGGTGCGCTTCAGGTAGGCCAGCAGGCTCTTGCGGGTGTTGACCATCTTCAGCAGACCGCGGCGGCCATGGTGGTCCTTGGCGTGGGTCTTGAAGTGGGGGGTCAGCTCGTTGATGCGAGCGGTCAGCAGAGCGACCTGGACTTCCGGGGAGCCGGTGTCGTTGGCGCTGCGGGCGTTGCCCTTGACGATTTCGGCCTTGTTGATATCGGCGACTGCCATGATTGCGTTCCTGTTAGGACGGAAGCCGCTGGCAGCGCCGGACAACTTCCGGCCGCGCAGACGGTTTCCAGTGGTTTTGACTTGCGGTCACGGGTGAAACCGACCCATGCCGTGCTGGTATTTCCCTTGACTGCCACCCCGCCTGGGCAAGGCGGCAACTTGGAAAACCTGCGGATTATAGACCAATCCGGAGACTGGCCTCAAAAGCGCTTCATGCGGCACTGGTGCGGCTGCTCGGCGCGTGCGGCCTCCACGAAGCGCAGGGTGCGAAATCCGTAACCCGAGCCCTCGTTGTCAAAGCGAACGCCGGGTACTCCGGCCTTTTTCATGACCGAAACATAAAGCGGCTGAATGAACTGATGATCGGCGGCGCGCATCTGACCGGCATGCATGCCACCCAGGGTCTTGCCATCGTACTTCAGGCCCTCCATGGCGCGCGCCACGGCCGTGGGGTCGGCGGTCCTGGCCTTTTCCATGGCCGCCACCAGAACTTCGATCATGGCCTGCATGCGGGCATGCACATAGTCGTCCTCAGGCTTGGGAAAACGAGCGCGGAAGGCCTCGTAGAAGCGGTCCGAGCTGGGGGTGCCCACATTGGGATGCCATTCCGCCACCGCGAGCACACGGTCTAGGCCCGCTTCACCGATGGCAGCCGGCGCACCCAGCCCGTTGCCATAGAAGGTGTAAAAGCGTGCCGTCAAGCCCACGTCACGCGCGGCACGCACCAGCAGGGTCAGATCATTCCCCCAGTTGCCGGTGAGCACCGCCTGGGCACCGCTGGCCTTGATCTTGCTGACATAGGGCAGGAAGTCCTTGACCCGACCCACCGGGTGCAGCTCATCACCGACGATCTGCATATCGGGACGCTTGGCCGCAATCATCTCGCGGCCCTTCTTCAGCACATGCTGGCCGAAGCTGTAGTCCTGGCCGATCAGGTAGATCTTCTGCACGCCGCGATCCTGGGCCAGCTCGTCGGTGAGCGCGGCCAGGCGCATATCGGCATGGGCATCGAAGCGGAAGTGCCAGAAGCTGCACTTCTCGTTCGTGAGCGCGGGATCAACCGCCGAGTAGTTCAGGAACAGGGCGCGGCGCTGGGGCTCGCGCTCGTTGTGCTTGTTCAGCGCGTCGATCAGGGCCGCGGCCGTGGCCGAGCTATTGCCCTGCAGGATGAAGCCCGCCTGCTGGTCCACCGCAGAGCGCAGCATGGACAGCGCCTCCTCGGTATTGCCCTTGCTGTCCAGGCGCAGCAGCTGCAAAGGCCTATGACCACCGGCCGCGGCCGGCAGCTTGACGCCGCCGCGCGCATTCACGCGCTCCGTCGCCCACACCAGGTTTCGGAACACCGCCTCGCCGGCATTGCCAAAGGGGCCCGACAAACCCTCGATGAGGGCCAGGCGAATAGGTTCACCGGTTTGAGCCCAGGCACCCGAGGCCACAAGGCCCAAGGCGAGCAAAGACTTGCTCAGATGACGGCGAAAAAACTGTTTGCAAGACATCGAAAACTCTTGTTGTTGCAGGTCTTGAAAGCACGCGGACGCACTCCCAAGTCCAGGTCACGGGCGCTGCCCCAACGACGATGACAGCGATTTCAGCCCGGTCGAAATTCTAGGAGGCCCCATGTTCGTGATCCCCGTTCGCCACCCCGCCGCACAACTCTCTCGCCAGATCGAACGCCTGTTCGACCCGACCCACCCCGAAGCCAAGGCGCTGCGCAGCCCCGCCCTGGATATCAGCGAGACCGACAGCAGCTATGTGCTGCGAATGGATCTCCCGGGCGTCGACAAGGCGGCCGTCAAGGTTCACTTGGAGGGCCGCAAGCTCAGCATCGACGCCGAGCAAAGTCCGGCCACAGGCACCGAAGGCGAGCGCAGCCTGTACCGCGAACGAGCACAGACACGCTTCTCGCGCCAGATCACCCTGCCCCAGGAAATGAGCCTGAGCCACTCCAGCGCCAAGCTGGACCAGGGTGTGCTCACCCTGACCCTGGCCAAGCGCCTGACCGAGGGCGTGGGCACACTGAACATCGACTAAGCCGCGCCCAGCGGCCAGCGCGGCCGCACCGAGACGCCGCCACCGGGCGGCTGGGCATGGGCCAAGCCGCGCTGCAGCCGCAGCGCGGCGGCCATGGCGATCATGGCGCCGTTGTCGGTGCACAGGCTCAGCTCGGGGTAATGCACACGCACGCCGCGCTTGGCGCAGGCCGCGTTCAGCTGCTCGCGCAAGTGCCGGTTGGCGCCCACGCCGCCGGCCACCACCAGGCGCTTGAGCCCGGTCTCCTTCAGCGCCAGCAGCGACTTCTTCACCAGCACCTCGACGATGGCGGCCTGCGTGGCCGCCGCCAGGTCAGCGCGCTGCTGTTCGCTGGGCGCTTCACCCAGCTTCTTCACTTGGGTCAGCACCGCGGTCTTGAGGCCGGCAAAGCTGAAGTCGGGCTTGCCGCTGTGCAGCAGGGGCCTGGGTAGATCGAAGGCCGCGGCATTGCCCTGCTCCGCCAGGCGCGAGAGGTGCGGGCCGCCCGGATAAGGCAGGCCCAGCAGCTTGGCGCTCTTGTCGAAGGCCTCGCCGGCCGCATCGTCTATGGTCTCGCCCAGGATCTCGTACTGCCCCACCTCGTCGACCCGCATCAGCTGGGTGTGGCCACCCGAGACCAGCAGGGCCACGAAGGGGAACTCGGGCGCATCGACCGAGAGAAAGGGCGAGAGCAGATGCCCTTCCAGATGGTGGATGCCCAGGGTGGGCTTGCCCAGGGCGGCGGCCAGGGACACGGCCACCCCAGCCCCCACCAGCAGGGCCCCGGCAAGACCCGGCCCCTGGGTGTAGGCAATCAGATCCACCTCATCCAGAGACAGATTCGCCGCCTGCAGCACCTCGCGGGTCAGGGGCAGCACGCGACGGATATGGTCGCGCGAGGCCAGCTCGGGCACCACGCCGCCATAGGCCTGGTGCATGGCGATCTGACTGTGCAGGGCCTGGGCCAGCAGGCGCGGCACCCCGCCCTGCCCCGGCGCCGGCACCTCAACCAGGGCCACGCCGGTCTCGTCGCAGGAAGACTCGAAGCCCAGGACCTTCATGCCAGGAACTCCATGGGCTTCAGTGATTTTCCTTGGCGTGATTGATCGAGTACTTGGGGATCTCGACCGTGATGTCCTGTTGACCCAGGATGGCCTGGCAGGACAGGCGGGAATCGGGCTCCAGGCCCCAGGCGCGGTCCAGCATGTCCTCCTCACCTTCCTCCATCTCGGACAGCGAGCGCGCACCGGCGCGCACGATCACATGGCAGGTGGTACAGGCGCAGACCTGGTCACAGGCGTGCTCGATCTCGATATCGTGGTCCAGCAGGGCCTCGCAGATGGAGGTGCCGGCCGGGGCCGTGATCTCGGCGCCCTGGGGGCAGTACTCGGCGTGGGGCAGGATCTTGATGATGGGCATGGGAAAGGCTCAGACTTGTTCGATGCTGCGGCCGGTCAGGGCCTGCTGAATGCCGCGGTTCATGCGCTCGGCGGCGAAGGCTTCCGTGCCCTTGGCCAGGGTCTCGACGGCGGCGTCGAGGGCGTCGGCATCGCTGCCGGCGGCGGCAGCAGCCATCGCGGCCAGCAGGGCTTCGATGGCGGCGCGCTCCTCGGCGCCTAGCAGATCACCGTCGGCCGCCAGGGCCGAGAGCGTGGCCAGGCGCATGCGCTCGGCCTCGACCTGCGACTCACGCAGCTTGCGCGCGGCCATATCGGTCTCAGCGCTGGCGAAGCCGTCCTTGAGCATGCCAGCGATCTGGTCGTCGGACAGGCCGTAGCTGGGCTTGACTTGCACGGCCGCCTCCACGCCCGAGGTCAGCTCCTGGGCCGAGACGCTGAGCAGGCCGTCGGCATCGACCTGGAAGGTCACGCGGATGCGTGCGGCGCCGGCCACCATGGGCGGGATGCCGCGCAGCTCGAAGCGGGCCAGGGAGCGGCACTCGGCCACCAGCTCACGCTCACCTTGAAGCACATGGATGGCCATGGCGGTCTGGCCGTCCTTGAAGGTGGTGAAGTCCTGGGCCTTGGCCACGGGGATGGTGGCATTGCGCTCGATCACGCGCTCCACCAGGCCGCCCATGGTCTCCAGACCCAGGGACAGGGGAATCACGTCCAGCAGCAGGATCTCGCCATCGGCGCTGTTGCCGGCCAGCTGATTGGCCTGGATGGCGGCGCCCAGGGCCACGACCTCGTCGGGGTTCAGATTGGTCAGCACCTCGCGACCAAAGAGCTCGCCGACCGCGGCCCGCATGCCCTGCACCTCGTCGGGCTTGACCTTGGCGTCGCGCAGCACGCGACGCACGGCGACCAGGGTCTTGTCCACCAGGGGCCGGCTCAGGGCCTCGAACTCGGCGCGGCTCAGGGCCTGGCGGAGTTCGCCGCCGTCCAGCTGGGCGAGCAGCTCGGTGTGCTCGGCGGCCGAGAGCGCCTCCTTGGCGGCGCGGGCCGCCACCAGGAGCGCGCGCTTGTCGTGGGCACTGCTCACCTGGCGGTCGGTCTGGGCCAGAGCCCAGTCGGCCAGGGCCTGGTCAAAGTCGTCACCGCCCAGGGCGGCATCGCCCCCGGTGGCCACCACCTCAAACACGCCCTTGGTCAGGCGCAGCAGGGAGATGTCGAAGGTGCCACCGCCCAGGTCGTAGACGGCGTAAAGCCCCTCGCTGGCATTGTCCAGGCCATAGGCGATGGCGGCGGCCGTGGGCTCATTGATCAGGCGCAGCACGTTCAGACCGGCCAGCTGGGCCGCATCCTTGGTGGCCTGGCGCTGGGCGTCGTCGAAGTAGGCCGGCACCGTGATCACGGCGCCGAAGATATCGTCGGCAAAGCTGTCCTCGGCCCGGAAGCGCAAGGTGGCCAGGATCTCGGCCGAGACCTCCACCGGGGACTTGAGGCCCTCGCGCGTGGCCAGGGAGAGCATGCCCGGCGTGTCCTCGAAGTGATAGGGCAGCTTCTCGCGCCCGGCCACATCCGCCAGGGAACGGCCCATGAAGCGCTTGACCGAGACGATGGTGTTTTCCGGGTCCTGGGCCTGGGCCGCCAGGGCCTGGGCGCCGATCTGGCGGCGGCCTTCGGGCAGGTAGCGCACGGCCGAGGGCAGGATCACGCGGCCCTGCTCGTCGGGCAGGCATTCGGCCACGCCATGGCGCACCGCCGCCACCAGGGAATGGGTGGTGCCCAGGTCGATGCCCACCGCGATGCGGCGCTCGTGCGGGTTGGGCGATTGCCCGGGTTCGGAAATCTGCAGCAGTGCCATGTCTTTATTGTCCTAGGGCCTCAAGGCGGCGATCGATGTCGGCGCGAAAGCGCGCGATAAACATCAGGGCTCTCACCTGTTCGGCCGCGGCGGGGGCATCGCCCGCCTCATCCAGCAGACGCTGGGTCTGGTCCAGCAGCTCGCGCTCGCGCGCGGCCACCTCGTCATCAAGGGCCTGCACGGCGGCGGCATCGGCCGCCTCGTCCAGGGCCTCGCGCCAGGCCATCTGCTCCATCAGGAAGCTGGCCGGCATGCGGGTATTGCTTTCCACCTGCAGGGCTGCGCCGCGCAGCTCGCACAGGTAGGCGGCCCGCTTGAGCGGGTCGCGCAGGCGCTGGTGCGCCTCGTTCACGCGCAGGGCCCATTGCATGGCCAAGCGCTGGGCGGCCGCGCCCTGGGCAGCGAACTTGTCCGGGTGCACCTGGGCCTGCAAGGCCTTCCAGCGCGACTCGATCTCGGCGCGGTCCTGGGCCTGGCGCTGAGGCAGGCCGAAGAGGCTGAAATCATCATCGTCGAGTTTCATGGCGGCAGGCTGGGAAACACTATGAAAAAGGCGCGGCCGCGAGCCGCGCCTGGATCCGGAAGGATCGCCGGGCTTTACACGCGGAAGGATTCGCCACAACCGCAGCGATCTTTCTCGCGCGGGTTGCGGAACTTGAAGCCCTCGTTGAGGCCTTCGCGCACGAAGTCCAGCTCGGTGCCGTCCAGATAGGGCAGGCTCTTGGGATCGATCAGGATCTTGACGCCATTGCCCTCGAACACCACGTCCTCGGGCGCCACCTCGTCGGCGTACTCCAGCTTGTAGGCCAGGCCCGAGCAGCCGGTGGTCTTCACACCCAGGCGCACGCCGACACCGCGGCCGCGCTTGGCGATGTAGCGCGTCACATGGCGTGCGGCGGCTTCGGTCAGGGTCACGGACATCGCGCTCGGTCCTTACTGGGCGGCAGCAGCGTCAGCAGCCTGACCGTGCTTGGCGCGGTAGTCGTCCACGGCGGCCTTGATAGCGTCCTCGGCCAGGATGGAGCAGTGGATCTTCACCGGCGGCAGGGCCAGCTCTTCGGCAATCTGGGTGTTCTTGATGGACAGGGCCTGGTCCAGGCTCTTGCCCTTGACCCACTCGGTCACGAGCGAGCTGGAGGCGATGGCCGAACCGCAGCCATAGGTCTTGAACTTGGCGTCCTCGATCAGTCCGGTGGCCGGGTTCACCTTGATCTGCAGCTTCATCACGTCGCCGCAGGCGGGCGCGCCCACCATGCCGGTGCCGACCGTGTCGTCGCCCTTTTCGAAGGCGCCGACGTTGCGGGGATTCTCGTAGTGGTCAACCACCTTGTCGCTGTATGCCATGGTCTTACTCCAACGTGTCTTGTGTGAGGCCGCCGCTCAGTGCGCCGTCCATTGAATGGTCGAAAGGTCGATGCCGTCCTTGTACATATCCCACAGCGGTGAGAGCTCGCGCAGCTTGGCGACACGGTCCTTGAGCACCGTCACCGCATAGTCGATCTCTTCCTCGGTGGTGAAGCGACCGATGGTCATGCGCAGGGAGCTGTGGGCCAGTTCGTCGCTGCGGCCCAGCGCGCGCAGCACATAGCTGGGCTCCAGGCTGGCCGAGGTGCAGGCCGAGCCCGAGGACACGGCAATGCCCTTCACGCCCATGATCAGGGATTCGCCCTCCACGAAGTTGAAGGACATGTTCAGGTTGTGGGGCACGCGCTGCTTCAGGTCGCCGTTGACGAAAACCTGCTCGATGCCCGAGAGCCCGTCCAGCAGGCGCTGGTGCAGGGCGCGGATGCGCGGCAACTCGCTGGCCATCTCTTCCTTGGCGATGCGGAAGGCCTCGCCCATGCCCACGATCTGGTGCGTGGCCAGGGTGCCGGAGCGCATGCCGCGCTCATGGCCGCCGCCGTGCATCTGGGCTTCCAGGCGCACGCGCGGCTTGCGGCGCACGAAGAGCGCGCCGATGCCCTTGGGACCATAGGTCTTGTGGGAGGCCAGGCTCATCAGGTCGATGGGCAGCTGGGCCATGTCGATCTCGATCTTGCCGGTGGCCTGGGCGCCGTCCACGTGGAAGATGATGCCCTTCTCGCGGCAGATCGTGCCGATGGCCGTCACGTCCTGGATCACGCCGATCTCGTTGTTCACGAAGAGCACCGAGACCAGGATGGTGTCGGGGCGCAGCGCAGCCTGGAAGGCGGCCAGGTCGATCAGGCCGTTCTCCTGCACGTCGAGGTAAGTCACCTCGAAGCCCTGACGCTCCAGCTCACGACAGGTGTCCAGCGTGGCCTTGTGCTCGGTCTTGAGGGTGATGATGTGCTTGCCGCGGCTCTTGTAGAACTGCGCGGCGCCCTTGAGGGCGAGGTTGATGGACTCGGTGGCGCCGGAGGTCCACACGATCTCGCGGGGGTCGGCATTGATCAGCTCGGCCACCTGCTCGCGCGCCTTCTCCACGGCCGCCTCCGCCTCCCAGCCCCAGGCATGGCTGCGCGAGGCCGGATTGCCGAAATGCTCGCGCAGCCAGGGGATCATGGCGTCGACCACACGGGGATCGACCGGCGTGGTCGCGCCATAGTCCAGATAGATGGGAAAGTGAGGCGTCATGTCCATGTTGTCTAGCTTATTGACTTCGTCTTGTGCGTCTTGCGGGGCGGGCCGGCTTACTTGCTCAGCGCATTGCCCAGGGCGAACACCGAATTCGGTGCCGTGATGCGAATGGGCTTGACCACGGGCACATTGGAGATGGCGCGCTTGATGGGCGCCTCCTCGATGGTCACGCCCTTGGCCAGCTGGTCTTCCACCAGCTTGCGCAGGGAGACCGAGTCCAGGTACTCGATCATCTTGGCGTTCAGGCTGGTCCAGAGCTCGTGCGTGATGCAGCGGCCGGTGTCCTCGCCCATGCAGTTTTCCTTGCCGCCGCAGCCGGTGGCGTCGATGGGCTCATCGACGGCCACGATGATGTCGGCCACCGTGATGTCCTCGCTCTTGCGGCCCAGGGAATAGCCGCCGCCGGGACCACGCGTGCTTTCCACCAACTCATGGCGGCGCAGCTTGCCGAACAACTGCTCCAGATAGGACAGCGAGATCTGCTGGCGCTGGCTGATGGCCGCCAGCGCCACCGGGCCGCTGTTCTCGCGCAGGGCCAAATCGATCATGGCGGTGACGGCAAAACGACCCTTGGTGGTGAGACGCATCTGACTTCTCCTTCGGTCCATGCGGACCAGCGACCTCGGCAACTGCGGGATGTGAATCCAGCAAACTGGACATATCGGGGTGCAAGCCAGCAAGCTCGCGGGTTAACCCTTGCATATGTCCGAGCATTTTACTCAATTATCGCCAAGCTTGCTGGGCAGCCCTCCCGGGCGGCCCGCAAAGCCCCTGGCAAGCCTGCGGACATGGGGCCGAGAGCGCCCCCACCAGACCTGAGTCCCGTACTCACAGCCGGGCTCAGGCCCGCTTGGCCGGCGCTGCTGGCTTACCCGCAGCCGCGGGCTGCAAGGGCACCACATTGTCGTGCACCGAGGCGCCAAAGACCTGCTCGCGCAGCTGGGCCAGCTGGTCGCGCAGGCGGGCAGCCTTCTCGAACTCCAGATTGCGGGCGTGCTCCAGCATCTGCTTTTCCAGCTGGGCGATGCGCTTGCCCAGGTCCTTCTCGGACAGGCTTTCCACCTCGGCGGCCTGGATCAGCTTCTGGTCGTCGCGGCCCGGCTTGTCGGAGTAGACGCCCTCGATCAGCTCCTTGATGCGCTTGTTCAGGGCGCGCGGCACGATGCCATTGGCCTCGTTGAAGGCGATCTGCTTGGCGCGGCGGCGCTCGGTCTCGTCGATGGCGCGACGCATGGAGTCGGTGATGCGATCGGCATAGAGGATGGCCTTGCCATTCAGATTGCGCGCCGCCCGGCCTATCGTCTGGATCAGGCTGCGTTCGGCACGCAGGAAACCTTCTTTGTCGGCATCCAGGATGGCCACCAGGGAGACCTCGGGGATGTCCAGACCCTCGCGCAGCAGATTGATACCCACCAGCACATCGAAGGTACCCAGGCGCAGATCGCGCAGGATCTCGACCCGCTCCACCGTGTCCACATCCGAGTGCAGATAGCGCACCTTGACGCCGTTGTCACTCAGATAGTCGGTGAGCTGCTCGGCCATGCGCTTGGTCAGGGTGGTGATCAGCACCCGCTCATTGGCCTCCACCCGCAGGCGGATCTCCTGCAGCACATCGTCCACCTGATGGGTGGCCGGGCGCACCTCCACAATCGGGTCCACCAGGCCCGTGGGCCGCACCACCTGCTCCACCACCTGGCCGGCATTGTCCTTCTCGTATTGGGCCGGCGTGGCCGAGACGAAGATGGCCTGGCGCATCTTGCGCTCGAACTCGGCAAACTTCAGTGGCCGGTTATCCAGGGCCGAAGGCAGGCGGAAGCCATATTCCACCAGGGTGGTCTTGCGCGCCCGGTCGCCGTTGTACATGCCGCCGAACTGGCCAATCAGCACATGGCTCTCGTCCAGGAACATCAGGGCATCCGAGGGCAGATAGTCCACCAGGGTGGGCGGCGGCTCGCCCGGCTCGGCGCCCGAGAGGTGGCGGGTATAGTTCTCGATGCCCTTGCAGTGCCCCACCTCCTGCAGCATCTCCAGGTCGAAGCGCGTGCGCTGCTCCAGGCGCTGGGCCTCCACCAGCTTGCCCTCCGCCACGAACTGAGCCACGCGCTCGCGCAGCTCGGTCTTGATGCCTTCCAGCGCCTCCAGCACCTTCTCGCGCGGCGTCACATAGTGGCTGCTGGGGTAGACCGTGAAGCGTGGGATCTTCTGGCGGATCTGGCCGGTGAGCGGGTCGAAGAGCGAGAGCCCGTCGATCTCATCATCGAAAAGCTCGATGCGCAGGGCCAGCTCGGAATGCTCGGCCGGGAAGACGTCGATGGTGTCGCCGCGCACGCGAAAGTGGCCGCGGCTGAACTCCATCTCGTTGCGCGCATACTGCATGCGGATCAGCTGGGCAATCACATCGCGCTGGCCCAGCTTGTCGCCCACGCGCAGGGTCATCACCATCTGGTGGTAGTCGCTGGGGTTGCCGATGCCGTAGATGGCCGAGACCGAGGCCACGATCACCACATCGCGGCGCTCCAGCAGGCTCTTGGTGCAAGACAGCCGCAGCTGCTCGATCTGTTCATTGATCGCACTGTCCTTCTCGATGAAGAGATCCCGCTGCGGCACATAGGCCTCGGGCTGGTAGTAGTCGTAGTAGCTGACGAAGTACTCGACCGCGTTCTTCGGGAAGAACTCGCGAAACTCGCTGTAGAGCTGGGCCGCCAGGGTCTTGTTGGGCGCGAAGATGATGGCCGGCCGCCCCAGGCGGGCGATCACATTGGCCATGGTGAAGGTCTTGCCCGAGCCGGTCACGCCCAGCAGGGTCTGGAAACTCAGGCCGTCGTTCACGCCCTCGCAGAGCTGGGCGATGGCCGTGGGCTGGTCCCCGCCCGGCGGAAAGGGCTGGAAGAGCTGGAACGGCGAGCCTTCGAAATTGACGAATTCGCCCTTCGGCGGCTCGCTGTCAGCCACGATGGCGGGTTGGGCGTTAGGTGCTTCTTGCATGGGGCGATCCCTGGGATGTCGCGCCGGCCCGCCTAGAATTCGCGGGTTGCGCAACCCGACAGGGTAGCGCAGGCGCATATCGCCTGCAGCCCGTGCAGCCGCCCCACCCACCCCCTTACTGCCATCGTCTTGTCAGGAAAGCTCCCATGACCCTGTTTGCCGCCGTCGAAATGGCCCCCCGCGACCCCATCCTGGGTCTGAACGAGCAGTTCAACGCCGATACCAACCCCGC
>NZ_JBKCLH010000119.1:0-20878 GCF_046300915.1 Roseateles sp. | reverse complement strand
CATAGTCGCCGCCGGTGGCCGGTCCGCTCAGGCCGAAGCCGGGCAGGTCCAGGCGCACCACCCGCCGGCCCTGGGCGCTGAGCGCCGCGGCCCAGGCATCCCAGCTGTGAAGGCTGGAAGCGCTGCCATGCAGCATCTGGGCCTCAAGCGGGTCGTGCTGGTCGGTCAGGGCCTGGGGGCCCAGCTGTCCTGGCAGCTGGCCCTGCGCCAGCCCGAGCAGGTGGCGGGCCTGGTCCTGCTCAATGCGGGCGCCCGGGAGTTTCTGCCCGAGTCGGCCCCGCTGCTCTTCACCCTGGCCCGGCTGCCCGGCGCCGGCTGGCTGGCCGAGGGCCTGCTGCCGCGCCGCTTGGTGGAGCAGGCCCTGCAGCAGGCCTACGGCCAGCCCGTACGCCTGCGCGCCGCCACGGTGGAGCGCTATTTCGAGCTCAGCCTGCGCGAAGGCAATCGCAGCGCCCTGGTGGACTTTCTGGATCAACGCCGCACACCCCTGGATTTGGCACCGCTGAGCGCCCTGCGCGTACCCACCCTGATTGTCTGGGGCGCCCGAGATCGCCTGCTGCCCATCGAGGATGGCCAGACCCTGGCCCAGGCCATACCGGGCAGCCGCCTGATACCCTTGACCCAGCTGGGGCACCTGCCCCAGGAGGAAGACGGCCCGGCCAGCCTGGCGGCGGTGGCCGACTTCTTGCATACGCTCAAACCCTGATGCCCGGCTCGCCCCGGCGCATGCAACACTGCCATTTGCACCCAACCCTCAGGAGATGCTTCCCATGCAACGACGTTCCCTGATTGCCCTGGCCGCCCTGGCCCTGGGCGCCGCCACCGCCGTCCAGGCCCAGGCCCCGGACTGGAAGAAGATTCGCATCGGCGTGGAAGGCGCCTACCCCCCCTTCTCCGAAGTGGGGCCGGACGGCAAGCTCAAGGGCTTCGAGATCGACTACGCCAATGCTCTGTGCGCCGAAATGAAGGCCGAGTGCACCCTGGTGCAGCAGGACTTTGACGGCCTGATCCCGGCCCTGCAGGCGCGCAAGGTCGACGCCATCATCGCCTCGGTGTCCATCACCGACGAGCGCAAGAAGGCCATCGCCTTCTCCAACCCCTACTACAACACCCCCGCCCGCTTCGCCGCCAAGGTCGATGCCAAGCTGGATGTGTCCCCCGCGGGCATGAAGGGCAAGAAGATCGGTGTGCAGCGCGCCACCATTCACGAGAAGTTCGCCGCCGAAGTCTTCAAGCAAAGCGAGATCGTGCGCTACGCCACCCAGGACCAGGCCTTTCTGGACCTCAAGTCCGGCCGCATCGACGCCACCGTGGCCGATATGGTGGCCATCGATATGGGCTTCCTGAAGACGCCCGCCGGCAAGGGCTTCGCCTTCGCTGGCCCCACCTTCACCGACGTCAAGTACTTTGGCGTAGGTTCAGGCGTGGGCATGCGCAAGGCCGACGAGAAGGTCCTGGGCAAGAAGTTCAACGACGCCATCGCGGCCCTCAGGGCCAATGGCACGTTCAAGAAGCTCAACGACAAGTACTTCGAGTACGACATTTCGCCGAAGTAATCGACCTCCCCCTACCGGCTTTGCCGGCCGGAGCCAGAGGCTCCGGCGCCGTGCAGGCACAAACAGTCCTCAGGACTGTTTGTGTCCGGCACAGCCCCCCTCAGGGGCATACCGGATGAATCGCGCCGGCTAACGCCGGGCGCCCTGAGAATGTTTCTACACGGATTTCTGCCCAGCCTGCTTGAAGGTGCGGCCATCACACTGAGTGTGGCCCTGGCCTCGCTGGCCCTGGCCATGGTGCTGGGCCTGGCAGGCGCCATGGCCAAGCTCTCGCGCTGGCGCTGGGCGCGGGGCCTGGCCTATGTCTACACCACCGTGATCCGCGGCGTGCCCGATCTGGTGCTGATGCTGCTGATCTTCTTCGGCGGCCAGGTGGCGGTGAACCATATCGCCCTAAGCCTGGGGCATGAGGACTACATCGACATCGACCCCTATGTGGCCGGCGTCATCACCATCGGCTTCATCTTCGGGGCCTACCTCACCGAGGCCTTCCGGGGCGCCTTCCTGGCCGTGCCGCCGGGTCAGCGCGAGGCCGGGCTGGCTTATGGCATGAGCCCCTGGCAGGTCTTTGTGCGCGTCACTTTTCCGCAGATGTTCCGCCACGCCCTGCCGGGTCTGTCCAACAACTGGCTGGTGCTGATCAAGAGCACCGCCATCGTCTCGGTCATCGGTCTGCATGATCTGATGACGCGCGGCTCCCAGGCTGCCGGCAGCACCCGGGAGCCTTTTGTGTTCTACAGCGCCGTGGCCCTGATCTATCTGGCCTTCACCACGGTCTCGGAACTGGTGTTCGACCGTCTGCGAAAGCGCCTGTCCGTCGGACAGCGCCAAGGCAAGCTCTGAGGCCGAAACCATGAATCTGGAAGCCATCACCGACAACCTGCCGCTGTACTTGAGCGGCGCCTGGACCACCTTCGAGCTGCTGATCATCTCCCTGGGCCTGGGCCTGGCCTTTGCCATTCCGCTGGCCGTGCTGCGCACCCTGCCCCAGGCCTGGATCTCAAGGCCGATCTGGGTCTACACCTATGTGTTCCGCGGCACGCCCATGCTGGTGCAGCTCTTTCTCATCTACTACGGCCTGGCCCAGTTCGAGTGGATGCAGAACAGTGCCTTGTGGCCCTATTTCAGCTCGGCCTGGTTCTGCGCCTGCCTGACCTTCGCACTCAACACCTGCGCCTACACGGTGGAGATCATCGCGGGCTCCATCCGCGCCCTGCCGGCCGGCGAGATCGAGGCCGCCAAGGCCCTGGGCATGAGCCGCTGGGTGATGCTGCGCCGCATTGTGCTGCCCTCGGCCCTGCGTCGTGCCCTGCCGGCCTACAGCAACGAGGCCATCTTCATGCTGCACGGCACGGCCCTGGCCAGCATCGTCACCATCATGGATCTCACCGGCGCGGCCCGGCAGGTCAACTCCACCTACTACATCCCTTTCGAAGCCTTCATCACCGCGGCCGTCTTCTACCTGCTGCTGACCCTGGCCCTGGTGGGCCTGTTCCACCTGGCCGAACGCCGCTGGCTGCGACCGCTGATGGCGCGCTGAAACCGCGCCAGACCCTGCCTTCCCATGCATACGCAAAGACACGCCCTGCTCTCGCCCACACCGGGCACGCAAAGAGAGCTGATTTCCCTGCACTACGGCCAGGCCGGCTCGTCCGCCGGCAAGGCCTATCTGCAGGCCTCGCTGCACGCCGATGAACTGCCCGGCATGCTGGTGGCCCATCATCTGCGCCTCAAGCTCGATGCCCTGGAGGCCCAGGGCCGCATCAAGGGCGAGATCGTGCTGGTGCCCATGGCCAATCCCATCGGTCTGTCCCAGCATCTGCTGCACGGCCATCTGGGCCGCTTCGAGGCCACCTCGGGCGAGAACTTCAACCGCTACTACCCCGACCTGATCGAGGCCGTGGCCGAGCGCGCTGCCCCGGAACTGGGCGCGGACGCCAGCGCCAATGTGACCCTGCTGCGCCGGCATTTGCGCGAGGCCATCGCCGCCCACAAGGTGGAGACCGAGCTGCAGTCCCTGCGCCGCCAGCTGATGCTGCTGGCCTGCGACGCCGACATCGTGCTGGACCTGCACTGCGACAACGAGGCGGTGCTGCATCTCTATACCGAGACCCCCTGCGCCGCGGACTGCGAGCCCCTGGCCCGTTTCCTGGGTTCACGCCTGACCCTGCTGGCCCTGGACTCCGGTGACCGGCCTTTCGACGAAGCCTGCTCCCAGCCCTGGTGGCGGTGGGCACAGCGCTTCGAGGGTCGCGGCACGCCCCTCCCTCAGGCCTGCCTCTCGGTCACCGTGGAGCTGCGCGGGCAGGCCGATGTGGAGCATGCCCTGGCCGAGCGCGACGCCCAGAACCTGCTCGACTTCCTGGCCTGGCGCGGCCTGATCGACATGTCCGTGCCCGCCCTGCCCGAGCCCCTGGGCGATGCGCGCCCCCTGGCCGGCAGCATGCCGGTGGCCAGCCCCGTGGGCGGCGTGCTCACCTTTTTGCGCCAGCCCGGGGAGACCCTGCGCGCGGGCGAGGTCCTGGCCCAGGTGATCGACCCGATCAGCAATGCGGTGACCGATCTGACAAGCCCCGTGGACGGACTGCTGTTCGCCCGGGAATCCGTGCGCCTGGTGCGCGCCGGCCAGAAAGTGGCCAAGGTTGCGGGCCTGCAAGCCCGCCGCAGCGGCAAGCTGCTGGGAGACTGAAACTCATGAGCAGCAGCCTGATCGTCAAAGACCTGCACAAGCGCTATGGTGAGCGCGAGGTGCTCAAGGGCGTCTCCCTGTCGGCCAAGAAGGGGGATGTGATCACCCTCATCGGCTCCAGCGGCTCCGGCAAGAGCACCTTTTTGCGCTGCCTGAATCTGCTGGAACAGCCCCATCAGGGCACGCTCTCGCTGGACGGCGAGACCCTGACCCTGGTGCCCGACCGCGACGGCAGCCTGCGCGCGGCCGATGCCAAGCAGCTGCAGCGCTGGCGCGCGCGCCTGGCCATGGTGTTCCAGAACTTCAACCTCTGGGGTCACCGCACCGTGATCGAGAACGTGATCGAGGCCCCCGTGCATGTGCTGGGCGTGCCCAAGGCCCAGGCCCTGGAAAAGGCCGAAGCCCTGCTGGCGCGCGTGGGTGTGGCGCACCGCAAGGACGTCTACCCGGCCCAGCTCAGCGGCGGCGAGCAGCAGCGCGTGGCCATCGCCCGGGCGCTGGCCGTGGAGCCCGAGGTCATGCTGTTTGATGAGCCCACCTCGGCCCTGGACCCCGAGCTGGTGGGCGAGGTGCTCAAGGTCATGCGCGATCTGGCGGCCGAGGGCCGCACCATGATCGTCGTCACCCACGAGATGGGCTTCGCCCGCGAGGTTTCCACCCACACCATGTTCCTGCACCAGGGCAAGGTGGAGGAGGAAGGCAATCCACGTGAGGTGCTGCTGCGCCCGCAGAGCCAGCGCCTGCAGCAGTTCCTCAGCGGGGGCCTCAAGTAAGGCCCGCGCCCATGTCCAAGCGCCCTGCCCTGCTGAGCCTGGTCCTGCTGATCAGCCCTGCGATCCAGGCTCAGGAGCCGGGCGCCAGCGCGGCGCCGGATACCGGGGCGCTGCAGGCCTGTGCCGCCATCGGCGCGCCGGCCGACCGCCTCGCCTGCTACGACCGCGTCCTGGGCCGTGCGCCTGAGGCGCCCCTGAGTGCCGCGCCGGCCACCGCCACCTCCTTGCTCGCGCCCAAGGGCGAGCCCCTGCCAGCGGCCGCTCCCCTGCGCGAGGAGGCCGCGACCGAGCCGGCCAGCCTGCTGGCCCGCTACTGGGAGCTGGAGCCCGGCAGCAAGCGCGGCGTCTTCAACCTCGTGGGCTACCGGGCCAGCTATGTGATGCCGCTGCACATCACCAGCCGCATCAACCGCGCGCCCAACTCGCCCACCCAGGCGCCCGTGCCCCAGCCCAGCTACCGGCATGAAGAGGCCAAGTTCCAGATCTCGCTGCGCACCAAGCTGGCCCAGGACTTTCTGCTGCCCGGCGGTGACCTTTGGGCTGCCTATACCCAGCAGGCCATGTGGCAGATCTTTGACGGCAAGGCCTCCAAGCCCTTTCGCAACACGGACTACGAGCCAGAGCTGATCTATGTGCTGCCCGCACCCCAGGGCCTGCGCCGACTGCCGCTGAACTGGCAGTGGCGCTATGCCCTGCTGAGCCTGACCCACCAGTCCAACGGCCAGTCCGACCCGCTCTCGCGCAGCTGGAACCGCGTCAATCTGGCCGCCGGCTTCGAGCGCGGCCCCTGGTCCCTGATCGCGCGCATGAGCCAGCGCATCAAGGAACCCTATGGCGAGGACAACAACCCCGATCTGGTGGACTACCGCGGACGCCACGAGTTGCAGCTCAACTGGGCCCAGGGCCGACATACCCTGCAGCTGCTCTATCGCAGCAATCTGCGCGATCTGTCCAAGCACGGTGCCCTGCAGCTGGAGTGGACCTACCCGGTCTACGCCGACCAGCCCAACGGCCTGCGCTGGTATGTCCAGGCCTTTCGAGGCTCCGGCGAGACGCTCACCGACTACAACTTCCGCCAGAGCAGCCTGGGCGCGGGCCTGAGCTTCCTGCAGTTCTGAGTTTCAGGCCCTGCGTCAGCGGCCGTCGCCCTGCAAGGCCTTCAGCACCTCGGAGCGGAACTCGCGCCGGTAGAGGATGAAGATCACCCCCAGGGTCCCCGCCATAAAGGCCCAGGGCGAGAAGAACCAGGCCACGGCCGCGAACGCCAGATAGTAGGCGCGCAAGCCGTCATTGAAGCTCTCGGCCGCCAGGGCCACCACCTTGCCCGCCCGCTGGGCGAAGGCCTCGCGTGACAGGCTGCTGTCCTGCTCAAACTGCCAGGACTCCGGCGCCGCGGCGACCAGCAGGGCACCAAAGGTGTACTGCCGCATGCTCCAGGTGAATCGAAAGAAGGCGTAGATGAAGATGCCCGCCAGCAGCACCAGCTTGAGGTCAAAGACCAGGGTGCTGGTGCGTGCCGCAAAGGGCAGTTCGCGCACCAACTCGCTCGCCTTGTCGCTGGCGCCCAGCACTGCCAGCAAGCCGCCAATGATCAGGATGGTCGTGGAGGCGAAGAAGGACGGGCTGGTGGACAGGCTTTGCACCACCACGCCGTCGATCACCCGCACCTCGCGGTAGGTGGTCTGCAGCATCCAGCGATGGCGCTCGCGGTTGGTGGCGCCCAGCACCGAGGCCTGGCTCAGTGAGCGTTGCTTGGCAAATCGCGCATAGCCCACCCAACCCACGAAGAACAGCAGCAGGGCCAGCCAGTCAATCAGGGGCAGCAGGCGCGGCAGGATCAGCAGTTTTTCCATGGCCCGCAGTCTATCCAGACCGCGCCGGGCTGCCGCAAGCTTATTGCGGCAGATCGAAGACCAGCACCTCAGCCTGCTCACCCTGGGCCAGGCTCAAGCGCTCCAGCCCCGAAGCCTGCAGCGCGTCGCCGGCCTGCAAGAGCTGCCCGTTCACCCGCAAGCGCCCGCGGGCCAGATGCACATAGGCCAGGCGCCCCGGGGCCAGTTCGAGCTCGGCGCTTTCCGCCCCCTCGAAGAGACCCGCGTAGAGCCGGCTGCCGGAATGGATGCTCACCGAGCCCTCGACCCCATCGGGCGAGGCCACGAGGCGCAGACGGCCGCGCTTGTCTTCGCGGGAGAAGTGGCGCTGCTCGTAGCCTGGCGCCACGCCGCTGCGATCCGGCATGATCCAGATCTGCAGAAAGTGGGTCTCGCCCTGGGGCAGATTGTTGAACTCGCTGTGCATCACGCCCGTGCCGGCACTCATGCGCTGCACATCACCCGGGCGGATCACGCCCGCATGCGCGCCACCGGCCTGGCCATTGCCCATGCTGTCCTTGTGGGCCAGCTCGCCCTCCAGCACATAGCTGATGATTTCCATGTCTCGATGGCCATGGGTGCCGAAGCCCGTGCCCGGCGCAATGCGGTCCTCATTGATCACCCGCAGCGGCCCGAAGCCCATGCGCCGGGGGTTGTGATAGCTGGCGAAGGAAAAACTGTGGAAGGACTTGAGCCAGCCATGATCGGCATAGCCCCGGTCGGCGGACTTGATCAGTTCAATCGTCATGCGCATCTCCATGGCTGAAGGGCGCCACTCGCGGCCCCATGCCCTGCACTGTAGAGGGCCGTCGCCCGACTCCGGCGCTGGCGCGATGAAGCCATCATTCAAATAAGATGAAGTCCTGACCGATACCACCCCTCTCGATGTCCCAGACCGACAAGCGCCGCGTCCTCAGCCCCGAAGCCCTGGCCATGATGGATAGCATCGCGCGCACCGGCAGCTTTGCCGCCGCGGCGCGCGAGATGGGCAAGGTGCCCTCCGCCCTCACCTACAGCGTGCGCCAGCTGGAAGAAGCGCTGGATGTGCTGCTCTTTGACCGCCGCTCGCGTCAGGCCGAGCTCACCGCCGCGGGGCGTGAACTGCTGGTCGAAGGCCGACGCCTGCTGCAGGAGATGGACGCCGTGACCAACCGGGTGCGCCGCGTGGCCACCGGCTGGGAGAGCGAGCTGACCATCGCCCTGGACGATGCGGTGGCTCGCCGAGCCCTCTTCGAGCTGATGGAACGCTTCTATCAACTCCGGCCGGAGGAGGGAGCCCCACCCGGTCCCCCGACCCGACTCAAGCTGAGGGTGGAGGTGCTCTCGGGCACCTGGGAGGCACTGCTCAGCGGTCAAGCCGATCTGGCCCTGGGCACCAATGCCCAGCCTCCGGGCAGCTCGGTCTTCTGCGAGCGCCTGGTCGATATGGAAATGGTCTTCTGTGTGGCACCCCACCATGCCCTGGCCCGGCATGAGGGCGTGCTCAGCGCCGCCGACATCGCCCAGCATCGCATCATTGCCGTGGCCGACAGCGCCCGCAGTCTGGCGCCCATGACCGTTGGCATATTGCCGGGTCAGGAGGTGCTGACCGTGCCCTCCATGGCCCTCAAGCTCGAGGCCCTGCTGCGCGGGCTGGGCTGCGGCTCCCTGCCCGCCTCCATGGTGCGTCGTCATCTGGAGGCGGGGCGCCTGGTGGCGCCGCCGACCTACCAGGAAAAACGCCTTTTCCCCATGCATTACGCCTGGCGCAACACCGGTCAGCCCCCGGGCAAGGCCCTGGCCTGGTGGCTGGAGCAGCTGCAGGCGCCCAAGACCCGCGAGGCCCTGGTCAACCAGCACGAAGGCCTGCTGTTGTGAGTTTCACGTCCTACCGGGGACGCTTCGCTCCCTCCCCCACGGGGCTGCTGCATGAGGGCTCGCTGGTGGCCGCCCTGGCCAGCTGGCTGGATGCCCGCGCCCATGGCGGGCGCTGGCTGCTGCGGATTGAGGATGTGGACACGCCGCGCTGCGTGCCTGGCGCGGACCGCGAGATCCTGTCCCAGCTCGATCGCCTGGGCCTGAGGCCGGACGAGCCGCCGCTGTGGCAATCGCAGCGCGGCGAGCACTACGCCCAGGCCCTGGCGCGGCTTCAAGGCAGCGGCCTGGCCTATGGCTGTGCCTGCTCGCGCAAGGACATCGCCCAGGCCCTGGCTGCGGCCGGCCAGGGGTCTGAGCGCCATGGCGAGCTGGTCTATCCCGGCAGCTGCCGCCCCTCGCGCGGCGGCCTGGGCGATCGGCCGGCCCGCGCCTGGCGCCTGCTCACCGAGGGCGCCGGCCGCATTGCCTGGCAGGACCGCCGCCTGGGCCCGCAGCAGCAGGCGCTGGAAGCCGAGGTGGGCGACTTCGTGCTCAAGCGTGCCGACGGGCTCTGGGCCTACCAGCTGGCCGTGGTGGTGGACGATGCCGAGCAGGGCATCAGCGATGTGGTGCGTGGCGAAGACCTGGCCGACAACACGCCGCGCCAGCTCTTTCTCCAGCGTTGTCTGGGACTGCCGACGCCACGCTATCTGCATACCCCTCTGGTACTGGCCGAAGACGGACAAAAACTCTCCAAGCAGAATGGTGCCAAGCCCCTGGATCTGAGCGCCCCGGCCGCCGCCCTGCGCCGCGCCGCCCTGACCCTGGGCCTGCCAGCGCTGGCGCCAGCAATGTCCTTGACCGACACCCTGGCCCAGGCCGTGGCCGCCTGGCGCGGGCTTATGATGCCGGCCACATTTGAACTCCCCTCCCCCTAGCAGGACAGCGACACCATCATGCAAACCACCGCCAGCGGCCTCCAGTACGAAGACACCACGCCGGGTACCGGCCCCGAGGCCAAGTCGGGCCAGGACGTTGCCGTCCACTACACCGGCTGGCTCTACAAAGATGGCGTCAAGGGCCAGAAGTTCGACTCCAGCAAGGACCGCGGCGAGCCCTTCGAGTTCGAACTGGACGGCGGCATGGTCATCCGCGGCTGGGATGAGGGCGTGCAGGGCATGAAGGTCGGCGGCACCCGCGTGCTGGTGATCCCGCCCGAGCTGGGCTATGGCGCCCGCGGCGCCGGCGGCGTGATCCCGCCCAACGCCACCCTGATGTTCGAGGTGGAGCTGCTGGGCGTGGCCGGCGGTGATGAGGCCGTGAGCCTGAACCTGAGCAGCACGGCCAGCGGCCTGCAGTACGAAGACAAGGTCGTCGGCGAAGGCGCCGAGGCCAAGAGCGGTGCCCGCGTGGCCGTGCACTACACCGGCTGGCTCTACACGGCCGAGGGCAGCATCCGCGGCAAGAAGTTCGACTCCAGCAAGGACCGTGGCCAGCCTTTCCGCTTCCAGCTCGACGCCGGCATGGTGATCCGCGGCTGGGACGAGGGCGTTCAGGGCATGAAGGTGGGCGGCACCCGCGTGCTGATCATCCCCTCCGAGCTGGGCTATGGCGCTCACGGTGCTGGCGGCGTGATTCCGCCCCATGCCACCCTGATGTTCGAGGTGGAGCTGCTGGCTGTTTGAGGCCAGACATGGTGGCTCGCGGCCCCACGCGAGCCGCCACATCCATCACTCAAGCCGGCGGGCTCCGAAGAGCCCGGCCGGCTTTGCTTTTTGGGTCTTGCGCCGCCTCCGCGGTACGTCCGAGACTCGCAAAGCCCTCAGAACCTTGACGGCCATTTTCGATCGTGCACAATCCGCGATTCCGCAAGGGGAGTAGCTACATGGCGCAAGGCCGTGGCGTAGGCCCGTCAATACGGTGCTTGTCACTCAGGCAGGCACCCGGGTCCCGCAGCTGCCGGCGTCTCGCCGGCTATGCCCCGCAAGACCTTCCGGATCGCATGGCGCTCGCCGTGTCCTCACCCTAACTGTCTTGTTCCAGAGGTAATCAATGACCACGATTGCGCCACTTTGGCTGTGGATCTTCTTTGTCGTCAGCGTGCTGGTGGCCTTGTTTGTGGACTTCGTCGTGCTGCGCAAGCAGGGCGCCCATGAAGTCAGCGTCAAGGAAGCCATCAACTGGTCCTTGGTCTGGGTCGGCCTGAGCCTGGCGTTCAACGCCCTGTTCTGGTGGGCCGTGAAGGACAGCACCGGAAGCTCGGAAATCGCGACCACCAAATCGCTGGAATTCCTGACCGGCTATCTGATCGAGAAATCGCTGGCGGTCGACAATATCTTCGTCTTCCTGATGATCTTCACCTACTTCTCGGTGCCGGCGGCGTACCAGAAGCGGGTGCTGATGTACGGCATCATCGGCGCCATCGTGCTGCGCACCGTCATGATTCTGGTGGGCAGCTGGCTGATCGCGCAGTTCCACTGGATCCTCTATGTGTTTGGCGCCTTCCTGCTGATCACGGGTATCAAGATGTGGTGGGCGGCTGGCCAGGAGCCCGATCTGGAGAGCAACCCCGCCCTCAAGCTGCTGCGCAAGATCATGCCGGTCAGCGACAAGTTCGACGGCGAGCGCTTCTTCACGGTCCAGCGCGGCAAGCGTCTGGCCACGCCCCTGCTGCTGGTGATCGCCCTGGTCGGCATCACCGACGTGATCTTCGCCGTGGACTCCATCCCCGCGATCTTCGCCATCACCAACGATCCCTTCATCGTGCTGACCTCCAACATCTTCGCGATCCTGGGTCTGCGGGCGATGTACTTCCTGCTGGCAGCGATGGCCGCCAAGTTCCACCTGCTCAGCTATGGCCTGGCGATCGTGCTGTCCTTCATCGGCGTGAAGATGATGCTGATCGACATCTACAAGATCCCGGTGATGGTGTCCCTGGGTGTGGTGGTGGTCGTGCTGGCCCTGACCATGATCCTGAGCGTGCGCACCGCTCCCAAGATCAACGACGGCAAGGCCGATCGATAAGACCCTAGAGCACGTCTAGGACCAGACAAGACCCCGCCGGCCTCAACCGGCGGGGTCTTGCGCTTTTTGAAACAGCACAATCCCCAAACCCGGAGCACATGCCTCTCAGCTAAGGCGAAAGCGCGCCACCGTGCTCACGAGTTGCTCAGCCTGTTTGCGCAGGCTCTCGGCAGCGGCGCTGGTCTGCTCCACAAGGGCGGCGTTTTGTTGCGTGCCTTCCTCAATACGAACGACGGAAGCATTGATTTGCGTGACCCCACGGCTCTGTTCCGCGCTGGATCGGCTGATGGTCTGCACCATGGAGGCGACATCCGCGATCGAAGTCTCCACCTGCCCCATGGTGGCACCAGCTGCACGCACCTCACGAGCGCCGCGCTCCACGCTCTCCGAGCTGCTCAGAATCAGACCGCGAATCTCCTTGGCCGCTCCGGCGCTTCGCTGGGCCAAAGTGCGGACCTCGGCGGCCACGACGGCGAAGCCGCGGCCCTGCTCGCCGGCTCGGGCTGCCTCCACGGCAGCATTCAGTGCCAGGATATTTGTCTGGAAGGCAATGTTGTCGATCACCTCGATGATGCTGACCACCCGCTGCGAGGCAGCGTGGATGCTCTCCATGGTCTTGACAATCGTCGCAATGGCCGCGCCGCCTTCGGTCGCAACCTCGCTTGCCCTCATGGCCAGGGTGGTGGACTGCTGGGCGCTGTCGGCGTTCTGGCGCACCGCCGAATCAAGCTCATCCATGGAAGATGCCGTGGTCTGGAGGGCTGATGCCTGCTGCTCGGTTCGCGCCGCCAGGTCACTATTGCCCGCCGCGATCTGCGAGCTGGCCGCAGCCACCTGCTCTGCATTGCCGCGAACATCCGCGACCAGATTCCGCAGTTGGGCCTGCATCTCGCCGAGGGCGGCCAGGAGCTGACCCAGTTCGTCCTTGCGGCGGGTGTCCACCTGATGTGCCAGATTACCCTGCGCCACTTCAGAGGCAAGTTGCACCGCGCTCTGCAGTGGCTTGACGATGGCGCGGGTGATCACGATGGCGATCACCACGCCCAGCACAGTGGCGAGCAACATGAGGGCCAGACTGAGTCGGGTGGCAAAGCTGCCGTTTTCATAGGCGGCCGCAGCCGTCTTGGCGCTGAGATCAGCTGTGACCTTGGCCAGTTCCTGGATGGTTTTGGCGGGCTCGCGGTCAATGCCCCGCACCGCCATATCGCCCACCGAGGCATCAAGTCCGTTGTCCTGGAACTTGCCCAGCCCGACACGGTAGCCCTCGGCCATCTTGCGGTGCTGGGTCAGGAAGCTCTCGGCCATATTGGCCTGCTCCGGCGGGAGCATGGCCACTAGACGCTGGCCCTTGCTCTGGACCATCGCTTCTTCCTGCTCAAAGGCTTTCCAGTGCTTGTCCAGCAGCGCAACGTCCGAGCCGCGCAAGAGCACGTTCTTCCATTCCTGCACCTGCGTCTTGAAGTGGCTCTCGAGCTCGGCGGCGAGTCGCTCCGCCGCGACCTGACGCTGTACGTCGGTATTGAACACGGCCAAGGCCTGGCCCGCGGCCCAAAGGCCGAAAAAGCCTGCTGCGAGGCTCAAGATCAAAGCCAAGGCGATGGCCAGGGGTAGTTTTCTGCTGATGCTCATGGGTACTGCCGGAGGTAAGCGTCACCCCCAAATGGGGGGTGCCGAGATTTTGCGCAAATCACGCGCAATCACGCCATCAGACCTTGATGACAGTTCTTGACATATGCGCACAAGTGCTCACGCACGAACAGTCGTTGCGCCCGCCGTCCTCTGCCGTCCGCGCCGTACAGCTCAGGCAGCAAGCAGGAAGCAGCTATCCCGCCCCCTTTGTTTGGCGGCCTGCCGCAGCGCCCGAAGCTGGGCTAGCAGTTCTGGCCATGGCGGGCTTTGAGCCTCGCACAGCAATCCCCCCGCGCGAAGACTGGGTAGCGCCTGCATGACCTCGTTCTGGAGCCGATCAAGGCCACTATACCCCCCCGCCAGCACATGCTCCGTCCGCAGGAATCGGTGCACCCCTGCATCAAAATCGGAGCAGATCTGCGTGAGCGGTCTCTGCCACTCGCCTTCGGCGGGTAGCAGGAGGAAGAAGTCGTCACTGTTGAAGTGGCTGACAAAGCCATTGGCCGGGGCCGCCGCCTTCGCGATCAGCGCCGCGACAAAGCGAATCAACTGGTCGCCCTGTTCGTGTCCGTATTCGGCATTGAAGCCCTTGAAGGCGCTGATGCCGAAGAGAACTGCGACAAAGCGGCCCCGCCTTTGCGCCCACATCTGCAACTGGGGCTCCAGGGTCTGGACGCCCGGAAGACCCGTCAAGGGATGCTCATGCCGGGCAGTCAGTGCCTGCTGATCCGCCAAGGCCTTGATGAGGTCGGAGGCTCGTCCAACCCCCACGAAGCGCCCCTGGTCTGTCACCAGATAACCGTCGGCAAGATATCGGTCATCGGAATTGCTGATCGTCTCGCTGATGGATCGCAGGCTGGCACCGACGTCGAAAACCCAGGGCTTGTGATCCATCAACTCCAGACAACTCCGGCGACCGAAGAGATCGGTGAAGTAGCGTTCGGCGCCACGCTTGAGCACATGCATGGACCTCAGCAGGCCCATGGGCCGCCGGCTCTCGTCCAGCACCGGCAGGGCGAGGAGATACTCATCGCTGCGAAACATCTGAATCACCTCGACGCATGTCGCGTCGGCCCCCACCGTCTGGGCGGGGCGCGCCAGATCGCCCGCCTTGTCCACCGCCCGGTGGCGCCCGCTCCCGACACTTTCCGGACCGCTCAGCAGCACCAGCAGATCGGCGCGCAGTTGGGCGCGTGGCGTAGGGCTGGGTCGTGCAAACAGATAGCCCTGGCACAGACTTACGCCCATCGCCCGAAGACAAGCCAGGTCGCCCTCCTGCTCCAACCCTTCCGCGACAACGGCGGCATGACTGGAACGAGCCATATCAAGGATGGAGCGGATAAATCGCTGCTTGATGGGATCGCTGGCGACACCGTCCACGAAATGCCGATCTATCTTGACGTAATCAGGCCGCAGGTCCACCCAGCGCTTGAGGCTGGCGAAACCCTCCCCCAAATCGTCAAGAGCGAACTGGAAGCCGCTGGCACGCAGGCCCAGCACCGCCCCGTCGAGCTGAACCAGATCAAGCACAGGACGTGTTTCGGTGAGTTCGACCACGACACGCGAGGTTGGCAGCCCCAGTTCCGCGAACTCAGTGGCAATCTGCAGTTGCCGCCCTTTGGCGGACATCAGGGTGTCGGCCGTCACATTCACGAAGAGCAGGCCGGGCAAGCCCAGCTCGGCGAAGCGAGTGACGATGCGCCGAAGCACCAGCCGCTCCAACTCGACCAGCTTCCCCGCAGCGGCAGCCACGTCAAACAGCACGGCAGGCGCATGCAAGGGAGAGTCAGCCGGAGCACGGGTGAGTGCCTCGTATCCAATGATTCGACCGCAACCACTGTCCACAATGGGTTGGAAGTAAACATCGAATGCGCGCCGCGCCATGACGCGGCCGAGCTCCTGTTCGAGCTGGGCTGACAGCTTCGTTGTTGATGACTTCATGTGTTCGGACTGCGGCTCAGCCAATTGTTGCAAAGCAGCGCGAAATTTGCTGTCCATGACTTCAAGCACAAGTGCCCCATTGGCAGTGGCAACCGAACCATCCGCGCATGCGGCATCGGGACGCAGCAGGTCCGAGCAAATGCCAAGAAAGTCACAGCCAGGGCATCGCCATCACACCAGACCCAGGCTGTCAAGACCCGGTCACAGGGGGCAGGCAAGCTCGCCTCTGTCATGCACAGCCATCAGCGGTACAGCCATGCACCTGCACTTTGCTACCAAGTCCGGCCACCTGTGGAACTCGCTCGCGGAAACGCTGCGCCTCAACGGGTTCGACCCGGGGGAGTTTGAGATCCGGCACGAAGCCGAGGCGGCAGTGCTGGGCGACGCCATGAGCGACTCGGTATTCCGGCTTCGAAGGCTCAGCACGGGAAATGAGCAGCTGTACTCGGTAGCCCCCGGCTCGCCCTGGCTGTTCAGTGCCCACGCAGACCTGGCAGCAGGCCGCTTTGGAGTACCCCAAGCCCAGTGAGATTCAGCACCCTGCAGTGCCGCCTTCAGTGCTTCGGCATCGCACGCGCAGAATCCGAAACTCGCTGCTGTTCCAGCTCTTCAATCAGACGCGACAACTCCCCGGCAATTTCCATGCGCCTCGCATGAATCCCCTGGAAGGCGTCGTCCAACGCGTCCGGCAACACCGGCTCACTCGCTGCACGCAACCAGGCCTGCAGACAGAAGCTGGCGATCTCAGCCGCCCGCTCGGCCGCGCCACCATGGACGTTCACGGGCTCGGACGCGCCCAAGTCGAGCAGAGCGGCGACCGGAAAACCCTCCTGATCGCATCGCGGCGTTGGGGATCGTTGGCGCATTGCAGCTCCTTCGGACACATGGACCATTCGGTCCGGGGAAGAGTGAGTCGCCTGCCACTGGAAAATTTGTGCAGTGCATCATGCCACGCGCGGCGACTACCGTGTCAATCGAAATTGATGGCAGGCCAGTTCTGCCTGCGCCGACCAACACCAGCTCCCAAAGTCGACGGCAACACGGATGGAAAATTGTTTCCGTTTGATGAAAATTGGCAGTCGGAAATCTACTGCGCGCGTACCCGATAGTGCGCGGAACATGGGAGAGGACTGATGGTGCCTATGGAATTCAAGGCAAGTCTGGTGCACGAGCCCTATGGGCGCACGGCCAAAGGCAGGCGGGTGGTCGCCATGGTGGCGCACGATATGCCGGGCCGGCGCATGGGTCTGCTGCGCCGCTTCACGGGTGAGACGCTCTTTGAGTTTCTGATCGCAGGCGACGAAAGCAGCGAGGAAATGATGGCGGAGGCCTGGGAGCTCTTTAGCCAGGGCTTGATTGAGGCGCAGCACGGACCCGGCTCCCTCGAATGAACCCGGGCTTCACGCTGCTGTGATCTACGCTTGATCCACTCCCGGTACGACTTGGCCAGCCTAAACCTGCACGATCATGACTGCCTGGATGCAAACGCCCTCGCCCGCCCTGGGTCAGCCCCCGCAGGGTGCGCAGCGCCGACGACATGAGCGGGTGGAGTTCTTCCTGGTGCCGATGCAGCGGGAGCAGATCCCGATCTGGGTTTTCAAGCCGGCCCGTCATGCCGAGGCGGCCGGTGGCGTGGTGCTGGACCTGAGCGAGCGCGGCATCCGGGTGCTGACCCGCAGCGAGCAGCCCCTGGAAGGCAGCTGCTACGAGATGCGCCTGCTACTCGGCGAGGACGACAGCGTGCCACCGTTCTCGGGCCGCGTACGCCGCGTCTGGAGCCAGCCCCTGAGCGCACTGGGTCTGTGCAGCGGCTTCGAGTTCCAGGACGCCGACAGCGAGGCCGAGCAGTTCTTGCGTCATCACCTGAGCCTGCCGCTCACGCGCGGTCAGCCGCGCTGGGTGCGCTGCGTGCTCTACGAGCATGTGAGCGCAGGCGTCTGGCAGCCCACACCGACCTCGCTGGAGTGAGGCCCGCCCCGGCGCCTCAGTCGTAGAGCGACTTCTCGGGCCGGCGCTGGATCACCGCGATGGGCGGGGCCCAGCGTTCGCCGCGCGGCTTCTTGCTGGTGACCAGGGTGATCTCGCTGGGCTCGAAAACCTCCACGTTGTGCGTGATGGGCGTGGTCAGCAGGTACTGGGCGCGGGTTGAGCGCAGGAAGTGGCCGACCAGCTGGATATTGCGCACGTCCAGGTGGGCGAAGGGCTCGTCGATGAAGACAAAGCCGCCGGGCGTCTCGTCGTCCTTCATCAGGGCCACCAGCAGGATCAGGCTCTTGAGCACCTGCTGGCCGCCGGAGGCCTCGCCGTCGTTCAGGCCCACCTCGCCCTTGCCGTCGAAGTTGAAGCGCACATGCAGGCCGGCCTGGGCCAACACCATATCGTCGTTGTCCAGATGCGGCAGCTCGGCCTGGGCGATCACGCCGGCCAGCTCGCCCAGCTCCTGAACATTCTTCTTGTAGCGGCGCACCGTGGCGCGCAGCACATCGATATAGCGTTCGCGGGCATTGAAGGCGGCAATGCGCGCCATCTCGTTGCTGGCGCGGCGGTCGTCCAGCTGGGTGCTCTGCTCCAGCACCGAGACGCTCATGCGCGCATGGCGCTCCTGCACCGCCACATCGGTTTCCCAGGTGCCGTTGTTCAGGCCCGTGTCCAGCTCCTGCTGCACATGGCGCATGGCGATCTCGGCCTGCTTGGCATTCTCGAACTCGTCGCGCAGCTGGGCAATGCGTGCCGGCTGGATCCAGCTGCTGGGGAACTTGGCCCCGGCCTCGCGCGAGGCGCGGGCGCTGGCGCGCAGCTCCTGCAGGCGCTGCTCCTGCTCGCGCTGGCCACGCAGCACATTGTCTTCGCTGGCCTTGAGGCCGCCCTGGGCGGCCTCGTAGTCGCGCTCGCTGCGCGTGGCCTGGGTCAGGGCGCGGTCGTGCTCGGCATCCAGGGCCGCCATGCGGCCGGCGGCCTCCACCCGGGCCTGGCGCAGGCCGGCCAGACGGGCGCGCCCTTCCGCAAACTCGGCGGCGCGCTCGGCCAGCTCCTGGGCGGCCTTGTGGCCCTGGGCGGCCTTCTGCGCATCCTTGAGCTGGCGCTCCACCTCGGCCTGTTCCTTGGCGATGCGGGTGAGCTCCACGTCGTAGCGGCTGAGCTCGCGCTCCAGCGAGGCGCGGCGCGAGTCCAGGGCCGAGGCGCCGAACTGGTAGTCGCGCGCCTCCACCCAGAGGCTGCGGCCGCCACGGCCGTCGCGGTAGTAGGCGTCCTGGGTGATCCACTCACCGCCGGACGACTTGGAATACTGGGCGCCGGCCTCGGTGTCCTTGACGCAGCGGATGCTGGCCAGCTGGCGCAGCAGCCAGCCCGGCAGCTTGGCATTGATGTTCAGGGCCGCCAGCAGGGAGTCCTTGGGCGGCAGGGCCGGGGCGCTTTCGGCATCACCCACCACATAGTGGCGGTAGCGTTCCTTGGCGGCCAGGCCGAAGGCGCGGCCTTCGTCCGATGAGCGCTCCAGCACCACCACCCAGCGCGAGGGGCGCAGAAAGCCCTCGGCCGCGGCGCGCCAGGTCTCGTCGGCGATGTCGATGCAGTCGGCCAGCACATGGTGGGCAATGCCGGCCTCGTCCAGCGCCTTGCGAAAACGCGAGACCTCAGGCGGCGGCGGCGGCAGGCGCTGGCCGCTGAGCGCGTCCATCGCGGCCTGGGCCTTGCGGGACTGGTCGTTCTGGCGCGTGAAGGCCTCGCGCAGCGCGTGCTGCTGGCTGCTTAGGTGTTCCAGGCGCTGGCTCAGCTCGGCGCCATCGGTTTCCACCGCGGCCAGGGTCTTGAGCTCTTCCTCGCGCTTGGCCAGCAGCTCCATGGGGCGCTCGGCCTCGCGGGCGGCGTCGAAAGCGCTGCGCGCCTGCTTGCGCTCGCTCTCCAGCTCCTGCAGGCGGCGCTTGGCGGCCTCCACCTTTTCAAACAAGGCATGCAGCTCGGCCCGCTTGGCCGACATCTGGCGCCGATCGCCCGAGGCGAAAAGGCGCTGGCGGTGCAGCTCGCGCAGCTGCTGGGCCAGGCGCTGGCGGCCCTCGGACCATTGCAGCACCGGCACCACCTCGGTGGCCAGGCGCTCGCGCTCCTTCAGGCGCAGCTGGTACTGCTGATAGCTGTTCACGCGGTTGGCCAGGTCGGAGAGCTGGGCCTGGGCGTGGGAGAGCTCATGGGTGGCCTGCTCCACCTCCTTCATCAGCTGCTGCTGGTGGCTGCGGGCCTGGTCGTAGCGGTCCAGCACCTCCTGGTCGCCAAAGACCTCGAACACCAGGCGCAGCAGCTCCTTGGAACTCAGCTCGCAGAGCCGGTCGGTCTGGCCCTGCTCCAGGGCCAGCACGCGGCCGATGGCGCGGGTCAGGCCCGCGGCCTCCAGGCGGCGCTTCCAGGCCTCGATGCCCAGCCAGTCCTTCTCGGCCTTGTCGGTCAGGGTCTCGATCTCATGCACCCCGTCCACCATGATGTAGCGGCGCACCCAGTCACCGCCCTGGCGCTCGATGCGGCAGGCCAGGGTCACCTGGTCGGCATAGAGCAGGGAGCTGGCAAAGGGGCGCGAGCTGTTCTGGCGCCCGCGCGGGCGGTTGTCCACCAGGGCGCGCAGCCAGGCCGTCTCGGCATTGGCGTGGCGGGCATAGGTCTTGTAGGTGCGGCCGCCCGAGCACTCCAGGCCCAGCAGGGTGCGCATGGCATCCAGCAAGGTGGTCTTGCCCGAGCCATTGGGGCCGGCGATGGTGATGATGGAACCGTCCAGCGGCATGGAGACGCGGCGGCAATAGTCCCAGTGCAGCAGCTCCAGCGATTGCAGATGAAACATGGTGGATCAGGACTCGCTGTTGTCGTTGTTGTTGTTCTTGGCGTCGGCGGCCGCTTCCGGCGCTGGCGCTTCTTCATCCAGCGCATCCGGCAGCTCCTCCTGCTCGGCCTGGCGCAGCTTGGCCAGCAGGGGCGCCACCGTGGGGTCGGTGCTGCGCGCCAGCACATCGGCCAGGGCGCCGTCCAGGATGCGCGGGGCCAGGGTCTCGTAGTCCAGCAGCAGGTCCAAGAGCGGCCCCTCGGCGATGTCCTCGCCGCGGCGGATGATGAAGCCGTTGCGCTCCAGCAGCTTGAGGTTGGCGTCCAGGCGCATCTTCTTGCCCAGCTGGTTGCCGAAGTCGGCCAGCAGGCTGCGGTAGCTCACCGTGGGCGAGACGCTGGCGGCCAGGGGCAGGGGCTTGTCGGTGGCGAACATCTCGCCCTGCCCTTCCCCGTCCTGCGCATCGGCGCGCGCGATCTGGCGCTGGCGCTTGGGCAGCACGATCAGGGACCACAGCACCACCAGCAGGGCCACGCCGTCGCGCGGCAGGTCCAGATTGTTGTTGGCGGCCAGGCCCGTCTCGCCAAAAACCGAGACCTCGGCCGGGCGCAGCATGGCCAGGCAGATGTGGTCGGCATAGAGGTTGTCGATCACGCGCATGCCCACGGCGGCCAGGCGCTGGTTCAGCGCGGCCCAGAGCTCGGTGTCGATCAGGGCGCGGCGCACCAGGGCATGGTTGCGCGGCAGCCAGC
>NZ_JBKCLH010000118.1:0-4567 GCF_046300915.1 Roseateles sp. | reverse complement strand
AGGTCGTGCCCTCGGCGCGGTGGGCGGTGCCAAACGCGTCGTTTACGTAGATGTCGCACAGGGCTGCCATTTTCTTGGCCAGCTCTTCGTTGTTCTTCTTCTCGCCCTTGTTGACGCGGCAGTTCTCCAGCAGCACCAGCTGGCCGGGCTGAACTTCGACGCCATCGACCCAGTTGGCCACGACGGGAACTTCACGACCGAGCAGCTCGCCCAGGCGCTGGGCCACTGGGGCCAGGGAATCCTCGGGCTTGAACTCGCCCTCGGTGGGGCGGCCCAGGTGCGAGGTCACCATCACGGCGGCGCCGGCCTTCAGGGCGGCCTGGATGCAGGGAATCGAGGCGCGGATGCGGGTGTCCTCGGTGATGCGGCCGGCATCGTCCTGCGGCACATTGAGGTCGGCACGGATGAAGACGCGCTGACCGGCCACCTTGCCGGCAGCGATCAGGTCGGAGAAACGCAGAACGTTCATGATCAGAGGAAAGACGCTTGGAGTTGAGAAACCGGTCGGGCACCGTCCCGGTGCCGCATCACCCTCAAGCTTACCAAGCGGCCGGCCAGTGGCCAGACAACAGCAGGGTTACCAGCCTAGGCCGATGCGAAGGGCCAGCATCACGGCCGTGCCGCTGATGATGGTGCCCAGGATGCCGCCGCGCCAGAAAAAATAAGCCGTCCCCACGGCCGTGGCATAGAGGCGCGCGTCTTTCCAGGTGCTGATCAGCTGGCCGTTGCTCATCACGATCTCGGGCACGATCACGGCCGCCAGCGCGGCCAGCGGCGCATAGCGCAGGCCGTCCTTGAGCCAGTCCGGCAGGGGCAGCTCCTGCTGGGGAATCAGGAAGAAGGCCCGGGTCAACAGGGTGATCAGGCCCATACCCAGAATGGCCAACACGGTTTCCCAGCTGCTCATGCGGGCCTCCTCTTCTCGGGCAGCCACTTCTCCAGCAGCAGGCCCGCGGTCACGGCGGCGGCAATCGCCACCAGGATGTTCAGGCGCAGCGGCAGGGCATAGGCGGCCACCGCCGCACAGCCGGCCACGGCGGCCGAGACCCAGGTGTTGCGGTCCTTCAGCAAGGAGTAGGACAGGCCCAGCAGGGCCAGCACCCCGGCAAAGCCCAGGCCCCACTCGGTGGGCACATGGTTGGCCAGCAGGATGCCGGCCACCGAGGGGATTTGCCAGGCACACCAGTTGAGCGCCACGCCGCCCCAGAAATAGGGCAGTTGCTCAGGCGCGGGCCGGCCGTCCGGAAACCGCTTGAGAAAGGCCACATAGTTCAGATCCGCCGCGAAATAGGCGATGCGCAGACGCTGCGCCCGCGGCAGGTGGCCGAAGTACTGGCGCCAATGGGCGCTGAAGATCACAAAGCGCAGATTGACGCAGAAGGCCGTGGCCCAGAGCACCCACATGGGGGCGCCGGCCGAAATCAGGGGCAAAGCCGCCAGCTGCGAGCTGCCGGCAAACACCACAAAGCTCATCAGCAGGGCCAGGGGCACGGACAAGCCGCTCTTGACCATGGCCACGCCCGTCACCAGCCCCCAGGCCGAGATGCCCAGGGTGATGCTCATCATGTCGCGCGCGCCCAGACGGAATTCGGGATGCTGAGCGATGGCAGACCAGTGGGACTTCATGGCCCCATTGTCGGGGCCGCTAGCGTTTTGTGGGCGCCGGCCTGTGCGCAAGGCGATCCACGGACGGAGGCGACGTGGCAAACCGGCCGCAGTCGCGCCCCGCGTCAGCGGCTCATGGGCAGGATGGAACCGCTGCCGGCCACCGAGCTGGAGATCTGGGGCGTGCCACGGTAGCGCACATCGCCCGAACCCGCGATCGAGGCCTTGAGCTGCTTGTTGGCCTGCACCAGCACATCGCCGCTGCCCGCCACGCTGACACGCACCTCGTCCGCCGCGAGGTCGGCCGCCTTCACATCGCCGCTACCGGCCACCGAGACCTTGAGGGCATTGACCCGCCCTTGAGCCTGGATATCGCCGGAGCCCGCGACACTGAAAGAGGCCTCCTCGCTGAACAACTCGCTGAGCAACACATCGCCCGAACCCGCCACGGCCACCTCCAGACGCGGCGTCTTCATACCCTCCACCCTCGCGTCACCACTGCCTTCCAGGGCAAGTCGACGCAGCACGATCATGCCCACATGGACCTGCACGGGCTGGCGGCTACTCAGGCGATAGCCGTTCTTGGGCGCGATCTCCAGGGTCTTGAGACCGCCCTTGCTCTCCACCACACGGGTCTCGATATAAGGCAGCAGATTCTTGTCGGCCGAAATCTCCAGCGTGTCGCCACCGGCCTGGCGCACCTTGAGCTTGAAGTTGCCGCTCAGGCGTATGGCCTCGAAGGCGCCCAGCGAGCGGGCCTCGCTGCCCATTTCGCCATTGCCGTCCACGCGCTCTCCACTGCCCAGGTTCCAGGTCCAGGCCTGGGCGCCGGCGGCCAGGCCCAGGGCCAGGGCGCCAAACATGAGATGGCGGCGGGTCTTGTTGCGATTCATGGCGGGCCTCCTACGGCTGCATCTATTGTCGATGCAACGCATCTTGCCGTGCCCGGCGGCACTGATCGCGGGCGCTGCGACCAAGTGCAAGGCGACGGCCCCGAACTGCAGATCAGCCCGACTTGCCGCTGCTGCGCTCGCGCGCCGCGCCCTTGGGCTCGGTCTCGATGGACTCGTCGCTGGTGGCCGGTTTGGAGGCGCCGGGGCGCGGCACCTGGGGCGTCACACCCTCCAGCTTGTTCTCGCGCATGTACTCGTCCATCTCGCGCCAGCCAGCGAACACCGCCGCCTTCTGCGCCTTGGGATTGAGCACATAGCAGTCCTCGATGGCGCGCATCGCATGGCGGCAGGCGCTGCCCACGGCCTTGCCCTCAGCCTCCTTGGCGGCCGCGACCTTGGCCGGATCCTCGATGCCCAGCTGCTCGCAGCCGGCCAGCAGCAGGGCCAGGCCGGGGAGCAACATCGTGAGCGGGAGAGGTGCGCGCTTCATCGCTGGATTATCGGCAGGCGGGGTCGGGTCTTGAGTCGGCCGCCGCCGGCGGGCCTCAACGGCCGTTACCGTTCGCCAGGGCCATCAGGCGCGCGATACGCTCCTCGGTGGCCGGGTGGGTGCTGAACAGGCCCTTGAGACCGCCGCCCGAGAGCGGGTTCATGATCATCATCTGTGCCGTCTCGGGATGGCGCTCGGCGGCTTGCATGGGGATGCCCTGGGCATAGCGCTGGATCTTGTCCAGGGCCGAGGCCAGGGCACGCGGGTCGCCCGAGATCTCGGCGCCGCCGCGGTCGGCCTCGAACTCGCGGGCGCGGCTGATCGCCATCTGGATCAGGCTGGCCGCGATGGGCGCCAGGATGGCCACCAGCAGGCCCACGATGGGGTTGGCCGGCCGGCCCTCGCTATCGCGCGGGCTGAAGAACATGGCGAAGTTGGCCAGCATGGAGATGGCACCGGCCATGGTCGCGCTGACCGTGGAGATCAGGATGTCGCGGTGCTTCACATGAGCCAGCTCATGCGCCATCACGCCGCGCAGCTCGCGCTCGGAGAGCACGCGCATGATGCCCGTGGTCGCCGCCACGGCGGCATGCTCGGGGTTGCGGCCGGTGGCAAAGGCATTAGGGGCGGCCTCATCGATGATGTAGACCTTGGGCATGGGCAGCTGGGCCTTGGCGGCCAGCTCCTGCACCATGGCGTAGAACTGCGGCGCCGTGCTCGCGTCCACCTCGCGGGCGTTGTACATCTTCAGCACCATCTTGTCCGAGAACCAGTAGCTGAAGAAGTTCATGCCCAGGGCCACCACCAGGGCCAGCATCATGCCCTGCTGCCCACCCAGCAAGGAGCCGATGGCCATGAACAAGGCGGTGATGGCGGCCATCAGGATGGCGGTCTTCATCAGATTGAACATGGTCGATCCTCCTGGAGTTAGCGCAGTGTAGATGGGGCCGGCCCTCGGCAATTCAAGCCAGACGGCTGCCCGGCGCCATGGAACGCGACTGCAGAAAAGCCGCGGCCCCCAGGCGCTTGCCGCCGGCGCGCTGCAGCTCCAGCAGGCGCAGCGCGCCCTGACCACAGGCCACCAGCAGACCGCCGGCATCGGCCGCCAGCACCTCGCCAGGCGCTCCCCTGCCCTCGGCCGGCTCGGCCCGCCAGATCTTGAGGGTCTCTCCCTCCAGCTGGGCCTGGCCACCCGGGAAAGGGTCAAAAGCGCGCAGACGGCGTGCGATCTGGGCGGCATCCTGCCGCCAGTCGATCGCGCTCTCGGCCTTCTCGATCTTGTGGGCGTAAGTCACGCCGGCCTCGGGCTGGGGCGTGGCCTGCAGACCGCCACAGGCGGCCAGTTCCAGGGCCTCGACGATCAGACGCCCGCCCAGGGCGGCCAGTCGGTCGTGCAGGCTGGCGGTCGTGTCCTCGGCGCGGATGGGCTCGCGCTCGATCAGCAGCATGTCGCCGGTGTCCAGGCCCGCATCCATCTGCATGATGGTGATGCCGGTTTCGGCATCGCCGGCCTCGATGGCGCGGTGGATAGGCGCCGCACCGCGCCAACGTGGCAGCAGCGAGGCGTGAATGTTCAAAC
>NZ_JBKCLH010000117.1:0-15013 GCF_046300915.1 Roseateles sp. | reverse complement strand
CACCATGTCCACCCCATTCCTCAACGTCAACGGCATCGAGGTCATTTACAACCACGTGATCCTGGTGCTCAAGGGCGTGTCCTTGCAGGTTCAGGAAGGCCGCATCGTGGCCTTGCTCGGTGGCAATGGCGCGGGCAAGACCACCACGCTGCGGGCGGTGTCCAACCTGCTGGCCGGCGAGCGCGGCGAGGTCAGCAAGGGCAGCATCGAGCTGCGCGGCGAGCGTATCGAAAAGCTGTCTACCGCCGAGATGGTCAACCGCGGTGTGGTGCAGGTGATGGAGGGGCGCCACTGCTTCGCCCACCTGAGCATCGAGGACAACCTGATGACCGGCGCCTACACCCGGCGCGACGGCCGCGCCGCCGTGGCCGAGACGCTGGAGAAGGTCTACAACTACTTCCCCCGCCTCAAGACCCGACGCAGCTCGCAGGCCGCCTACACCTCGGGCGGCGAGCAGCAGATGTGCGCCATCGGCCGCGCCCTGATGGCCAACCCCAAGATGGTGCTGCTGGACGAGCCCAGCATGGGCCTGGCGCCGCAGATCGTGGAGGAGGTGTTCGAGATCGTGAAGGATCTCAATGCCAAGGAGGGCACGACCTTTCTGCTGGCCGAGCAGAACACCAATATGGCCCTGCGCTATGCCGACTACGGCTACATCCTGGAAAGCGGCCGCGTGGTCATGGACGGCGAGGCCAAGGCCCTGCGCGAGAACGAGGACGTCAAGGAGTTCTACCTGGGCGTGGGCGGTGGCGACCGCAAGAGCTTCAAGGATGTGAAGAGCTACAAGCGGCGCAAGCGCTGGTTGGCCTAGCCCACCCCCTACGCGCTGCGCGCGCCCCCTCAAGGGGGCGAGCCCGTAGGGCCGGCAAAGCCGGACCCTCGGGCTCCGCTCAGTCGGTGCTGCGCGATTCGTGTGACCGAAGCGGACTTCGACATGAGTGATAACGACTTCTTCGCCCCGCCGGCCTTCAAGCCGGAGGAGGCCTTGCTCAAGCTGCGGCGCGAGTTGCGCGATCTGGGGCTGAGCGAGCGCGCGGGCGTGTTCGAGCGCAAGGGGCAGGCCATTGCCAAGGCGGCGGTCGACGGGGCGCTGCTGCAGCTGGCCCTGGTCAAGCGGCCGGCGCGCACGCCGGAGTGGGTGAGCAAGACGGTCAAGGATCATGCGCAGCTGCGCGACTTCGTGGCCACGCTGAAGAAAAACCTGTCGGGATGGAGTGATGGCGATGAGTAGCCCTGAGTCTTTCTACGACGCGCAGGAAATCCGTGGGGCCGACGAGCGCGAGGCGGCGCTGATGGCCGCGCTGCCGGCCCAGATCGCCCATGCCCAGGCACAGGCGCCCGCCTTCGCGGGCCTGCTGCAGGGCGTGGAGGCCGCGCGCATCGCCTCGCGCGCGGCCCTGGCCACCCTGCCGGTCACGCGCAAGTCCGAGCTGCTGGCGCGCCAGCAGGCGGCGCGTGCGGCCGGGGGCGATGCCTTTGGCGGCTTCTCGGCCATAGGCTGGGGCGCGGCGCGGCGCGTGTTCCAGTCGCCCGGCACGATTTACGAGCCCGAGGGCGCGCGCAGCGACTACTGGCGTGTGGCCCGCGCCCTGCATGCGGCCGGCATGCGGGCCGGCGAGCTGCTGCACAACAGCTTCAGCTACCACCTCACGCCGGCCGGATCCATGATGGAAACCGGCGCCCATGCCCTGGGCTGCACGGTCTTCCCGGGCGGCGTGGGCAATACCGAGCTGCAGCTGCAGGCCATGGCCGAGCTGCGGCCTCAAGGCTATGTGGGCACGCCCAGCTTTCTCAAGATCCTGCTGGACAAGGCCCAGGAGGCGGGCCAGCGCCTGTCCATCACCAAGGCCCTGGTCAGCGGCGAGGCCTTTCCGCCCTCGCTGCGCGACTGGCTGATCGAGCGCGGCGTGCGGGCCTACCAGTGCTACGCCACGGCCGATATCGGCCTGATCGCCTATGAAACCCTGGCCCGCGAGGGCCTGGTGCTGGACGAGGGCGTGATCCTGGAGATCGTGCGCCCTGGCACCGGCGACCCGGTGCCCGAGGGCGAGGTGGGCGAGGTGGTCGTCACCACGCTCAACCCCGACTACCCCCTGATCCGCTTCGGCACCGGCGATCTCTCGGCCGTGTTGCCGGGACGCTGCCCCACGGGTCGCAGCAACACCCGCATCAAGGGCTGGATGGGCCGGGCCGACCAGAGCGCCAAGGTGCGCGGCATGTTTGTGCATGCCAGCCAGGTGGCCGAGCTGCTGCGCCGCTTTCCGGGCCCGCTGGGCCGGGCGCGCCTGGTGGTGGAGGGCGAGATGGCCCAGGACCGCATGACGCTCAAGGTGGAGCTGAGCGGCGCCGCGCCCGAGGGGCTGGCCGATCAGCTGGCCGGTGCGCTGCGCGACATTACCAAGCTGCGCGGCGAGGTGCAGCTGCTGCCGCCGGGCAGTTTGCCCAATGACGGGCGGGTGATCGAGGACGCGCGCAAGTACGACTGAGCCCGTGGCGGGCCCCCGGCTAGCCGGCCGGTCCTCTTCTTCCGGGACTTTGCCCGTGCCACGACCTTCAAGACCGTCGGCGATGGAGGGGCCGCAGTCCTGCGGGTTTGAAATCTGGGTTCCAATGCGTCTGCCCTGGGTTTACGTAATTCCCGATACGACATGCGCACAGGACTCTCCTAGCATGAGGGCTCCCCCATCACATCCAACACGCAGAGGAAGACAATGAAAAAGCTCTTGCTGTCCCTGGCGGCCTCCATGGCCGTTGGCGCCGTCTGGGCCTACCCCGACAAACCCGTGAACATCGTGGTGCCCTTCGCGGCCGGTGGTCCGACCGACAAGGTGGCCCGCGATCTGGCGGAGTCCCTGCGCAAGACCCTGGGCGCCACCCTGGTGATCGAGAACGTCGGCGGTGCCGGCGGCACCCTGGGCGCCACCAAGGTGGCCAAGGCCGCACCGGACGGCTACACCTTGCTGCTGCACCACATCAGCATGGCCACCTCGCCGGCCCTGTACCGCAATCTGCAGTACAAGACCCTGGACGACTTCGAGTACCTGGGCATGATCAATGAAGTGCCCATGACCCTGATCGGCAAGCCCGGTCTGCCGGCCAACAACTATGCCGAGCTGAGCAAGTGGCTGGAGGCCAACAAGGGCAAGATCAATCTGGCCAATGCCGGCCTGGGCGCCGCCTCGCATCTGTGCGGTCTGCTGTTCCAGAGCGCCATCAAGATCGACATGACCACCGTGCCCTACAAGGGCACCGGCCCGGCCATGACCGATCTGCTGGGCGGTCAGGTCGACATCATGTGCGACCAGACCACCAACACCACCAGCCAGATCGAGTCCGGCAAGGTCAAGGCCTATGCCGTGACCACCCCCAAGCGTCTCAGCACCCCGGCCCTGGCCAAGCTGCCCACGCTGGATGAATCGGGTCTCAAGGGCTTCAATGTGAGTATCTGGCACGGCCTGTATGCGCCCAAGAACACGCCCAAGCCCGTGATCGAGAAGATCAATGCCGCCCTCAAGGCCGCGCTCAAGGACCCCGAGTTCATCAAGCGCCAGGAAGCCCTGGGTGCCGTGGTCATCACCGACAAGCGCGTCGACGGTGCCGAGCACAAGAAGTTTGTCGAGGCCGAGATCAACAAGTGGGGCCCCGTCATCAAAGCCGCCGGGCAATATGCCGACTGAGGACCGAGGACAGGCCGCTGCGGCCTGTCCGACGCCTCAGGAGGGGCCTGACATGTCCTGCATGTCAGGCGCGGCCTGCCAAGGTGACTGAGGACCGAGGACAGGCCACTGCGGCCTGACTCCCGATCTATATAGCCCGCCTTTGGCGGGCTTTTGCTTTATCCCCCCAGGTCCACCAGCACGAACTGCTTGCGCACGGCCTCCAGCACCTCGAACTCGCCCTCGAAGCCCGGCGGGATCACCGCGCCCTGGCCGGGGCCGATCTCGGTGTAGGCGCCCGCCGCATCGTGCAGGCGTACGCGGCCTTGCAGCACATGGAAGAACTCCTGGCGCTCGGGCGCAAAGACGATGCGCCAGCGCCCCGGCTCGCACTCCCACACGCCCGCGCTCATGGGCCCGGCCTCGTGCAGGGTCCAGGTCTTGCGCTGGGGGGCTCCTTGCACGCGGCGATCCTCGCGGGGCTGATCGTGCTGCGCGGGGAGGGTGTCGGTGCTGTCGATCAGGACGATGGTGGGCGGGCTCATGACGGGCTCACTGGATGCGCATGGGGATGGTGACCGGGCCGTCATTGACCAGATGCACCTGCATATCGGCGCCAAATTCCCCCGCAGCCACCACCGCGTGGAGTTCGCGGGCGCGCGCCAGCAGATGGTCGTAGAGTCGGCGGCCCTGCTCGGCCGGGGCCGCGCCGCTGAAGCTGGGGCGGTTGCCGCCGCTGGTGTCGGCCGCCAGCGTGAACTGCGAGACGATGAGCAGGCCGCCGCCCAGGTCCTGCAGGCTCTTGTTCATCTTGCCCGCCTCGTCGCTGAAGATGCGCAGCTTGAGCAGCTTGGCCAGGAGTTTGTCGGCCTGGGCCTCGGTGTCGCCGGGCTCGGCGCAGACCAGCATCAGCAGGCCGGGGCCTATGGCGCCGGTCACGCGGCCGGCCACTTCCACGCGGGCCTCCCGCACACGTTGCAAGACGGCAATCACATCAGATCCTTGGGGTCGTCGAAATGGGCTTCCACATCGCTGGGCAGCAGCTGGATGCTGGCCCGCAGGCCGGGCACGGCCTGCATCAGGGCCCGCTCCACCGCATTGCGCAGCGCGGCCGCCTGGCCCAGGGACCAGTTGGCCGGCATGTGCATATGCAGATCCACGAAGCGGCGCTGCCCGGCGTGGCGGCTCACGATATGGTCAAAGCGAACCGGGTCGGCCTGGGTAAAGCGCACCAGCACCTCGTGGATGGCTGCCTGGGACGGCGCGTCCAGCGCTTCGTCCATCAGGCCTTGCGAGGCACGCCAGATCAGATGCACGCCCTCACGCAGGATGTTGAGGGACACCAGCAAGGCCAGCAGGGGGTCCAGCCACAGCCAGCCGGTGAACCAAACGCCGATCAACCCGGCCACCACGGCGGCCGAGGTCCAGACATCGGTGAACAGATGGCGGGCATCCGCCTCCAGGGCCATGGAACGATGCTCGCGCGCCTTGCGCAGCATGGCCCAGGCCAGACCGCCATTCAGGGCCGAGCTGATCACGGCCAGAGCCAGACCCAGGCCCAGGCCCTCGACCGGCTGCGGATCCATCAGGCGATGGGCGGCGGCCCAGGCGATGCCCAGGCCGGCCGCGATGATGAGCACGCCCTCGAAACCGCCCGAGAAGAACTCGGCCTTGTGGTGACCGAAGGGGTGGTCTTCGTCGGGGGGCCTGGCCGCAATGCTCACCATGGCCAGGGCGAACATGGCACCCGCCAGATTGACCAGGGATTCCAGCGCATCGGCCGCCAGGCTGACGGAGCCGGTCCACCACCAGGCGCCTGTCTTGAGCGCGATGGTGGCGAGCGCCACGCCCACCGAGAGTTTGAGATAGCTGGCCACTTGCATGGGCCCGATTGTCGCTGCCTGCGCCACGGCACCAGCTTGCTGGCGTCCTACAATCCCGCGCAATTTCCTGAGCCGCAGCGAGACCAAGCATGAAGACCGAGCCCACCGCCCACAGCAGCGACGTATCCCATATCGCCCCGCGCGAGAAGGCCGAGATTCTCTCCCAGGCCCTGCCTTACATCCGCAAGTTCCACGGCAAGACCATCGTCATCAAGTACGGGGGCAATGCCATGACCGATCCGGAGCTGCAAAGGGACTTTGCCGAGGACGTGGTCCTGCTCAAGCTGGTGGGCCTGAATCCGGTGGTGGTGCATGGTGGCGGTCCGCAGATCGAGGGACTGCTCGGCAAGCTGGGCAAGAAGGGCGAGTTCATCCAGGGCATGCGCGTCACCGACGAGGAGACCATGAATGTGGTCGAGTGGGTGCTGGCCGGCGAGGTCCAGCAGGACGTGGTGGGCCTGATCAATGCCGCGGGCGGCAAGGCCGTGGGCCTGACCGGCCGCGACGGCGGCATGATCCGCGCCAAGAAGCTCAAGGTTCAGGACAAGGACGACCCGAGCAAGGAGCACGATATCGGCCAGGTGGGCGATATCGTTTCCATCGACCCCAGCGTGGTGAAGGCCTTGCAGGACGACCAGTTCATTCCCGTGGTCAGCCCCATCGGCTTCGGCGAGCATAACGAGAGCTACAACATCAATGCCGATGTGGTGGCCGCCAAGCTGGCCACCGTGCTGCAGGCCGAGAAGCTGCTGATGCTGACCAATATCCGTGGCGTGTTGGACAAGCAGGGCGAGTTGCTGACCGAACTGACCCCCAAGCGCATCGATGAGCTGGTGGCGGACGGCACCATCAGCGGCGGCATGATCCCCAAGATCGCCGGCGCCATCGATGCGGCCAAGAGCGGCGTCAACGCGGTGCACATCATCGACGGGCGCGTGCCCCACGCCATGCTGCTGGAGATCCTCTCGGATCAGGCCTACGGCACCATGATCAAATCGCATTGAAAGCTCCCCCCCTACGGCCTGCGGCCGCCAAGGCCAGAGGCCTTGGCCGTCGCCAGGCACAAACAGTCCGCAGGGACTGTTTGTGTCCAGGCTCCGCCCCCTCGAGGGGGCGCACCCGCAGGACCGGCATAGCCGGATCCTCGGGCGCCGCTCGGGAAAACCAGTTCGGATCCGCTTTGACGCGCTCCTCGCGCAAGGTCTGGTTGTTTGATCTGGACAACACGGTCCACAACGCCTCGCACCATGTGTTCGGCGCCCTGAATGTGGCGATGACGGACTACATCGTTCGTCACCTGGGCCTGGACCGGCCCGAGGCCGATCGCCTGCGCGGCTTGTACTGGGCGCGTTACGGCGCCACCCTGCTGGGCCTGATGCGACATCACGGCGTGCGGGTGGGGCATTTCCTGGACGAGACACACAGCCTGCCGGGTCTGGAGGCCCTGGTCCACAGCCATGCCCATGATCGGGCGGCGCTGCGCCGCCTGCCGGGGCGCAAGATCCTGCTGACCAATGCGCCCGAGGCCTATGCCCGGCGCGTGCTCAAGGCCCTGGGCCTGCAGCGCTTGTTTGAGCGGGTGATCGGCTTTGAGTCCATGCGCATGTTCGGCCAGCACCGGCCCAAGCCCGACACGCGCATGCTGCGCTGGGTCTGCGCCCGTCAGCGCCTGGCGCCCGGGCGCTGCGTGCTGGTGGAAGACACCCTGGTGCATCAGAAGGCGGCCCGGGCCGTGGGCATGCGCACCGTGTGGATGCAGCGCTGGGTGGGGCAGCATGGACCCGAGGCCGGCGTGCGGCTGCGCCGCCGGCCGGTCTATGTGGATCGGCGCGTGGCAGGGCTGGCGGGCCTGATGCGCTGAGTTCTCGGCCGGCGTGGCTGGCCTGACTCGACGCCCGAGGCAATCCCCAGAATCGTGTCGCGTCCCTGCCTCTGCATCCTCCGCATGGGGGGAGGGTGGCGGCTTGTCGCTGGGATGGGGGGCAAGCAGAATGAGGCACCTCTCTGCGCCCCATCGCCATGCCCGATTTTTCCGTGCTGATCGTTGAAGATCAGGTCAGATTTCGCGAAGCCTTTCAACTCGCCCTGGCCTCGGTGCCGGATATCAAGCTGCTGGGTATCGCCCCTGATCTGCCGCAGGGACGCAAGCTCTTCGACCAGACCCAGCCCGATGTGCTGCTGGTGGACCTGGACCTGCCGGGCGGCAGCGGCATCGAGCTGATACGGCATGCGGCCCAGACCCGGCCCAGCTGCGATGTGATGGTGATCTCGGTGTTCGGCGACGAGCAGCATGTGCTCTCCAGCATCGAGGCCGGCGCCACCGGCTACCTGCTCAAGGACTCTCTGGCCCTGGATCTGGCCGGCCAGCTGCGCACCCTGCGTTCCGGTGGCAGCCCCATCAGCCCGGTGATCGCGCGCCGCCTGTTGCTGCGCCTGGCCCCGGCCATCAGCGGCCAGACCCAGCCGGCTCCGCTGGAGGATGAGTCGGCCGTGGCCTTGTCCGAGCAGGAGTCGCGTGTGCTGCATCTGGCGGCCAAGGGCTTTACCTTCGATGAGATCGCGCAGTTCATGCAGGTCTCGCCGCATACCGTGATGACCTATGTGAAGCGCACCTACCGCAAGCTGCAGGTGCGCTCCAAGGTCGAGGCCATCTACGAGGCGCGGCGACTCGGCTGGCTGCGCGACTGAGCTCCGCGTCGCGCAAGGCCGGGCGGGTCTGGTTTCGGGCTGTGCCAGAATGGTTTTCAAACCCAGCAGCCCACCGGACCCGATGCACGCCGCCACTCCTGCAGAAGCACTCCCGGATGATGTTCCCGCCGCAGCCGAGGCGCCGCGCAAGCGGCCTCGCCCCGGGGAGCGCCGGGTGCAGATCCTGCAGACCCTGGCCGGCATGCTGGAGCAACCCGGCTCCGAGCGCATCACCACCGCGGCCCTGGCGGCCAAGCTGGAGGTCAGCGAGGCGGCTCTTTATCGCCACTTCGCCAGCAAGGCCCAGATGTTCGAGGGCCTGATCGAGTTCATCGAGAGCAGCATCTTCACCCTGGTCAAGCAGATCGGCGAGCGCGAGGCCTCGGGCCTGGTGCAGGCCCAGAAGATCGTGGCCGTGCTCCTGCAGTTCGGCGAGCGCAATCCCGGCATGACCCGCGTGATGGTGGGTGACGCCCTGGTCTACGAGAACGAGCGCCTGGTGGCGCGCATGAACCAGTTCTTTGACCGCATCGAGAGTGCGCTGCGCCAGGGCCTGCGCCAGGCGGCCGAGGCCTCCGGATCCGCCACGCCCACGGTCGATGCCCAGGCCCAGGCCTCGGTGCTGATCAGCTTTGTGATCGGCCGTCTGCAGCGCTATGCGCGCTCCGGCTTCAAGCGCATGCCCAGCGAACAGCTGGAGCCCGCGCTGCGCATGCTGCTGGGCTGAGTCTCTTCTGCGCCCTATAAACTGGCGGCCATATGTCCGCCGTCCCAGAAGCCCTGACCTCCCTGATGCAGCGCGCCGAAGCGCTGCTGAGCCGGCTTGAAGCCGTTCTTCCGCAGCCCCTGATGGCGCCCGACTGGGGGGCCTCCGTGGCCTTCCGAGGCCGCCGCCGCGCCGGCCGCCTGATGCTGGAGCCGGTGCGTCATGTGGCCACCATACGCCTGGCCGACCTCAAGGAGGTGGAGCCGCAGAAGGAGCGCTTGCTGCGCAATACGGAGCAGTTCGTGGCCGGCCGACCGGCCAACAATGTGCTGCTCACGGGCGCCCGCGGCACGGGCAAGAGCTCGCTGATCAAGGCCGTGCTCAACGAGTTTGCCGCCCAGGGCCTGCGCCTGATCGAGGTGGACAAGAGCGATCTGGTGGACCTGCCCGATCTGGTGGATCTGGTGGCGGGCCGGCCCGAGCGCTTCGTGATCTTCTGCGATGACCTCAGCTTTGATGAGGGCGAGCTGGGCTACAAGGCCCTGAAGTCCATGCTGGATGGCTCGGTGGCCGCGGCCAGCGACAACGTGCTGATCTACGCCACCAGCAACCGCCGCCATCTGCTGCCCGAGCATATGAAGGACAACCTGGCGGCCAAGATGGACGAGAACGGTGAGCTGCATCCCGGCGAGGCCATCGAGGAGAAGGTCTCCCTGTCCGAGCGCTTCGGCCTGTGGATCAGCTTCTACCCCTTCAGCCAGCAGGAGTACCTGGAGATCTGCGCCCAGTGGCTGCGCTTCTACGGCCTGGATGAGGCAGCGATTGCCGCCGCGCGCCAGCCCGCCCTGGTCTGGGCCCTGGAGCGCGGCTCGCGCTCGGGCCGGGTGGCCTTCCAGTTCGCTCGCGATCTGGCCGGTCGCGGCCAGGCGGAGATTCTCCCGAGCCGCAGCATCCGCGGTGAAGCGCCGGAGGGCCTGGACCATGTCTGAGGAACGCGTGCCGGTGGATGTGGCGGTGGGCGTGCTGGTGGAGCGCGATGCTGAGGGACGCGAAGGGCGTTTCCTGCTGACCTCGCGCCCCGAGGGCAAGGTCTATGCCGGCTACTGGGAGTTCCCCGGCGGCAAGCTGGAGGCCGGCGAGACGGTGGAGCAGGCCCTGCGGCGCGAGCTGCACGAGGAGCTGGGCATCACCATTGGTGCCGTCCATCCCTGGAAGGTGGAGATGATGGACTACCCGCATGCCCGCGTGCGTCTGCACTTCTGCAAGGTGTTTGAGTGGCGCGGTGAGTTCGAGATGCGCGAGCAGCAGAGCATGGCCTGGGATCAGCTGCCCGTGCAGCAGCAGCCGGTGCTGCCCGGCACCATCCCCGTGCTGCAGTGGTTTGCCCAGGAGCGCGGCCACACCGGCCCCACCCATCTTGGCTGAGTACACTGGCGCCATGGATTGGCTGGAACAGATCAAATGGGACCGCGATGGCCTCGTCCCCGTGATCGCGCAGGAGCGCGACAGTGGCGATGTGCTGATGTTCGCGTGGATGAATCGCGAGGCCCTGGCCCGTACCGCCGAGCTGGGCCAAGCGGTCTACTGGAGCCGCTCGCGCGCCAAGCTCTGGCACAAGGGCGAGGAATCCGGCCATCTGCAGATCGTGCATGAGATGCGCCTGGACTGCGACAACGATGTGGTGCTGCTCAAGATCACGCAGCAGGGTCACGAACCCGGCATCGCCTGCCACACCGGCCGCCACAGCTGCTTCTACCAGCGCTATGAGAGCGGTGCCTGGCAGACCGTGGAGCCGGTTCTCAAGGACCCGGAGCGCATTTACAAATGAGCCAAGAGCTGAACAGTCAGGACGTGCTGGCCCGCGTGGCCGCCGTCATCGAATCGCGCAAGCCCGCTGCCGGCGGTGATGCCGCCGCCAGCTATGTGGCCAAGCTCTTCAGCAAGGGCACCGACGCCATCCTGAAGAAGGTGGGCGAGGAAGCCACCGAGCTGGTGATGGCCGCCAAGGACGGCGATGCGCAGAAGATCGTCTACGAAACCGCCGATCTGTGGTTCCACTCCATGATCGCGCTGGCGCAGTTCGGCCTGACGCCGGCCGATGTGATTCGCGAGCTGGCGCGACGCGAGGGCCTGTCGGGCCTGCAGGAATTCGCCCAGCGGCCCGAGAACCGCGGAGGCTGAAGCCCATCATGAATCAGACCGTCGAGACCGTGGTGCTCGATCCCGTGCGGGCGCAGAACCTGCGCGCGGTGGGCATCGTCAGCTATGTGCTGCACACCATCGTGGCCCTGGGCGCCCTGCTGCCGGGCATGCAGGTGAGCGTGCTGCTCCTGCTGGTGGCGGTGCTGATCGACCTGATCAAGCGCGGTGATGCCCAGGGCAGCTGGCAGGCCAGCCATTTCCGCTGGCGCCTGCGCAGCGTGCTGTTCGCCGGCCTGGCCTATGCGCTGACCGCACCGCTGTGGCTGCTCCTCCTGCTGCCGGGCTGGATCGCCTGGTGCCTGATCTCCATCTGGTTCCTCTACCGCATCGTGCGCGGCTGGACCACCCTGAACGCCAAGCAAGCCATTCAATGAGCCACGATCCCAACTGCATCTTCTGCAAGATCATCGCCGGCCAGATTCCGGCCAAGAAGGTCTATGAGGATGAGCACATCCTCGCCTTCCACGACATCCATCCCTGGGCACCCGTGCACATCCTGCTCATTCCCAAGCTGCACATTGCCAGCATGGTCGAGCTGCAGCCCGAGCATGCCGAGCTGATGGGCCGCATGGCCGTGCTGGCGCCGCGCCTGATGAAGGAGCTGGGCGTGAGCAATGGCTTCCGTACCGTGATCAACACCGGTCCGGACGGCGGCCAGGAGGTCTATCACCTGCATATGCATGTGATGGGCGGCCCGCGCCCCTGGGCGAAAGGCTGAGCCGGGACCGAGCTCGGTCCTGAGGACCGACCGACGCCCGGCGAAGGACCAGCCATGTCTTGCATGGCTGGGCTGGGAGACCGAGTTCGGTGATGAGGGCCGGGGCCGTATAAGCCCCGGCGAAGAATTGTCATGCAGGCCCCCTAGAATGGCGGTCTTGTTTCCAGGAGATGACTATGGGTTCGTTCAGCATTTGGCACTGGCTCATCGTGCTGGTCGTGGTGGTGCTGATCTTTGGTACCAAGAAGCTCAAGAACGTGGGCTCTGATCTGGGTTCCGCCGTCAAGGGTTTCAAGGACGGCATGAAGGACGGTGGTAGCGGCAACGGCGCTGAAGCCGCAGCCCCGCAGCAGCAGGTTTCGGCCAGCAAGGCGCACGACCCCAATACCGTCGACGTCGAGGCCAAGACCAAGTCTTGACCCGGCAGCCCCTGATGCCTCGTGGCAGTCCTGAATGATTGATTTCGGCTTCGACAAGCTGGCCCTGATTGGCGCCGTGGCGCTGATCGTGATCGGGCCGGAGCGCCTGCCGCGTGTGGCGCGTACCGTGGGCCACCTGCTGGGCAAGGCGCAGCGCTATGTGGCCGACGTCAAGGCCGAGGTGAACCGCTCCATCGAGCTCGAAGAGCTCAAGAAGATGAAGACCCATGTCGAGGAGGCAGCTCGCGACGTGGAGCAGACGGTTCACAAGGAATTCAACGAGGCCAATCAGGCCTTCGAGCAGACCTGGTCCGAGGCCAGCTCGGGCCTGGATGAGGCCAGCTACGAAAGCAGTGCCTACAGCACGGCCCTGCCGGCCCCCGGCTACCGCCCACCCAAGAAGAACTGGCGCCTCAAGCGCGGCGCCACTCCCCAGTGGTACAAGCAGCGTGAAGGTGTGCGCCGTCATGTGCAATCCGGTGCCGCACGCGTGGCGCGCTTTCGGCCGCCCCGCCGACCCTTCCCATGAGCGATTCCCAGAAGCCCGAGGACGAACTGGCCGGCACCGAGCAGCCCTTTGTCTCCCACCTCATTGAGCTGCGTGATCGCCTGATCCGCGCCTTCATCGCCATTGGCGTGTGCTTTGGCGCGCTGGCGCTCTATCCTGGGCCCGGGCCACTCTACGATCTGCTGGCCGCACCTCTGGTGGCGAACCTGCCCCAGGGCTCCACCATGATCGCCACCAATGTGATCTCGCCCTTCCTGGTGCCGCTGAAGATCACCCTGCTGGCTGCCTTCTTCCTGGCCCTGCCCGTGGTGCTCTACCAGATCTGGGCCTTTGTGGCGCCGGGGCTGTATTCGCACGAAAAGCGTCTGGTCCTGCCCCTGGTGGTCTCCAGCACCCTGCTGTTCTTCCTGGGCGTGGCCTTCTGCTACTTCTTTGTGTTCGGTAAGGTCTTTGCCTTCATCCAGAGCTTTGCGCCCAAGAGCATCACGGCGGCGCCGGACATCGAGGCCTATCTGAGCTTTGTGATGAGCATGTTCATCGCCTTCGGCGCCGCCTTTGAGGTGCCGGTGGTGGTGGTGGTGCTGGCGCGCATGGGCCTGGTCACGGTGGCCAAGCTGCGCGACTTCCGCGGCTACTTCATCGTGATCGCCTTCGTGATCGCTGCCATCGTGACGCCGCCCGATGTGGTGTCACAGCTGGCCCTGGCCATTCCCATGTGCCTGCTCTACGAAGTGGGCATCTGGGCCGCGGGCCTGTTCATGCGCTACTCCAAGGCGCCTGATGAGGATGCCTCGGCCTCCTCATCGTCAGGCTCTTCCGGTTCGTCCGGCCAGGCCTGAGCAGCAGGCCGCTGACCTATTCCTGGGGTGGAGGCCGCTGCCCCACCCTGAGCTGAAACTCGAGCTGCTGCTTGCCGCGCTGCACCGCCACCGCGGCTTGGCTCTGGGGCTTGAGCGCGGCCACGGCCGCCAGCAGCTGGCGCGGGCTGTTCACGGGCGTGCCGGCCACGCGGGTGACCACATCACCGGGCTTGATGCCGGCCTTGGCCGCCGGGGCGTCCAGCACCACGCCGCTGACCAGCACGCCGTCCGCGATGCTGAGCTTGAAAGCCTCGATGAACTCGGGCGTGAGCTCGCGGGTCTGCACGCCGATCCAGCCGCGCGCTACCTGACCCTCGGCCACCAGGGCCTGCATGACCTGGCGTGCCGTACCCACGGGGATGGCAAAGCCTATGCCCAGGCTGCCGCCGCTGCGCGAGAAGATGGCGGTGTTGATGCCCACCAGACGGCCCGCGGCATCGACCAGGGCGCCGCCCGAGTTGCCCGGGTTGATGGCGGCATCGGTCTGGATGAAGTTTTCGAAGGTGTTGATGCCCAGCTGATTGCGGCCCAGGGCGCTGACAATGCCCGAGGTCACGGTCTGGCCCACGTTGAAGGGGTTGCCGATGGCCAGCACCGCATCGCCCACCTGCAGATCCTGGTCGTTGCCCAGGGCGATCACGGGCAATTGATCCAGCGCGATCTTGAGCACCGCCACATCGGTCTCGGGATCGCTGCCCACCAGGGTGGCCTTGGCCTGGCGGCCGTCGGCCAGCTGCACCTCGATCTCGGCCGCGCCGCTGACCACATGGCTGTTGGTGAGCAGATAGCCCTCGGGGCTGACGATCACGCCCGAACCCAGCCCAAAAGGAGTGTTCTCACCCTCCTCGGACTCGGACTCGCGCGGCGGCCGCAGGCCGCGGTGAAAGCGCTGCCAGGGATCGTCGGCGCCGCGCGCAGCTCGCGGCGGGGCCTTGCTCGCGGTGATGCTGACCACGGCCGGCGAGGCGCGCAGGGCCGCCAGGCGGAAGCCGCCCGCTGGCGCGGCGGCCGTGCCGGTATCGGTGGGCAGGGCGGGCAGGCTGATGAGGGTGGCAGGGCTGCGCTCGCCGCGCGGCAGCCACTGCGGCTTGAGCGTTGCCACCACGAACAGTCCGGCCAGGACCACGGTCACAGCCTGGGAGAAAATCAGCCAAATTCTTCGCACCGCTAGCGCCTCTCACCACCATGCCCCATCGCCAAGACATCGATCGCCATCTGAATCAGCTGCTGGATGTGGGGCGGTTCAAGGATTATGGGCCGAACGGTCTGCAGGTGCAGGGCCGCGACGAGATCGCGCATGTGGTCTGCGGTGTGACCGCCAGTCTGGCCTTGATCGATGCGGCCATTGCCGCCGGGGCCGATGCCATCCTGGT
>NZ_JBKCLH010000116.1:0-4131 GCF_046300915.1 Roseateles sp. | reverse complement strand
GTCTACCTGGGCATGATCCTGGGCGGCCTGCCGCGCCTGCAGCTCGACCGCACCGGCGTGGCCCTGCTGGGCGCGATTGCCATCGTCGGCACCGGCGTGATGACGCCCGAGCAGGCGGCGCAGAGCATCCATCTGCCCACCATCGTGCTGCTGTTTGCCTTCATGGTGATCTCGGCGCAGATGCGCCTGGGCGGTTTCTATGGTGCGGTGACGCGGCGCATCGTCGCGCTGCGCGTGGGCGCGCCGGCCTTGCTGGGGGTGGTGATCGCGGTCGCGGCCCTGCTGTCCGCGGTGTTCTCCAACGACATCGTCTGCCTGGCGATGGCGCCGCTGCTGGCCGAGGCCTGCCTGCGCCGGCGCATCGACCCGGTGCCCTATCTGCTGGCGCTGGCCTGTGCCAGCAATATCGGCTCGGCCGCCACGCTGATCGGCAACCCGCAGAACATGCTGATCGGCGAGGTGATGAAGCTGCACTTCGCCGACTATCTGCGCCAGGCCGCCGCGCCAGCGGGCCTGAGCCTGCTGCTGTTGTGGGCACTGCTGGCCTGGCCGCTGCGCCGCGCAACGGCGCTCGCTCCGGCCGAGCTGCCCACCGAGCGCCGCGATGACACGCCCTATGACGGCTGGCAGACCATCAAGGGCCTGGCCGTGGCCGGCGCGCTGGTGGCTGTGTTCTTGCTGACCGACTGGCCGCGCGATGTGGCGGCGCTGGTCGGCGCCGGCCTGCTGCTGCTGAACCGGCGCTTTCACTCCAGCCGCATGATGGGCCTGGTTGACTGGGAGCTGCTGGTGCTGTTCATGGGCCTGTTCGTGGTCAACCATGCGCTGCAGATCACGGGCCTGGCGCCGCAGGCCCTGGCCTGGCTGGCCGCGCAGGGTGTGCAACTGGCCGAGCCGCTGACGCTGTTCATCGCCACGCTGGGCCTGTCCAACCTGGTCTCCAACGTGCCGGCCGTGATGCTGCTGCTGCCCGCCGCCCAGGGCGTGCCGCAGGGCGGCGTGACGCTGGCGCTGGTCTCGACGCTGGCCGGCAACCTGCTGATCGTCGGCTCCATCGCCAACATCATCGTGATCGACGCCGCGCGCCGCAGCGGCATCGTGATCGACTGGCAAAGGCATGCGCGCACGGGAGTGCCGGTGACCTTGTTGAGTTTGGCGGTGACGGCGGTGTGGCTGCGCTGAGGCGGTGGACTGGAGCCTGTTGGCCAGAGATTCGGGTGACTGTGCCAAGGCCTGCTGATGCAATCAATGCGGGTTTGGCAGAGATCGATGCGCGGTAAAGACGCGCACAATGGAAACTATCAAATCAACGCTCTTCAATCGCCCGCCATGTGACGCAGCCGTGTTAGTGGCAGCATCGTTAGGCCTCATCAAGCTACCCATGCCGCGCACTCCCGACATAGTGAATGCCTTGCTGTACGCAGCAACCGGAATCACAACACTCTTCGCGCTACTCCTACTCGGTACTTTCACCCTCGTGCCGAAGACGATCGAGAATGGAAAAGCAATCGACAGTGCCTTCCGGGAGGCATCTGATTTCGTCGAAAAGATGTCGGCTCGAGACGGACAAATGCCCAGTGGCGCGACCTTTGACGCGTGGAAAGCAGGAGGGTCAAACTGGGTGAAGAACATGGAGCTACTCTCAAGCCCGAACATGATTCCTTCAGCGGTGGCAGTTAGGTTCGGTCCCATGCCACCCGATGGCTATGCCCTGTCTGTCTGGCGCGGAGAATGGACGGAGTACTTCATCTCATGGCGCAAGGAAAGCACAGTTGACTCTGTTGCGGGTCTCTATGCTTCATCTCTGGGACTTTCTCTTGCGTCCGCCTTGCTGTCTGTTGTGCTTTGGCGCATTCGGCGAAAGCTACTCAGGGCAAGACCCGGTAGCATTAATTGAACAGCTTGAACTCCAACGCCAAGGCGCATCGGAGATCAACCTTCCCCGACTCCGCTTAAAGCCGCACGCACCTCGCTCCGGGTGTCGCTGGCGGCGTCCTCGCATGGGCGGCTCCTGGCGATGATGTTGGAGTTCGCAGGCTCACTCCAAGCTACCTGGCTGCGTGGCGACGCAGGCTGTGGGTCTCGGCTTGATGTGCCCCACGAGGCGTCATGGCTCGTAGACAGCCGGGCATCAGACGCGCTGCCGCCCACCCAAAGGGCCCCGCAGCCCGATCAGCGAGAATGCCGTTCATCATGAGTAGCACAACCGATCTCGACGCCTACATGAACGGCGTGGGCCAGGCCGCCCGCGCCGCTTCGGTCCGCATGGCCGCGGCCAGCACCTTGGCCAAGAACAAGGCCTTGCTGGCATTGGCGCGCCGCCTGCGCGAGCAGGGGCCGGCGCTGGCCGAAGCCAATGCGCGCGATCTGGCCGCCGCCAGCGGCCTGGACGCGCCAATGCGCGACCGCCTGAAGCTGACGCCAGCGGTGATCGCCACCGTGGCCGAAGGCTGCGAGCAGCTGGCCGCAATGCCTGACCCCATTGGCGAGATCAACGGCGTGAAGCGCCGCCCCACCGGCATCAGCGTGGGGCAGATGCGCGTGCCGCTGGGCGTGTTCGGCATGATTTACGAGAGCCGGCCCAATGTGACCATCGAGGCCGCCTCGCTGGCGATCAAGAGCGGCAATGCCTGCATCCTGCGCGGCGGCTCGGAGGCGATTCATTCCAATCTGGCCCTGGCCGAGTTGGTCGCGGCAGCGCTGCGCGAAGCCGGTCTGCCGCCCGAGGGCGTGCAGCTGATTGCCAGCACCGACCGCGCCGCCGTCGGCCTGCTGATCACCGCGCCCGAGCATGTGGATGTGATCATCCCGCGTGGTGGCAAAGGCTTGATCGAGCGCATCAGCGCTGAGTCCAAGGTGCCCGTCATCAAACACCTCGACGGCAACTGCCATTGCTATGTCGATTCCGAGGTGGATTTCGACCTGGCCCTGACCGTGGTCATGAATGCCAAGACCCAGAAATACAGCCCTTGCAATGCCACCGAATCCCTGCTGGTGCATGCCGAGAGTGCCTCTGACTTCCTGCCCCATATCGGCGCCGTGCTGGCCGAGAAGGGTGTGGAGATGCGCGGCTGCTCGCGCAGCCTGGCCCTGCTCGGCCCCATCCCTGGCGCCGTGATCAAGCCGGCGACCGAGGCGGACTGGAGCGAGGAGTATCTGGCGCCCATCCTCAGCATCAAGGTGGTGGACAGCCTCGATGAAGCCATCGAACACATCAACCGCTATGGCTCGCATCACACCGACGCCATCCTGAGCAGCAACCACGCCCATGCCATGCGATTTTTGCGCGAGGTCGATTCGGCCAGCGTCATGGTCAATGCCAGCACACGCTTTGCCGACGGCTTCGAGTACGGTCTGGGCGCCGAGATCGGCATCTCCACCGACAAACTCCATGCCCGCGGTCCGGTCGGCCTGGAAGGCCTGAGCTCGCTCAAGTGGGTGGTGCTGGGGCAGGGCGAAGTGCGTCGCTGAACATGGGCGAGAGCGCCCGCCAGACCGAGCTGAACGAGCTGCTGCGCCAGGCTCAAAGCCTGGCTGAAGCCGCGCGAGGCCCCTGGCTGGCCGCCTTGGCGGCGCGCGATGAGGCCCTGGCCGCAGAGCTGGTGCAGCGCTTGATGCAGCAGGCGGAGACCCAGTTCCCCGCCGCCTCCATGGCTCCGCCCGTCAGCGCGGTGCCAGCGCTGGATGAAATCACGGAAGCCCCCTCGCTCAGCGGCCAGCGCATGGGGGCCTGGCAGCTGCTGCGCAAGATCGGCGAGGGCGGCATGGGTCAGGTCTGGTTGGCCCGGCGTGCCGACGGCTTGTACGAGCAGGAGGCCGTGGTCAAGCTGCTGCGCAGCGATCTGCAGCAGGCACCTCTGTCACAGCGCTTTGCGCGCGAACGGGCGGTGCTGGCCCGGCTCAAGCACCCCGGCATTGCTCGCTTGCTCGATGCCGGCATCGCTGACGGCGTGCCCTATCTGGTGCTGGAGTATGTGGCAGGCCGCAATTTGGGCGAGCATGTGCGGGCCGAGTGCCCCACGGTGGCCTCGCGGGTGGCGCTGCTGATCCGGGTGGCGCAGGCGGTCGAGCATGCCCATGCCCAGCTGGTGGTGCATCGCGACCTCAAGCCCTCGAATGTGATGGTCAGCA
>NZ_JBKCLH010000115.1:0-4236 GCF_046300915.1 Roseateles sp. | reverse complement strand
CCGCGGCCCAGGGGCGCAATGTCCTGGTTGCCGCAGTCGGGGCATTCGGCCGGTACGCGCTGGCTGAAGCCGCAGTGGTGGCAGCGCAGGCTGCGATCATTCTTGTGGAAGACGCGGTAGGCGCTGCAGTGCGGGCATTCGCTCTTCCAGCCGCACTCGGCGCAGTGCAGCACCGGCGCATAGCCGCGCCGGTTCAGGAACACCAGGCTCTGCTCACCCGCCTCCAGGCGCTGGCGCAGCGCGGCCAGCAGGGGCGGCGAGAGCGCGGTGCTCACGCCCTTGCGGCGCGGCAGGCTGTTCATGTCAAAGAGCCGCACCCGCGGCAGGGCGCCGCCACCGATGCGCCCCGGCAGGGTCAGGCGCAGATAGCGGCCGGTGTTGGCGTGCTGCCAGCTCTCCAGCGAGGGTGTTGCCGAGCCCAGGATCACCGGCACCTTCTCCAGGCGCGCGCGGTACACGGCCAGGTCGCGGGCGGAGTAGCGCGCGCCGTCCTGCTGCTTGTAGGAGGGGTCGTGCTCCTCGTCCACCGCGATCAGCCCCAGCTCGGGCAGTGAGGCAAAAACCGCCAGCCGCGTGCCCAGCACCAGGCGCGCTCGGCCCAGATGGGCATGCAGCCAGTTGCCCAGGCGCTGCGCGGGCGTGAGCGCGCTGTGCAGGGACACCATGGGTGTGCCCGCAAAGCGCTCGGCAAAGCGCGCCTCCAGCTGGGGCGTGAGATTGATCTCGGGCACCAGGACCAGCACCTGGCGGCCCTGGCTCAGCGCATGCTCGGTGGCGCGCAGATAGACCTCGGTCTTGCCGCTGCCCGTCACCCCGTAAAGCAGGACGGGCGGCGGCGCGGCGTCGCCCGGCGTGAGCAGCAGCTCGTCCAAACGGTCCAGCACCAGGGCTTGGTCGGGGCTCAGCGTGGGAGGCTCGGGCCGGGGTGCGGGATCAGGGCTGGCCTCAGCCCGCGGTTTCTTGGGCTTTTTGTCCAGCTTCTTGAGCCGCGCCTGCAGCTGCTCGGGCGTGAGCTCGCGCAGCTGGGGCGGAAGCACCGAAAGCGCCACCTCGCCGATGCTGCGCTGGTAGTAACTGGCCGCAAACTCGACCAGCTCGCACCAGCGCTTTGAGAGCGGGGGCAGCGCGTCCAGCACCGCCAGCACCGGGCGCAGCTGGGCCTCGTCCAGCGCGGCGGCGCCCTCCTCGCCCGGCCCCGGCCAGACAATGCCGGCCAGCTCGCGCCGGCCCAGGGGCACGCGCACCAGGCTGCCGGGGGCGATGGGCCCCTCGCTCAGATAGTCCAGCGGGGCACTCAGGCCGCTGTGCTGCGGGGCTTCCACCGCCACGCGCAGGCGCTGTGTCATGCGGCCCTCCGCTCAAGCGGAGTCTGAGCTTGTGAGTCCAAGTTGCTGATCCGCAAAGACTTTCCCGGCTGGGGAAATTTCTGTGGATAACTTTGTGGGTGACTTGCTAACAGTCGCGGCGCCGGCCGCGGCAAGCGTCGCGAGGCTTTGCAAAAGCCATTCCCCCCCAAATCGGTGCAGGCCTTATGAATCAAGCACTTAGCCGCCCACCGGGAAAACACCGAGGGGCTGACGCACTTTGTCCACGGCCCCCGCTCGCTGACTACAAACTGGGGATAAGTCAAGGCCTGAGTGCTCACTTACCGAGCCTGCGCCGCCACCAGAGCCGGGACCGGGCCGCCCTCAGGCGGCGCTGCGCAGCTGGCGCGAGTAGCGGTGCACCTCATCCACCAGCTCGGCCACGCTCTCGGGCGGCGTGAACTGGCTGATGCCATGACCCAGGTTGAAGATATGGCCATCCCAGCCGCCGTCGGCACGCTGCGGGCGGCCAAAGCTGTCCAGCACCGCACGGGCCTGCTCGCGCACCGCGGCAGGCGGGGCGAAGAGCACATTGGGGTCCAGATTGCCCTGCAGGGCCACCTTGTCGCCCACGCGGGCGCGGGCCTGGCCGAGGTTGGCGGTCCAGTCCAGCCCCACCACATCGGCGCCGGCGGCGGCGATCTCGTCCAGCCACAGGGCGCCGCCCTTGGTGAAGAGGATGGCCGGAATGCGCTGGCCCTCATGCTCGCGCTTGAGCTGAGCCAGCACACGCCGGGAGTAGTCCAGGCTGAAGCGCTGGAACATGCCGTCGGCCAGCACGCCACCCCAGCTGTCGAAGATCATCACCGCCTGGGCGCCGGCCTCGATCTGCGTGTTGAGGTAGGCGGCCACGGCATCGGCATTGATCTGCAGGATGCGGTGCATCAGGTCCGGGCGCGCGTACATCAGGCTCTTGACCTGGCGGTAGTCATCGGAGCCGCCGCCTTCCACCATATAGCAGGCCAGGGTCCAGGGGCTGCCGGAGAAGCCGATCAGGGGCACGCGGCCATTGAGCGCGCGGCGGATGGAGGTGACGGCGTCGAAGACATAGCGCAGCTTGTCCATATCCGGCACGGCCAGCTCGGCCACCGCCGCCTCGTCACGCACCACCTTGGCGAACTTGGGGCCCTCACCCTGGGCGAAGGACAGGCCCAAGCCCATGGCGTCGGGCACGGTCAGGATGTCGCTGAACAGGATGGCGGCGTCCAGCGGGTAGCGCTCCAGGGGCTGCAGCGTGACCTCGGTGGCGTAGTCCACATTCGTGGCCAGGCCCATGAAGCTGCCCGCCTTGGCCCGCGTGGCGCGGTACTCGGGCAGATAGCGGCCGGCCTGGCGCATCAGCCAGAGGGGCGTGTGGTCGGTGGGCTGGCGCAGGCAGGCGCGCAGGAAATTGTCGTTTTGCAGCTGGGGAAAAGCGCTCATGGTCTGGCATTATCCGCTGCGTGATCAGCCCCAGTCCGCTCGCCACGAAGCTGGACAGGCCCTGGCTCATTGAGATACATCAAGGAGGAATCGCAATGCCCATCCCGACCCTGCGCCGCGGCGCCCTGGCCGCCCTTGTGATCAGCAGCAGCATCATGCTGTCGGGCTGCGGCTACAACGAGTTCCAGCGCCTGGACGAGCAGGTCAAGGCCAGCTGGGCCGAGGTGCTGAGCCAGTACCAGCGCCGCGCCGACCTGATTCCCAATATCGTCAACACCGTCAAGGGCGAGGCCAATTTCGAGCAGGAAACGCTCACCAAGGTGGTGGAGGCCCGCGCCAAGGCCACCAGCATCCAGGTCACGCCCGAGCTGGCCAATGACCCGGCGGCGCTCAAGCGCTTCCAGGCCGCCCAAGGCGAGCTCTCGGGTGCGCTGAGCCGCTTGCTGATGGTCACTGAGAACTATCCCAACCTCAAGGCCAACCAGGGCTTCCAGGACCTGCGCGTGCAGCTGGAGGGTACGGAGAACCGCATCACCGTGGCCCGCAACCGCTACATCAAGTCGGTGGCGGACTACAACGTGCTGGCGCGCAGCTTCCCCAGCAATCTCACCGCCATGGTCTTCAGCTACCAAGTGAAGCCCAGCTTCGAGGTGGAGAACGAGGCCGCGATCAAGACCGCGCCCGCGGTGAGCTTCGACAAGCCGGCGTCCAAGTAAGCCCGCCATGCGGCGGCTGCTCGCCCTCCTCCTGCTGGCTCTGTGCGTCTGGCCCCTGATGGGCCGGGCCCAGGCCGAGCTGCGCCCCCTGCCCGTGCTGACGGCACGGGTGATGGACAGCACCGGCACCCTCAGCCCGGTACAGCGCCAGGCCCTGGAAGACAAGCTCGCGGCCTTCGAGCGCGAGGCCGGGCCGCAGATCGTGATCCTGATGCTGGCCGGCACCGCGCCGGAGGACATCACCGACTACACCCAGCGCCTGGGCGACGCCTGGAAGCTGGGCCGGCGCGAGGTGGGCGACGGCCTGCTGATCGTGGTGGCCAAGGACGAGCGCAAGGTGCGCATCGCGGTGGCCAAGGCGCTGGAGGGCGCGGTGCCCGATCTGGCTGCGCGCCAGATCATCCAGAACGCCATCGCGCCGGCCTTCAAGAAGGGCGACTATGCCGGCGGCCTGAACCTGGCGGTGGACCAGCTGCAGGCGCGCATCCGCGGCGAGAACCTGCCCGCGCCCGTGGCGGGTGCGCGGTCCGCCTCGCCCGACGCCGGTCTGCAGCTGGAGGAGCTGAGCGCCCTCTTCTTCATCGCCGTGCCGGTGCTGGGCGCGCTGCTCACCGCCATGCTGGGCCGCAAACTGGGCAGCCTGGCCACCGGTGGTGCCGCCGGCGCTGCGGGCTGGATCTTCAGCAGCAGCATCTTGATGGCCATCGGTGCCGGCCTGGGCGCCCTGCTGCTGG
>NZ_JBKCLH010000114.1:0-2537 GCF_046300915.1 Roseateles sp. | reverse complement strand
TCTCCTGGCCGCTGCCCTCGTGCAGCAGGCGCACCCGCTCGGGCCGGCCGCCTTCCTTGGCCAGGCGCAGGCCCTGACCCGTCTCCTCGCGGAAGAAATGCTTCATGGACAGGGTCTCGCCCGCGCGCAGCAGGCTGCGGTCCAGCACGCTGTGGGCGCGGCTGTCGGGCTGGGCGCCGCGGGCCGTGGGATGGTTGAAGCGCCAGGACTCGATGCCGCGGTTCCAGCTGCTGAACACAAACGCCATGTCGCGCGCGCCGCCGGGCGCGGCGGCGCGGGCCGTGACGAAGAAGCCGTACTCGCCCTCGCAGCGCTGGCCCGGCCCGCTGGGCAGGCTCAGGGCCTCGGGCACCAGGGCGCGGCCCTGCTCATCGGTGCGGCCGGCCCACAGGCGCTTGCCGCGGCAGTCGTTCACCGCCACCTCGGCGCCGGGCACGGGGCGGCCGCGGTCCAGGCTGGTGACCCAGACCAGGCTGTTCTCGCGTCCCCACTTGAAGTGCACGCCCAGATTGGTGACCAGCACCCCGGTGCGCACATACATGGGCTGGGCCTTGTCCAGCAGGGCCTGGCCCAGGCGGCGCGAGGCGATCTCCACCACGTGGTAGCCGGGGCTGGCGATGGGCAGGCCCAGCACCTCGAAGGGTCGCGGCGGTGCGCCGGCCGGCGTGGCCAGGCTGGGCAGGGCCAGGTCTTGCACGCCGGACTCGCGCGCCAGCATGGACAGCTCGCGCGTGTGCACATAGCGCTCCACGCGGCGCTGGCGGCGTTGGCCGTTCGGTCCCTCATCCTCCACCAGCTCGGTCCACTGGCTTTGCGGCAGGCCCAGCTCGCGCGCCGGCAGCTGGCTCTCATGCCAGCGCTTGAGGCGCAGATAGGCGGCCAGGATCTCGGCATCGCTGTCCAGGCGCTTGATCTGCACCCGGCCGGCGCTGGCCTTCTGGCCGGCCAGATCCTCCTGGGTGTGGCGCAGGGTCACCGGCAGCAGGGCCGGCCCCGGCGCATCCCGCTCGGTGGGCAGCTCGATCACGCCGAAGGGCGCGGCCGCGAACTTGGCCAGGGGCGGCGCGCCACCGGTGCTGATCTTGAGCGGAAAGCTGGCGGCATTGGCCAGGGCGCGGCCGCTCTGGTCCTTGAGCCCGGCGGGCAGCTCGATCTGATAGGCCGCGTTCTCGGCCAGGGGCGTGGGAAAGCGCAGCTCGGAGAGCTCGGTGGACTTGTCGTCCTTGTCCACGACCGGCGCCAGGGCCGCGCCGCCCTCGGCGGGCTTGAGGCGCACGGCCAGGGCCTGCTCGCGCGGCACCGGCTCGGAGAAGCGCAGCACCACCGGCCGGATCGGCAGGCAGGGTGCGCCGGCGCGTTCGCGCTCGCAGCTGAATTCGGCCGTGAGCGGTTCACGCACCTCGTAGTCGAAGCGCTGCTCGGCACGGGTGAGCAGTTGCGGGTTCAGCGCCGAGGCAATACCTGGCCCCCAGACCAGACGCAGCTTGGCCTTGGGCGGCAGCGGGCGCTGACAACTGACAAGAAGCTGCTGGGCCTGCTGGGCCTTGGGCACGCGGCGGGCCTTGAGCAGGGCCTCGCGCGGCGCCCCCTCGATCACGCGCAGGGGCAGGCGTTCGCCGATGCCCTGCACCTCGCACCAGGCACCGCGCGTCAGGCTCTCGGCCCGGATGGGCCCGCTGAGCTGGAGCAAGAAGGCCTGGTCTTCCTCGATGCGGCTGCCGGGCCAGGGCTCCACCTGGAGCACGGCCGGCGCCGCGGTGCTGAAGCTGAACTCGCGCGGGCCGCTGAGCTCGCCCTGCAGGGGCTTGAATGCGGCCTTGAGCTGGATGCGGCAGCGGCTGCCCGCGGGCAGGGGCTGAGCCAGATCGAACAGCCACTCGCTAGCCTGGGACCAGCGGCCATCGCCCTTGGGCGCGGGCAGGCCCTCACAGCTGAGCTCGGCCGGGGCCGGCAGGCGCGGGTCGCCCTGGGGCACGACGGGCTCGGAAAAGCGCAGGCGCAGCTGCCGCACCTCGCGCACCTCGCCCTGCGGGCTCACGCTGCTGACCGTCACCGCAAAGGCCTGCAGCGAAGGGGCCAGAAGCGCGGTCAATGCAAGGGATGCGGAGCAAACCACACGCGATACCGCGGGAACGCGCTCAGCGAAGGAATACGAAGAGCCCGCGACAGGGGCGCGAAATAGAGCTTTGACCAGCTTCATGGGCCTCCCGGGCCGATGGTTCAATCTGCTGGTGAGTCTAGGTCAGCCCTCGGCGCCACGGTGCGCGCGCCGCACCGTCAATTGTGGGGATTGCCGGGACATGAATTCGAAAGCGGGAACGTAGCCCGCAGTACCCATATCTGAGGAGGCTCTCTCAATGAGAGCCTCGATATTCGGTAAAAAACAAAACCCCTCCCAGCGTTGGCTGGGAGGGGTTTTGAGGTGTAAATAGCCTGACGATGACCTACTTTCACACGGGAACCCGCACTATCATCGGCGCGGAGTCGTTTCACTGTCCTGTTCGGGATGGGAAGGAGTGGGACCAACTCGCTATGGT
>NZ_JBKCLH010000113.1:0-2508 GCF_046300915.1 Roseateles sp. | reverse complement strand
CAGGGCGTCACCGGCGTGCACTCGAGCTTTGTGCTGCAGCAGGTGATTGCGCGCACCAGCCTGCCGGTCACACAGGCCGCAAACTGAGGCGTCGCCTCTGGGCAGCGACTCAACCCTGCTCGAAATGCATCATCTGCACCGAGCCCGGCTCGATCAAGGCGAAGAAGCTGCGGAAATCATGCAGGCTCATGACCTGCTCGGCAGCACTCAGCGCCGCCGCCTGATCATGCCAATAGACGATGTCAACATAGCGCCCGTCGGCGCTCACACCAAAGCTGCGCGAAACAAAACCGGCCAGCTTTTGCAAGCTGGTCGTCACCGCGGCGGCCGCGGCTTGCATCTGCTGCCTGGACACGCCGTTCACACCGGCAAACATAACCACTTCAATGGCTGCACTCATCATCAGTTCCTCTTGTCTTTCAAAACTGCCCAGCGGGCTGAACGCTGCCGCCCTGCGAAGCGGTTCAACGGTAGAGCCGGGCTTGCCCTCAAGCGGCGAACGGTCCTGTACCGAGCGCCTGGGTTTCCATTCTGAAAAGCAAAGCTGCCAAAAACTGTCACCTTTGCCCGCGGCGAGTGCCCGGTGAGCAGTCGTAGCAGCGAACGCCTGCTGGGCCTCCTGGCCAATGGCGAACGCTGGACGGCCGCCCTGCTCGCGCAGGAGCTGGGCCTGAGCGTGCGCAGCGTACGGCGTGGGCTGGCCCAGCTGCAGCAGGAAGGTTGTGTTCTGGACAGCGAACCCGGACGTGGCGGTGGCGTGCGCCTGGCGCGGCGCAGCAGCCTGCCTCGCACGGCCCTGAGCCAGCGCGAGCTGATCACCGTGATGATGGGCCTGGCCGTGGCCGAGTGTTACGGCGCCCCGCTGCTGGCGGACGAGTTGAAGTCCCTGCGCCGCAAGCTGGCCCTGGTCTTCAGCGGCGCTGAACGCGGCGCCCAACAAGCGCTGCGCCAGCGTGTGCGTGTAGGCGCCGCCGCCTCCGAAGCCGTGCGCGCCGACTGGCGCCCGCCGCGCCCGGCCGCGCTGGCCGAGGTGCAGCAAGCCTTTTTCGCGCAGCAATGCCTGCACATTCGCTACCAGGACGGCGCCAGCCAGAGCAGCGAGCGCGAGATCGAGCCCCATTACCTGCTGATCAACGCACCAGCCTGGTACCTGCTGGCCTGGGATGTGAACAAACAAGCCACCCGATGCTTCCGCCTGGACCGCATCCGTCAGGCCAGCCCCCTCGACCGGCGCTTTCTGCGCCGTCCTGAAGCCCAGCTCATGAGCGAGGCCGAACAGGGCTTGGGGCCTTTCTTCAAGCCTCTTTGATGCACGCGCTCCTCCGCAGAGCAATGACTCAGAACGCCGATGTCAAGGCCTATGTGCCAGTTTTTTCCATGGGATTGCCCTAGCTGAGAGCTCTGACAGGTCGGCGGTTTTTCGGCGGCAGCCCTGCCTAAACTGCGCCCGCTTCCGGCTGCAGGTGCTCGAGAACTTGCACGCCGCAAGTGGTGCCGCCGCCGAGCCCCGGCTCGTGCTGGCGGGTTCAGGCTCCCAACCGGGAGCGCCACGACGCGTTCGGCACAACCATCGACTTGAACTGCCCTTGCGCGCCGGTCTTGCTTGATTGAGAGAGTTGCCCCATGACTTCCCATTCCTCTTCCTCCTCACGCCGCCCCCAACGCTTCAGCCCCAAGCCGGTGGCCCTCGCCCTGGCCCTGCTGGCAGCGGCCGGCGCCGCCCAGGCCGGCCAATCGGTCGCCGAGGCTGATGCGCCCGGCTCCCGAGTCGTCCAGAGCAGCGACACCGACCGACTGATCGTCAAGTACTTCGACGCCAGCGAAGCTGCGATGGAAGACGGCCGCAAGGTGATTCGGGCTCGCGCCCTGGACGCGAACGCGCTGAACCAGCGTGTCGACCGGGCCAAGCAGCTGGCTGCGCAACGCGGCCTGCAACTGAGCCTGGTGCGCCAGAGCGGCCTGGGCTCGCATGTGCTGAGCCTGGACCGCGCTCTGCCGCTGGCCGAGGTGGAAGCCTTGGCTGCCCGCATCAAGGCCGAAGACGCCACGGTCGAGTACGCCGAGCCCGACCGCAAGATGTACGCCCTGCTGACCCCCAACGACAGCCAGTACAACCAGCAATGGGATCTGTCTGAAGCCACCGGCGGCATCCGCGCCCCGGCCGCCTGGGACCAAGCCACCGGCACCGGCGTGGTGGTGGCGGTGAGCGACACCGGCATCCGCCCGCACGCCGACCTGGCCGGCCAAACCGGGGCCGGCTACGACATGATTGCCGACGTGGCCACCGCCCACGACGGCAATGGCCGCGACAGCGACCCCAGCGACCCTGGCGACTGGAACACCGCCGGCCAATGCGGTGGCGCTGCCGCCCGCAACAGCTCCTGGCACGGCACCCATGTGGCCGGCACCATCGCGGCGCGCACCAACAACGCGGCCGGCATCGCCGGCATTGCCTTCAACGCCAAAGTGCAGGCCGTGCGCGTGCTGGGCCGCTGCGGTGGCTACAAC
>NZ_JBKCLH010000112.1:0-31155 GCF_046300915.1 Roseateles sp. | reverse complement strand
AACGGAAGTATCCGAGGGCCGGCGCATCCTGGGCGTGGTTCTGGGTATTTCCGCAGGCGGAGCACTCGACCGATCGGCGCAGCGGCGTCGTCCGGCGCCATCATCTCTATGACCAGACGTTTCAGCGGGCGTTCAAACGCGCAGTCGAGTCCGCAGGCATCGCCAAGCCTGCGACGCCCCACACGCTGCGGCATGCCTTTGCGACACACCTGCTGCAGGCCGGGTATGACATCCGCACCGTTCAGGAGTTGCTGGGACACGCCGACGTGGCGACCACGATGATCTACACGCACGTTCTCAAACTTGGCGGCGGCGCGGTGCGAAGCCCAATGGACGCGCTGTCCGTCCGAACGGCCGGTGCGTGACTCGCCACAGGCGGCCGTTCCCAGAACGGTCACTCGCGATTGGCGTTCTTCAGCCTGAAGCCGCCTCTCAGCTCCTCCGCCCTCACGGCGCCACACACGCCTTGTTCTTCCCCGTGTGCTTGGCCTCATACAGCGCCACGTCGGCGCGGTCCAGGGCGGCTTCCAGGGTCTCGCCGGGACGGTAGACCGTGACGCCGGCGGAGAAAGTGACGAACACGTCCTTGCCCTCGTGCATGAAGAGAGCCTTGGTCAGGGCGCGCTGCAGCCGGGTGAGCACCTGCTGGGCTTCATCCAGCGGGGTGCGGGGCAGCATGAGCACGAATTCCTCGCCGCCGTAGCGGGCCATCATGTCGCCGGGGCGCAGCAGGGCCGAGACCTGGCTGGCCAGGGACTTCAGGGCCTCGTCGCCCGCGGCATGGCCCAGGGTGTCGTTGAGCTTCTTGAAGTTGTCGATGTCCAGCAGGGCCAGGGCCAGGGCGCTGTCGTCGCGCTCCTGCTTGGCCTGCTCGATGCCGAAGGCGGCGATCAGACCGCGGCGGTTGGCGATCTGGGTGAGTTGGTCGGTCTGCACCTCGTCCGAGAGGCGTTTGAGCTCGCCCTCGAGCTCTTGCACGCGCTCGCTCATGGCGCTGGCCTTCTCGTGCTCGGCGCTCAGGCGTTCCTGGGTCTGGCGCACCAGGGCCTGGACGCTGCGGCTTTCCTCCACCATCTCGCGTACCACGCCGGCCAGGCTTTCCAGGGAGTCGGCCTGCTCGATGACCTCGGCATAGCGGCCCACGCTGCTCTGGAAGCGGTCGGTGTGCTGGCCCAGCTCGCCCAGCTCGGCCAGCATCTTGTGGATCAGGGACTTGAGCGAGTCGCGGGCGCGGCTGCGCTCCTCGCGCAGGCTGCGCTGGCGCTCGCGGGTGTTGTGCAGCAGCTCGCTGACCGAGCGCACACCCCGTGCCGAGAGACCTTGCTCCAAGGTGTTGTTCATGGCCTCGCACTGGCCCTTGGCCCAGGAGTCGTCCTCCGAGAGGTCGACCAGGCTGGCGCTGAGCTCGCGGCAGAGTTCGCCCAACTCGCCGAACAAATGCTGGCGATGGTCCAGCAGATGGCGGGCGCGGGCGCTGAGGCCGGCAAAGAGCTCGGCCTGCTGCGCATCGGCGCCCTCGCGCAGCACCGCGGTCTGGGCCGCTTGCAGCTCGGCCAGCAGCTGGCCGGCCACGCCGTCGGCATTGCCGTCGGGGGCGCGCAGCGCAAGTTCCACCGTGCCTTCCAGGCTGCTTTCGATGGCGGTCCAGTGCGGCAGGCTGGGGTCGCGGGCCAGGGCGGACAGATCGGCGGGGGCGCTCTGCTCGGCCACCTCGTCCGGGTCCAGCTCGGCGGCAAACTCGCTGTCGGAGAAGAACTGGCTGGGGGTGCCGCCCGCATCTTCCGGGCTGAACTGGGTGTCCACGCTGGCGTCGGCCACATCGCTGTCCCAGTTCTGCAGCAGCTGGCGCAGGCGGGTGAGCAGGCGCTGCGGGTCGCTGCGGGTGCTGGCGAGCAGGCGCTGCAGGCCGTCCTTCTTGCGGGCCAGGGTCCACTGTCGGCCGCCACGCTCCAGGCCGCGCACCAAGCGTTCCAGCGTGCCGGCCAGGGCCTCGGCCTGGGCCGCGGGCCCATCGCTGGCTTGCAGGCGTTCAACGCGGCGCAATGCCTCGTCCCAGCGGGTCTCACGCAGCAGGCCCGCGATCTCAAGCCGGGTTTGGCCGTCGGGTATGCCCAGGGCCATCAGGCGGCTGAGCAGTTGCTGGGCGCGCTCGGGCAGGGCCTCGGAACCCGCAGCGGATGTCGCTGCCAAGGCCCCGCCTGCTTCCTGGGCATAGGCGGCGGCGTAGTTCTCGGGCGTGGGCTCTTGCTTGGACAGGGCCAGGCTGCGCAAAGCGGCCTTGGCGAGCTGGGCCGGCGTTTGTTCCGTGCGATTCATGGCGGGGCGGGGGCTTGTGGCCTCGTTCCGGCCTGTCAGCGCAGCGCGCCGCCCGGCCTGAAGGTGGGGGGGAGGGGCTCGAGCGACTGGGTTTCGGCCTGGGTGATCCAGGGGGCCTTGCGTGGCAGCACGGTCTGGGTGATCCAGCGCTCCAGATCATCGGGTGGCAGGGGGCGGCTGAACAGGAAGCCCTGCATGACGGAGCAGCCCAGGCGGTGCAGCACCTCCATCTGGCGCAGGGTCTCCACGCCCTCGGCCACCACGCGCAGGCCCAGGGAGCGTGCCAGGGCGATGATGGCCGTGACCACGGCCGAGCTCTGCGGCGTGATGCCCAGATCGCGCACAAAGCTGCGGTCGATCTTGACCTCGGAGATGGGCAGGGTGGTGAGATAGGCCAGGGAGGAGTAGCCGGTGCCGAAGTCGTCGATCGAGATCTCCACGCCCACCTCGTTGAGGCGGTGCAGCGAGGGAATCACGTTCTGCAGATCCTTCATCAGGCCGGTTTCGGTGATCTCCAGCTGGATGGCGCGGTGCGGCACGCCATAGGCGCTGACGCACTGATGGATGTGTTCCACCAGGTCGGAGCGCTCGAACAGGCGATTGGGCAGATTGACGGCGATGGAGTCCGAGAATCCGAAGTTCAGCTGCCAGACCTTGGCCTGGCGGGCTGCCTCGCGCAGCGCCCACTCGGAGAGCGGCACGATCAGGCCGGTTTCCTCGGCCAAAGGAATGAACTCGCCCGGTGGCACCAGGGTGTTGCCGCGCTGCCAGCGCATCAGGGCCTCGACGCCGACCATGCGGGCGCCGCGGACATCGATCTTGGGCTGGTAATGCAGCACCAGCTCGCCGCGCTCGATGGCCTTGTGCAGGGCGCTTTCCAGCTCCAGGTTCTCGCGGCCGCGGCCGGCCAGCTGCGGGCTGTACAAGGCCGAGGCATTGCGCCCCTGGCCCTTGACGGCGTACATGGCCACATCGGAATTGCGCAGCAGATCGGCCACGGTTGCGCCGTCGCGCGGGAAGATGGCGATGCCCACGCTGGCGGTGACAAAGCACTCCTGCCCGGCGATGAAGATGGGCTCGCGCATGGCCTCGAGCACGCGCTCGGCGACGCGTTCGGCGTCACGCTCGTCGGCCACCTCGGGCAGCAGGGCCACGAATTCGTCGCCGCCCAGGCGGCCCACGGCCTCCAGGGTGCGGTGGGAGCGGCCCCCGACGGACTCCAGCATGCCCTCGATCACCTGGTCGGAGTGGCGCACGCAGGCGCGCAGGCGTCGGCCCACCTCGATCAGCAGTTCGTCGCCGGCGGCATGACCCAGGGTGTCATTGATCACCTTGAATCGGTCCAAATCGATCAGCAGCAGGCCCACCTCATGGCCCATGCGTCGCGCCTGCTCGATGGCGCGCTCGGTGCGCCAGATCAGCTGGCGGCGGTTGGGCAGGCCGGTGAGGGCATCGAAATTGGCGAGCTGTCGGATGCGGTCCTCGGCCATGCGGCGGTCCGTCACATCCTGCAGCACGCCGGTGTAGCCGCTGGCATTGCCCTGCTCGTTGAACTCGGGCTCGGCCTCGATATGGATCACGCGCTGGCGGCCGTCAAGCAGGGTCACGGCCAGGTCGGTGACCAGCACCGAGTTGTGGGCGATGACGTCGCGCAGCAGGTGCAAGAACAGCTTGCGGTCCTCGCGTGGCACCATGCGCATGGCGCCGATGAAGTCCAGGCTGTCCTGATTGCCCAGGCCGAACACGCGCAGGGCTTCGGCCGCCAGCGTGAAGCCACCCAGGCCACGGCGCCACTCGAAGCTGCCCATGCGGGCCAGGTCTTGCGCGCGGGCCAGGCGGGCCTTGCTGCGCTCGAGCTCGATGCGGGTGCGGGAGCTGCGCAGCAGATAGCGCAGGCGCCCCGCCAGCAGGCTCCATTGAGTGGACTTGACGAAGAAGTCGGTGGCGCCCACCTGGTAGGCGCGGGTGATGGAGGCCTCGTCATCCAGACCGGTCAGCATGAGCACCGGGGTGGACTCGAAGCCAGGCATGCTGCGCAGCCGGGTGCAGGTCTCGAAGCCGTCCAGCTCCGGCATCATGGCGTCCAGCACCACCACATCGGGGCTCCACTCGGCCATCATGCGCAGAGCCTGCTCGCCGCCGGTGGCCTCGGTGATGTCGAAGCCGCGCTCGCGCAGGGCAATGGCGGTCAACAGCAGATTGACCTCGTCGTCGTCCACCAGCAGCACGCGTGGCTGCTCTGGCAGATCGCCGTCCGGGGTGAGGCTAGAGGGGATCATCTGGGTGTGGCCAATAGCTCGTTCAAGGCTTCGCGCACCAGCGCCACTTCATCATGCATGCCGTCCAGCAGAATGTCCAAGCCCTCGGTTTGTCCCTGACGGGCCATGGCCTCAATGTCGGCGCAGCGCTGGGACAGTTGCAAGGCGCCGAGACTGGCCGAAGATGATTTTAGGGTGTGGGCCACATGCCGCACAGCCGCCAGGTCCAGCCCCTGCACGCCCGCGGCCCGGGCCTGCGCCAGATCGGGCAGCAAGCGGTCCAGGGACTTCAGATAGGCCGCGACCACGCGCTCCAGCAAATGGTTGGCGCCGCCGGGATCGAGCTCACGCAGACGGGCAATGGCCTCGGGATCTAGCCGGGGCACCGGGTTGGCGGCGGAAGCGGACTGGGCAGACATAGAAGTTCCATCGGTCGGCGGCGGATTCTCGGCCGGATTCGCGCGCTGCAGGGCGAGCTTGCGCGTATTGTCAACGGCGATACAGCGCTGCAGCATGTCTTGTAGCTGGTCGATACGAAAAGGTTTGGGCAAATAGTCATCAAAACCATGCTCGCGCCAGCGCGATCCATCGCCGCCCAGCGCGTTCGCCGTGACCGCGATCACCGGGGTATGGCTCTCGCTGATGAAGTCATAGTCCGGCTGCGGACCGCCGCGGAACAGGCGCAGGGCCTGCGTGCCGTCCATGCCGGGCATGTGGATGTCCATCATCACCAGGTCGAAGCGCTGCTCGCATAGAGCGCGCAGCCCGCTGAGTGCGTCCTCGCAGACCCGCCAGCGGTAGCCCAGACGCTCCAGCATCTCGGTGCTGATCTGCTGGTTGACCGGGTTGTCCTCCACCACCAGGATGCTGGCCCCGGGCACTGATGCTTGTGTGTGCGACAGGCGCCCGCCGCTGTCGCCCAGGGGCAGGCTGAGGGTGAAGAGGGAACCTCGGCCCGGCTCGCTGCGGGCCTGCAGCTGCCCTTGCATCAGCTCGGCGAGCTGGGCGGCCAGGGCCAGACCCATGCCGGCGCCCTCATGCTGGCGCGACAAGCTGGCATTGCCCTGGGTGAAGGGCTGGAAGAGGCGTTGCAGCAATTCGGGCGCCATGCCGACGCCGGTATCGCTCACATGCCAGTGCAGGGTGGAGCCCTGCGGTTCCAGCTTGAGGCCGATCTCGCCGGACACGGTGAACTTGAGCGCGTTGAGCAGCAGCTCCATCAGGGTCTGGCGTATGCGTCTGGCGTCTCCCCAGGCCTGCTCGGGCAGCCGGTCCGGCAAGTCCAGCCGCAGCGCCAGCCCGCGAGCCTCGGTGGCGGGGCGGACCACATCCAGGCATTGGCGGGCCAGCATCGCCGGGGCGTAGGGGCCGGGCTGCAGCCGCAGCTGCCCGGCCTGTGCGCTGGCGAAGTCCAGCACCTCGTCGATCAGACCCAGCAGATCCTGGGCCGAGCGCAGGGCGGTCTCGGCATAGCCTCGCTGCTGGCGGCTCAGCGGTGTACCCAGCAGCAGCTCCGTCATGCCCAGCATGCCATTGAGCGGGGTGCGGATCTCATGGCTCATATTGGCCATGAACTCGCTCTTGGCCCGGCTGGCCGCTTCAGCCTGGTCGCGGGCCTGGGCCAGCTCACGGTGCTGCTGCTGCTCTTCGCTGATATCGGCCAGGATGCCGTAGACCAGGGTCTGACCGCCGGGGTGGCGCTGTGGACGACAGCGCAGACGCATCCAGCGCAAACCCTTGGCGGGGTGCAGGATGCGCAGGATCAGGTCGCTGGCCTCGCCGCGTGCCTGGGCGCTCAGGCGGCGGGCGTAGAGGCCGAGGTCTTCGGGGTGTATGCGCCGCTCGAACTGGCGCGGCCCCTGGGCCAGATCCAGCGTGCTCAGGCCCAGCAGATCCAGCAGCAGGGGGGAGCTGAAGTGCAGGCGGTCCCAGTCCGGCGTGGTGACGAACAGGCATTCGCTCACCGCTTCCGTCACTTCCCGGAAGCGGGTGTCGCTCTCCTGCAGGGCGCGCTCGAGCTGCCGTTGGGCGCTGTGGTCGCTGAGCGTCAGCATGCCCGCCGGGCGGCGCAGTCCGCTCCAGGGAATGAGGCTGCGCTGCAGCTGCACCCAGCGGGGGCCTTTGGCATGGGGCAGCCACAGGGCTTCGCGCGCCGCATGGCGGGACGAATTCTCCAGGGCCCGCCAGCGCGGTGGCAGGCATAGTGCGGCAAGGACCGATGGCAGTACCTCGCCGGCCGCTTGCCCCAGCAATTGGCTGCGGCGCAGGCCCAGCAGGCGTTCCGCCTCGGCATTGACATGCAGAAGGCGGCCTTGGCCGCTGTCCATGACCAGCATGCCCAGGGGCAGCTGGTCGCTCAGCTGCTGCAAGTCGCCGGCCATGAGCGGTCCCGGCCATGCCGCCTCGGTGCCGACGCTTGCCGCTTGCTCCTCGATCGGGCGCTCGGCCCCGCTCATTTCATCGCCGTACGGGCTTTCATGCTGCGCTTATCGGCCATGGGGCTTCAGACTTGAGGCGCAGCTACAGCTACAGCCACAGCGGCTCGGGCAAACCGTGCATTTCTCCTACATACAATGCCGACCATGAATAGCCTCAGCGGAGCAAGCCTTGCCTCACGTCGCTGGCCATGGATGGGGGCCGCCTTGCTGGTGCTGGTGTCGCTCCTGGCCTGGCTGTTGTGGCCCGCAGGCGGCAGCGCGCAGCTCGCCGTGCTGCTCGCCGGTCTGGGCCTGGGGCTGCTGATCCTGGTGGTGGCGGCGCTGAGCTGGCATGTGGGCGTGCGTCTGACGCGTCAGCGCCTGGGCGAGTCGCTGCGCGAGGCGCGCGAGCAGTTGCAGGTCCTGAGCCAGCTGCAGACGGACTGGCAGTGGCGTACCGATGCCCAGCATCATCTGGTGCGCTGGCAGGCGCCGCAAGCCGCGCCGGCCTCCACCTGGGTGGGCTTGGCGGCCACGCAGACCCTGTGGGAGCGCTTCCGGCTGGTCGATGGCGAGGCGGGTCAGCTCCTGCATCGTCTGCAGGAACAGGCTCCCTTCACCGATGTGCTGGTCGAAGCCGCCGTGGACGGCGGCGCTGCGGCGCAGTTCTCGGGGCGCTGGCTCTTGCGCGCCCAGGTCTGTCTGGATGGCTTCGGACGCTTTCAGGGCTATATGGGCACGGCGCGTCCGGTAGGGCGCGTGCCCGAAGGGCAACAGGCGGCCGGCCTGCGAGCGCCCGCCGCCCCCGAGGCCCAGCTGGGCGACTCCCGCGGCTGGGTCCAGGCCTTGCCCGGCCCGGCTTGGCTGGTGGCCGAAATGGCGGGCGCCCATCCGCGTCTGCTCGATCTGAACGCTGCGGCGGCCCAGCTGATGGGGCGCGCCGCCGAGCAGCTGCGGGGAGAGCCCTGGCGGGCCTGCCTCGATGGCCTGCCGGTGGAGGTGCGTGAGTGCGCGGCCGCGCCGACCGCCGCCCAGGGCGTGGCTTGCGGGCCCTGGTGGCTGTGCCTGAGTCCCTTGCCGGGCCCGGGAAACATCAGCCTGCTGAGCCTGTGGCCGCAGGGCGCGCTGGACACGGTGCCGGCCACGCTGGCCGTGGAGGCTGCCGAGCGGGCCCGCGCCGAGCAGGAGTCCTTCAGCTACACGGTCTCGCATGATCTGCGCGCACCCTTGCGGGTGGTGGAGGGTTTTGCCCGCATCCTCAAGGAGGACTATGGCCGCCTCTTGGACCGCATCGGCAATGACCATCTGGACCGGGTCATGGGGGCGGCAGCCCGTATGAACAGCATGATCGATGCACTGCTGTCTCTGACCCAGCTCTCGTCCCAGCCCTTGCAGCAGCAGACCGTCAATCTGTCCCAGCTGGCGGGCCTGGTCATGGAGGAGCTGCGCCGCGCCGCGCCCGAGCGCGAGGCCCAGGTCTGGATACAGCCCGATCTGCTGGTCCAGGGCGACCCCACGCTGCTGCGCATGGTGCTGGAAAACCTGCTGGGCAATGCCTGGAAGTACAGCGGCAAGAACCCGGTCACGGAGATCCGCTTCGAGCGCCAGCTGCTGGGGGCACAGCCCGCCTATATGGTGATGGACAACGGTGCGGGCTTCGACATGCGTTTCGCCGAGCGACTGTTCGGCGTGTTCCAGCGCTTGCACAGCGCCAGCGACTTCCAGGGCACGGGCGTGGGCCTGGCCTCGGTACGGCGCATCGTGCATCGCCATGGCGGCGAGGTCTGGGCCGAGTCCGAGGTGGGGCAGGGCGCGCGTTTCTTCTTCACCCTGGGCTGAGGCCCCCGGAGTCCCGGAGGCGCGGGCGAGATCCTCAGCGGCCCGGCAGGGCCAGCAACTCCACCGCCTCCACCAGGCGCAGCGCGGCCTCGGCCAGTGGCCGGCCTTCGGTGTCCGCCAGCTTGTTCAGGCGTGCCAGGGCTTCTGGGCGAGACAGGGAGTAGCGGTGCATCAGCACGCCCACTGCAAGAGGCACGACCTGGTCCAGTACGGCGGCATCGGCCGGCAAGGGCCGCGGCGCCGCTGCGGGCCGTTCGGCACGCTTGGCGAAGGCCGCCTCGACCGCAGGCACGATCTGGTGGATGTCCAGGGGCTTGACCAGATAGGCCACCGCACCCAGCTCCTTGACCTTGGCCACCGTGGCCTCGTCGGCGAAGGCCGAGAGGAACATGAAGGGCAGCTGCAGGTACTCGCGCAGATAGGCGGCGACGTCAAATCCGCTCATGCCCTCCATGCGGATGTCCAGCAGGGCCAGTTCGGGCCGGTGCTCGCGGGCGAGCAGGATGGCGTCATCGCCGTTGTCGGCATCCAGCACTTCGTAGCCGGCCTGGGCCAGGCCATGCGTCAGCGTGGCCAGAACCAGCCTATCGTCATCGACTACGAGGATCTTTCCCTTTGTGCTCACCAGGACGGCTCCCTGCCTGCATCGCAGTTATTGACTCATTCTCCCATGAGTCGTAAATCAGAGCGGCGCAAGCCGGTTGACGCTGGGCGGGTGCAGTTCCAGCAGGCACTCGACGTCCCCTGCGCGCTGCTCAAGGCTGAGGATGGCGCTGCGGCGCGGCAGCAGGGCCCGCACCAGGCCCAGGCCCGACACGCCGCCGGGGACGCGGCTGAGTTGGAAACCCTCGGGCAGCTGGCCCTGGTTCACGATGCGCAGGGCCACATGCTTGTCGCCGCAGATCAGGGTGCAGCGCGGCGCTTGTCCGCCGCCATGTTTGAAGGCATTGCCCAGCAGTTCGTTCAGGGTCAGGGCGATAGGGATGGACTCTGCCTCGGGCAAGGCCCATTGGTGCAGCAGCTCGCTCTGTTCACCCTCGATCTCCAGGGCGATGGGCTTGGCATGCAGGCGCTGCACTGAGCCGGTGATGGCCTCCACCACCTTGCGCACGCGCAAGGGCCCGGAGGCTCCCACCTGCAGACCATAGACCTGGGCAATCGCCTGAACCTGGCCCACGGCCTCGCTGATGACGCCGGCCACCTCCGGGCGACGCGCGGCGATCTGCTGCAGCAGGCCGGCCACGCCTTGCAGATTGTTCTTGATGCGGTGATGGACCTCACGCACCAGCAGCTCGCGCTGGGCGATGGCGGCGGCCAGGCGCGCCTCCTCGGCGGCCCGCTGCTCGGTCACATCGCTGGCCACCAGCAGCAGTTGCTCCGGTTCGCTCGGCGCATTCGGGTTGTTGGGGTCCAGGCCGGGTGCCAGATGCAAGAGCCGGGCATCCCAGACGCGGGTCTGGCCGTTCAGGCTCAAGCGGTACTCGCGCTGCGTCACCTCGGTGCCGCGCAGCGCCGCTTCCATATCGGCGCGGATGATCGGGCCATGCTCAGGGCCGAAGAGCTGTTCGGGGCTGGCGCCCAGCAAGGCCGCCTCAGGGCGGCCGGCCAGGTCGGCCGCCGCCTGGTTGATCTGCTCCACTTCCAGGGTCTTGGCGTCATGCAGGGTGATGGCCAGGGGGGCGGCCTCGATGATGCGCTGCAGGGAGGCTTGGGCCTGCTGGGTCTGGGCCTCGGCCTGCCGCCGCCGCTCGATGTCCAGCAGGGCATAGGTGAGCTGGCGCCCGGATTCCTCCAGCCCGGTGACCACGGCATTGCCCACCACCCAGAACTCGCGCCCGTCCAGACCCTTGAGCCGGCATTCGAAGGTCTCAGCCTGGCCCTCGGTGAGCTCATCGAGGTAATGGGTCTGGTGAAAGGGGTGCGCGGGGTCCGTCGTGGCCACCACGCTGATCGGCTTGCCCGCGAAGGCACTGAGGTCGCCGCCGAACATGCGGCGTGCCGAGCGGTTCATCCACTCGATGCCGCCGCGCCCCACGATGACGATGCCGACCAGCACCGAGTCCAGCACCGCGCGCTCGCGCTCGGTCTGCAGCATCAGCGACTGCTGTGCACGCCAGCGGTCGTCAACATTGACATAGGTGGCGATCACGCCTTCGTCCGGGGCACCGGGACGCATCACACGCTGATTGACCTGGGTCCACAGGCCGCTGCCATCGCGGCGGCGCAGGCGCAGCTCCCCATTCCACTGGCCCTGGCTGGCCAGGGCCTGCCGGATCTGCGGCTGCAGGCGCTCGTACTCGAAGGCCGACTCGAACAGCTCGCGCTGGGCCAGTCCGTTGAGCTCGCCGATGCGGTAGCCGCTCATGCCGGCCAGGGCTTCGTTGGCGCGAGCCACCTCACCCTGGCGCAGGATGGCCATGCCCACATCGGAGAGATTGAACATCAGCTCCCGGTCCTGCAGCAGGGCTTCCAGCTGCGTCTGCTGGGTCTTGAGGCGGCTGATGTCGCTGATCACGAGCACGGCCTCGTCGCTCGGGCCCTGCACCTTGCGCAGGCTCAGGGACAGCCAGCGCGGCTTGTCGGCCTCGCTCCCGATCTCGACGAACTCGGCCTCGTAGCGCGACTCGCTGCTGAGCTGAGTCAGCGCTTGCGGCACCTGCCGGGCCAGCTCGGGCAGGGCAGCAAACAGGCCAGCCACCGCGGTGCCTGCCGCCGGGCGGACCGTGAGCCCCAGCATGCGCTCGAAGCCCTCGTTGCAGCGCAGCAGCTGTTGGTCGCGCAGATAGGCCATGCCCACGCCGGAGCTGTCCATGATGGTGGACAGCTCGGCCAGCAGCTGCTGGTTGCGGCGCTCCGCCTGGGCCTGGGCCGTGACGTCCAGGGTCACCACCGAGGTGGTGCGCTGGCCGCTGGAGAGCTGGCCGGGCTCCACCCGGGTCAGCAGCCAGCGTCGGCCCAGCTCGGGGTGGCGCACGGCATAGCGAACCTCGACCCGGTCTCCGTTCTTGAGCGCGCGCTGCAGGCGCTCGAACTCGGGCAGCGAGTCCGCTTCCACCATATCGCGGCCCACGCCCTGCAGGCCTGCCAGCGCGCCCTTGGTCTGGCCACCACCGCTGCTGGCGCGAGGGCGCAGCCAGCCGGCATCCTGCTGGAAGGTGGCCAGGCCCACGCCGGCCGTGTCCATCAGGGCATCCAGCTGTTGGTGGGCCAGATCGCGCTCATTCTCAAGGCTGCGGTCTTCCAGAACGGCCATGAAGCGCCGTAGCGTGCCGAAGGCTTGCACCCGACCCTGCAGCCAGCGCTGCCGTCCGGCGGGGTCCACAAGCTGGGCCTGTGTTTGCAGCGGGGGGGCGCCGGCCGACAGGGCCAGCAGCGCGCTGGCCGGGCGTGCGCTGCCGGCATCCCAGGCCAGCAGCATCTGAAGCGCAGCAGGAGCCTCGTGCAGGCTGGCGGGCGAGCTCAGGCTGAGCGCCGCGAAGGCCGGGTTGGCGCGCAGGATCAGACCGCTGTCATCAAACTGCACCGTTGGCAAAGGGCTCAGCGTCAGCCATTGTTCCAGCTCGGCCTGGGCGCGTTCGGCCTGCTGCCGGGCATTGTGCTCGGGGGTCAGGTCTTGCAGCAGTGCCAGCTGAAGATCGGGGTTGAGGGCTTGCAGGCTCAGCCGCAGAGGATGTTCACGTCCTTCGGCGTCCAGCAGGTGCAGGACCTCGGGCAGCTGCGCGGGCCGGGCCAGGGATTTGGCCACGGCCCGGCTGGACCTGCTGCCGCGCAGCGTGGCCCGCTCGCCGGGGATGACGAGCTCGGCCAGGGGCAGGTCTTGCAGGCTCGCGGCCTCGCGCCCGCAGAGTTCGGCAAAGGCCGGGTTGACCCCTTGGAGTCGCAGCTGGGTGTCCAGCAGGCAGACGGGCTGATCGGCCTGGGCGAAGAGTTGCAGCCATTCGCTGCCACCCAGGGGGCTGGCCGTGCTCTCGCCGCGAGGCGTCGCCCCGGCCGCGTGCAGCAGCCAGCGCGCGCCGTCACTCTCGCCGTCAGCGCGTTCCACGCGCACCAGGTTCAGGCGCAGCCTGGCATGCCCGGGCAGGGGGGGGGCCGCCGGGGGGCGGCGATCCTCGTCGAGGGCGGCGCAGGCCAGGCGCAGCCAGTCACGCAGGCCGGCCAGGGGCAGGGACTGGCCCGCCTGGGCCGGCATCAGGGCCTGGGCGGCCGGATTGGCCTCCAGCAGCTTGAGACCTTCATCGAGCGTCCAGACCGGATCGCCCAGCAGGGCCAGCAGGCCGTGCAGGGCAGTCAGGTCGGAGGACAGAAGGGGGAGCTGCGCGGGGGATTTGGGCATCGCGCCCGAGTGTAGCGAGCGGGCTTACTCGAGCTGCCCGGCCTTGGCCAGGGCGCGCAGCACCGCGTGATTGATTTCCTCGGCCCCCAGCATCAGCTGCTCGGCAGCATGCCGGTAGTCGAAGCCGGACTCGGCCTCGATGGCGCGCACCAGATCCAGGTAAGGGCGGTAGGGGCCGTTGCCTTCCACCAGGGCCTGACGCACGCGCTCCGGCACGGGGATGGACTGCAGCAATCTGGCAAAGGGTTGCTTGAGCATATGGTCGAGCAGGGAGAATAGGCCGCAGATGAACATCTCATCGCGCATCTCCCGGTCGTCCATGCTCTGTGCCAGCTCTTCCATCAGCAGACCTCGACGCAGGGCGCCGTACATGACGGGGCGCAGCGCGTGGTCCTTGCTGGCGGTGGTCAGCAGCAGGGCCAGCCAGCGCTTGAGCCGGGCCATGCCCAGCAGCATGATGGCGTGGCGGAAGGAGGACACCTCGACCGAGAGGCCGAAGGCTGCGGAGTTCATGTAGCGCAACAGCTTGAAGGCCAGGCTGGGGTCGCGCTTGAGCGTGGCTTCGAGCTTGTCGATGTCCTCGCCCTGGTCCACCTGGCTCATCAGCTGCACGATCACCTGAAGATCGGCCTGGACCTCGCTGCGCGTGGCACCCGGCGCGGCCTCGAAGGGCTCGTCCGACACCGACCAGCCCAGCACGGCGGCGGCACCGCGCTTGAAGGCCTCGTCCACGGCCTCGGCACCCCGCATGCCGGTGAGCAGCTTGCTGGGGCCGGGGGGCAGGGCTTGCTGTCTGTCGTCATCAAGCTCCAGCAGCTGGTACTTGAAGCAGGCCTGCAGCTCGGGCGCCAGGGGCTGCAGGGGGCGGCCCTTGAGCAGCAGGGTGTGGCCGGCCTTGCGCAGATCCAGCAGGGCTTGTGCATGGTCGGCCGCCATGAAGGCCGGCACTTCCAGCATCAGATGTGTTGCCGGTGGATCTGCGAGCAAGCCGGCGAGCAAGGCTTCGTTGAGCACGCTGATCACGGCCGTGCCAGTGGGCCAGGCCTCGTTGACGGCGGCCTTGAGCTCAGCCACCGGCAGGCGGGCGTCCGGCCGCAGCGGCATCAAGGTCAGGCGGGTCGCCAACACCTGACGCTGGGCGTCGATCATGGGCGCATAGCCCAGGGCCAAGTTGCCGAGAATGGGGTGCGTGCTGGTGTTGGAGCTCATGAATTGATGTACTGGAACAGCGACATGCGCTGCACCAAGGCATAGGTTTTCAGGGCTGCATCGTAGCCCGATTGCTGGTTCTGAAAGTCGGAGATGCTTTGCACCATATCAACGTCCTCGGCGGCCGATTGCTCGCTCTGGTTGTAGAGCTTCTGGTCGGCCATGCGTGATTCGGTGCCGTCGAGATTGTTCATGCGCTCGCCGATCTGGCTGCGCGTGCTCTGCATATTGCCGATGAGGGCCTCGATATCCCGGATACGCCCGATATTGCTCTGGGCGATCTGGACATTGTTGCGCAAGGGGGTGCGCAGCTCGCCCACCGCACGATCCAGCACGTCGAAGACCTTGAGGCTGGCCGTGGAGGGGTTGATGCTGAACTGGTCACCGTCCGCGGCGGCACCGGAAAGCGTGACGGCCATGCCGTCGAACTCGATGGCTTTGCCGGAGGCGAAGGCGGCCGTGGCCACGATGCCGCCGGTTGTGGTGTTGATCACGGTATAGCTGGCGCCGGCGCCCGTGCCGCTGATCTGGATCTGGTAGCTGTTGTCCGTGAGCAGGCTGGGGTTGGTGACGCGCCCCGCATCGATCCAGCTCTTGGCGGGGGCATTGGTGTTGAGGTTGGGCAGGGACTCGGTGACGAAGGAGCCATTGCCGGTGCGGGCCTGCTCCCAGGCCGCGCGCCCGTCCACGGTGAGCGGGAAGCTGTCCAGATTGCCGGTGGCGATCTGGCCCGGCACGCCGGTGTAGCTCACGCCACCGGGCTGGTCCAGGAAGGGTGGGTTGGCCGAGCCTTGACCACCGAAGAGAAAGCCGCCACCGCCGTCGGGGCGGTTGGCGATGGCCAGCAGCTGGTCACGCAGGCCGGCGATCTTGTCGGCAAGCCCGCGGCGCTCGTTGTCGCTGTAGCTGGCATTGCCGGCCGCGACCATGGACTCGCGCACCTGCTGCATGATTTCGGTGGCGTCGCCCAGCGCGCTTTCGCCCAGGGTGAGGCTGTTGCGGCTGGCCTCCAGAGCCCGTTGATTCGCATCGATGCGACCGATGGCCGAGAGCGAGCGCTCGGCCCGTGCCGCGGCGGTGGGGTCATCGCTGGCCAGTTGCACGCGCTTGCCGGAGGTCAGGCGCTGCTGGCTGTCCTGAAGCATCTCCTGCCGCCGCTGCAGCGTGGAGATGCTGGTGTCAAACATATTGGAAGTCGCGATGCGCATGGCGCTTACCTCTGTGAGAGCTGCAGCAACTCGTCGAAGATCTTCTGGCCGGCCTGCAGCACCTTGGCGGCGGCCTGGTAGCCCTGCTGGTACTGCATCAGGCGCGCGGCCTCCTCGTCCAGATTGACCCCGGCCTGTCCGGCTCGGACTCTCTCGGCGTCGCTGGCCACCGCGCTGGACACGCCTGAGAGGTATTTCGCCCCCTGAACCCGGGCACCGATATCGCTCATGGCCGAGGCGTAGGCGTCGGTGATGGTGGCGCCGCGGCTCAGGCTGCCATCGGCCAGCAGCACCCGGCCCACCATGTTCTCCTTCTGCAGGTTCAGGAAGGCCTTGCCGTTGGAGTTGTTGGCCGCCGGGAACTTGGTGGCTCCGATGTCCAGCGAGTCACCCGGACGAGGCACGCCGTTGAGCCGCAGTTCGAACCCCAGGTCTATGCCCGCCAGCGGCTCGTTGCCGATGGCGGAGCCGGCCTTCCAGTTGCCGTTGACCACACTGCCATCGGACATGGTGATGGAGTAGGCCACCGTGTTGTCTGCCGGATTGACCGCGCCGAACTGCACGCTCATGGGCACTTTGGTCATGTCGAGCTTGCTGTTGACCGCATACAGCGATTCCACGGTCATCGTGCCCTTGTTGCCGGTATTGTTCACGGCGGTGATGGGCGAAGCCACGGCCAGGCCGTTGGTGCTGTCCAGGATGCGGCGCATCCCGGCTGCAGCCTCGGCCACGGGTTCCAGCAGGAAGCTGTCCGTGTCGGCCATGGGGGCGCCGCTCTGCACGATCTGAATGCCAAAACGCTGCTCGACCTGCGCCGCAGTCATGGCCTCCGGGGCGCCGTCGGGGCGCTGGGTAAGCTGGTACTGGCCAGGATTGCCGACCACGGGGCGCAGCACAAAGCTGGCCGCGGGAACCAGCGTGGGGTCCACGATCTTCAGATCGATATTGGTGGCGTAGGTGCCGTCCGGATTGCGCGCAGGGGGGCCGGCGGGCAGGGCGCGCGGCGGCCCCAGATCGAAGAGGGGGGCGCCCGCGCCGGGCGGGTTCGAGAGGTCCAGGCCCAGGGACTGCTGGGTGTTGACTCGGGTGCCCAGGGCCATGGCCATCTGACCGATCAGGTTGCGGGCATCCTGGATGTCGCGGTTCTGGTAGGTGAGCAGGGCGCTGATGGAGCCGCCGGTGAGACTGCTCTCGTCAATCACCCGGGCCCCGCTGGCCTCGGTGATGCTCAGGCGCACGCGGGCGTTGTCATAGGGGTCGGGTGTGGTGGTCAGGCTTTGGGCCTGGTTGCCCAGAACCAGACGCTGGCCGCCGCCGATGAAGACGCCGACGGTGCCGTCCTCGGCAGGCAGGGTGGTGACCTGCAGGTACTGGCTCAGCTCGGAGATCAGCTGGTCGCGCTTGTCCAGCAGGTCATTGGGGCTGTGCTGGGCACCTGTTGTGCGGGCAATCTGGTCGTTGGCCGCCGCAATCTGCTTGGAAAGCTGGTTGACCACGTCGATATTGGCGCGCAGATCGCTGACCACGCCGGCTTGCAGGTCCGCGAGCTGGACGCCCGCACCCGAAAAGCGTGCCGCCACTTCCTGGGCCCGGCCCAGCGCCACCTGGCGGGCCGAGGGGTCGGCGGGCCGGCTGACCACGTCCACCATGGCGTTGAGGAACTGGTTGGCGGCCTGGCCCAGGCCCTCGGCCCCAGGGGGCATCAGGCGTTCGAGCTGCTGCAGCTGGGCGTGACGGGTGGAGTCCATGAAGGCCAGGGACTTGGAGCTGGCGGCCTCGCGGGTCAGGAACTGGTTGTGCGAGCGCACCACGGTTTCGACGTTCACGCCCTTGCCGAAGAAGCCGGCGCCGGTGAACTGGCCGTCTGCCGTGGTCAGCACGGCCTGCTGACGCGAGTAGCCGGGCGTGTTGGCATTGGCGATGTTCTGGCTGACCGTCTGCAGCGCGGCCTGGTTGGCGAACATCGCCTTCATGCCCAGGGACAGCAGTGCGGAGGTTCCCATGAATCGTCCTTCCTACTCGGGGCTGACGCGCCTCAGGCCAGGGCGCGCTGGACGCGCACCGTGGTGTTGATGACGCGCGCCAGCTTGCTGGCGTACTCGGGGTCGGTGGCGTAGCCGGCCTTCTGCAGGCCCTGGGCGAAGGTTTCCGCCCCCGCGCCGGCCTGGGCCTTGGCCACGACATCGCGATAGCGTTCGTTGCTGCCGATCAGACGAGCATAGTCCTTGAAGGCCTCTTCGTAACTACCGTAGGCACGGAACTTGGCCACCACCTTCTGGGGCTTGCCGTCCACGTACTCGGTGGTGGTGACCTCGGCCACCTTGCCGGTCCAGTTGGGTGTGGCCTTGATGCCGAAGATATTGAAGGAGGGCGTGCCGTCCTTGGCGGTGATCTCGCGCCGGCCCCAGCCCGACTCGTGGGCGGCCTGGGCGATCATGAAGCTGGCGGGAATGCCGGTCTGTGCCTGGGCGGCGCGGGCCGCCTCGTCATGCCGCTGGATGAAGCTCTGCACATGCGGAGCCACGTTCTTCCTGGCCAGGGCGGGCAGGGGCTGCAGGGGCTTGGCGGCCTCGGCGGCGCTCTTGCTGTCGCTGATGCCCATCTGGCGTTGCAGCTGACGGGCGATGGCTTCGGACAAGCCGCCGGGCAGGCCGGTCATCTTGCCGGCGAACTGGGTGTCCAGCATCTCGGTGCCCAGCTGGGTGGCCGAGTTGTCCAGCAGGCCGGAGGACAGGGTGGAGGCCCGCATGCTCTTCATCACCTCCTGCATGAAGAGGGCTTCGAACTGGCGTGCAGTCTCCTTGATGCTGGATTTGGGATCTCGGGCCGCTGCGGCGCGTAGCGCCTCGATGGAACGGGTATCGCTCCCGGCGGGCGGGCTCAGGGTATTGCGCAGGCTGTTCATCAGATGACCTCCAGCTCAGCCGTGAGGGCGCCGGCACTCTTCATCGCCTGCAGGATGGCCAGCAAATCCTGCGGGGTGGCACCCATGGCATTGAGAGCCTTGACCACATCGGACAGCTTGGTGCCGGCCGGCATATTGATCAGGGCGCCGGGCTCCTGCTTGACCGAGATGTCGGTCTTCTCCGCCACCACGGTCTGACCGCCAGACAGCGCATTGGGTTGGCTGACGACCGGCGTGGAGCTGATGGTGACCGAAAGATTGCCGTGGGCCACCGCGCAGGGCGCCAGGGTCACGGCCTGGTTCATCACCACGGAACCGGTGCGCGCATTGATGACCACCCGGGCGGCCGGTGTGGCCAGCTCCAGCGGCAGGTTCTCCATCTCGGCCAGGAAGCTGACCCGCTCATCCGGATTGCTGGGGGCACGCACGCGTACCACGCGACCATCCAGGGCCTGGGCCGTGCCCGCGCCCTTGGCACGGTTGATGGCGGCGGCCACGGCGCGGGCCGTGTTGAAGTCGGCGGCGTTGAGATCCAGCTGGATGCTGTCACCCATCTGCAGGGCCGTCGGAACGCTGCGTTCCACGGTGGCGCCGCCCGGAATGCGGCCGGCGCTCAAGTGATTGATCTGCACCTTGGAGCCACCGGCCGAGGCGCCGGCGCCGCCGACCACCAGATTGCCCTGGGCCAGGGCATAGACCTGCCCATCGGCACCGCGCAGCGGGGTAGCGATCAGGGTGCCACCGCGCAAGCTCTTGGCATTGCCCATGGAGGAGACCACCACATCCAGGGGCTGGCCCGGTTGGGCAAAGGCGGGCAACTGGGTGGTCACCATGACCGCGGCGATATTGCGCGGCTGCATGGTGACGCCCGGCGGCAGCACCACACCGAACTGCTGCAGCATGGCGGCCAAACTCTGGCCGGTAAAGGGGGATTGGGTGGTTTGGTCGCCCGTGCCATCCAGACCCACCACCAAGCCGTAGCCGGTGAGGGGGTTGGAGCGCACGCCAGCCACCGAGGCGACTTCCTTGATGCGCGCCGCCTGGGCGGGCAGGGCCGCCAACATCAGGCAGAAGGCCAGCCCGCTCAGCGCCGCGATGGCAAGCCCGGACAGCGGCTTGGGCAGGAGATGGGTTCGGGTGGACATGGCGGTTGCACGGTGAGACTCGTGCAACCGATTCTGGGCAAACTTAAGTGGGCGAAAGACTCAAAAAGAAGCGGGACAACCAGCCTATTTGATGAGCATTCTCCTGCGGGCCGCGGCCCCGCTGCTCCACCCGCACATTGGCAATCTGGGTGGAGGAAACGGTATTGCCCTGCTGGATGGAGCGTGGGTCCACCTGGCCGGAGAAGCGCAGCACATCCACATTGCTGTTCACGCCGATCTGCTTCTCGCCGCTGAGCATCAGATGCCCGTTGGGCAGCACGGCCACCACCACGGCGGTGATGGTGCCGCTGAAGTCATTGCTGTTCTGGTTGCTGCCCTTGCCGGCATTGGCCGAGGTGGAGCTTGCGCCCACGCCGGCCCGGCCAAAGGAGTTGCCGGCCACACCCGGCAGGGCCGTGATGCTGCCGCTCAGGCTGCCCTTGCGGTCGAGGGCGCTGCTGGAGCTCTGGCTGGCGCTGATGCGTTCGGTGATCTGTATGGTCACCGTGTCGCCCACCAGGCGGGCGCGATGAACTTCGAACAGCGGCCGGTAGCTGGTGGGCTGGTAGATGGCGCCGTTGAGCGGCACGCTGCCGGCGTTTTGGGGTAGCTGCACCACGGGCGTGTCCACCAGTTCCACCCTCGGGGTGGGGGGCACCACGCTGGCGCAGCCGCCCAGGGTGGCTGCGATGCTCAGCACAAGCAGATTCAGGCCTCGGTTCATCTGGCTACTCCTCAGATCTGGGCAAGCTTCTGCAGCATCTGATCCGAGGTCTGCACCGCCTTGGAGTTGAGCTCGTAGGCGCGCTGGGTCTGGATCATCTGCACCAGCTCCTCCACCACATTGACGTTGGAGGTTTCCACAAAGCCCTGCTGCAGGGCGCCCAGACCATTGGCGTTGGGGGCGCCGGCATTGGGGGCGCCGGAGGCGGCTGTTTCACCGAACAGATTCTGGCCACGCGGGTCCAGACCGGCCGGATTGACGAAGTTGGCCAACTGGATCTGGCCCAGGATCTGGGGCTGAGGCGTGCCCGGCACGGTGACGGAGACCGTACCGTCGGCGCCCACGGTGACGCTCAGGGCATTGGCCGGCACGGTGATGCCGGGCAGCAGGGCGTAGCCGTTGTTCGTCACCATCTGGCCGTTGGCGTCCAGCTGGAAGCTGCCGTCACGGGTGTAGGCGGTGGTGCCGTCGGGCATCTGGATCTGGAAGAAGCCATTGCCCTTGATCGCCAGGTCCAGATTGTTGGTGGTCTGCTGCAGATTGCCCTGGCTGAAGATGCGGGCGGTGGCCACGGGGCGCACGCCCAGGCCGACCTGCAGGCCCGTAGGCAGCTGGGTCTGCTCGGTGGTGTTGGCCCCGGTCTGGCGCAGGTTCTGGTAGATCAGATCCTCGAACACCGCGTGCGAGCGCTTGAAGCCATTGGTCGCGACGTTGGAGAGGTTGTGGGAGATGGTGTCCAGCTGGGTTTGCTGGGCCTCCATGCCGGTCTTGGCGATCCAGAGCGAGCGAATCATGGCGGTTTTCCTTAGGTCGTGCCGAGCAGCTTGGCCGTCTGCTGGCCCTGGGTCTGGGCGATCTGGAGCAGCTTCATCTGCTGTTCGAACTGGCGGGCCGCGGCGATCATGCTGACCATGGTCTCCACAGCGCTGACATTGCTGCCTTCCAGGGCGCCGTCCTGCAGGCGTGCGTTGGCGTCGGCGGGCAGGTCGCCATCGGCGGCGCGGAACAGACCGTCATCGCCGCGCGTGAGCTGGGCCGTGGTCGCGGGCGTGACCAGCTTGAGCCGGCCGATGTTCACGGGGTTGCCCGTGGCCAGCTTGGCGGTGAGGGTGCCGTCGCTGCCGATCTGCAAGGTGCTGTCGGGCGGGACGTTGATGGGGCCGCCATCGCCCAGCACCTGCAGGCCGTTGCGCAGTACCAGCAGGCCCTCGGCGTTCACATCCAGAGCGCCGGCGCGCGTGGAGGCCGCGGTGCCATCCATGGCCTGCACGGCCAGCCAGGAATTGCCCTGCATGGCCACGTCGAGATTGCGGCCGGTGGGGGTCACGGGGCCGGCGGCATCGCTGTAGCCCACGGTGGTTTCCAGGGCGTAGGCGCGTGTGGTGGCGCCGTCGCCGCGCACGGGCACGGCGCGAAAAGCTTGCAACTCGGCGCGACAGCCGTTGGTCGAGGCATTGGCCAGGTTGTGCGAGAGCACATCCTGGCGCTGCATGGATGCCTTGGCCCCGGCCATCGACAGGTAGATCATGCGGTCCATGCCTGGGTCCTCTCGCTAATTGCCTGCGCGCTGCCCTGCGGCCTCAGCGCAGGTTGACCAGGGTCTGCAGCACATCATTGAGCGTCTTGATGGTCTGGGCATTGGCCTGGTAGACGCGCTGGGCGGTCACCATATTCACCAGCTCGCCGGTCAGGTCCACATTCGATTCCTCCAGCGAACCCGGGGACAGAACGCCCAGATTGCCGTCGCCGGGCACGCCGGAAACCGGCTCGCCCGAGGCATTGGAGCGCGCCCAGATATTGCCGCCCAGGGGCTGCAGGCCCTGGTTGTTGCGGAAGGTGGAGAGCTCGATCTGGCCGGCGGCCTTGGACTGACCGTTGGAATAGCGTGCGGTGACGATGCCGTTCTTCTCCACCTGGATGCCGGTCAGCTGGCCCGGTGCATAGCCGTTCTGGCTCAGATCGGTCACGGCGAAGCTGGAACCGTTGAGGCTGATCTGGGAGAAGTCCAGGGCGATATGGGGCAGCTTGCCCGTCACCGGATCGGGCGGGGCGGGGTTGGCCGGATCGTCGTAGGGCACGCGCAGCGTTGGGGCGCCGCCTGCATTGACGCCCGGCGGCAGGATCAGGGCGATATCGTCGAGCTGCAGGGCGTTGCCGTCAGCATCGGTGGACTTGGGAACGCCACCCTTGGGTCCGAAGACGATGCGGGTGAAGGGCGAGGTCGTGGCGTAGTTGCCGTTGGCGTCCGTGGTGCTGGTGGTGACGTTGCCCTGCGCGTCTTGCTGCACCGGCGTGCCATTGGCCGTTACATAGATGTTCCAAACGGTATCGCCGTTGGGGTCAGCCACCCACTTATTGGTCAGCGGGTCCTGCAGCATGGGCGGGTTGGCCCGCTGGAAATACATGGTGACCGCGATGGGCTGGCCCTTCTGGTCATAGGCGGTGTAGGACGTGGCCTTGTTGTAGGTGGTGTTGTCCGCGAACTGGATCTTGGGCGGCAGCACATCCACCTTGTAGTTGGGCTGCGAGGGGTCGGGCTGGGTATAGGGGGCCGAGCCCTTCTCGCGCGAGTCCAGGTTGAACTCCATCTTGACCGTGCTGGTCGCCTGGGGCTCGATGCCCTTGGTGGGCAGCTGCAGGGGCTGGGCCAGACCCTGCTTGATGGCGCCGGTGCCGTCGGCGCTGTAGCCCAGCAGCTTGAGGTTGTCGTTGTTGACGATGAAACCCTGCTTGTCCACCTTGAACTGGCCGTTGCGGCTGTAGAAGGTGGGGTTCTTGCCATCGCTGAGCTGGAAGAAGCCACCGCCGTTGATGGCCAGATCCATGGGGTTTTCGGTGATGGTGATATTGCCCTGGGTGAACTGCTGGGCCACGGTGCTCAGCTTGGTGCCAATACCGACCGAGCTGGTGCCCGCACCGCTCAGGGAGGCCGCATACAGATCGGCGAACTCGGCCCGCGACGCCTTGCTGCCAAAGGTGTTGGCATTGGCAATGTTGTTGCCGATGATCTCCAGGTTCTTGCTGGAGGCATTGAGGCCGGAGAGACCTTGTTGGAAGCTCATGATGAATCCTCGGACGGGGCGTTCAGTGGCGTGGGGCGGGGCGCGTCGGCTCAGTCAATCGACTTGACGCTGCCGTAATCGATGACGCCCAGGCGGGCGAGTTGCAGCTGCAGGGTGCCGGTGGCGCTGGCGCCGATGGAGGCCACCTTGTCCACGGCATAGGTGCTGCTGCTGAGCGTGCTGCTGCCCTTGGTGGCGGTGATGCGGAAGGCGAGTTCGGGGTAGGCCTTGCCTTTTTCGGTGTTCCACTCGAAGCGCTGCAGGCCGCTGCCCTGGGCGCCGAGTTCGACCGTGTCCAGTACGGTGCCGGCGGGGGTCAGCACCTCCAGCTTGACGCGGTCGGCCGGGCTGCTGAGCTCGTAGGCGCCGCGAGCCGTGGCCTCGCTGGTGGAGAGCTTGTTGCCCGGCACGCTGACCTGGCGGCCCAGCAGGGCCGCACCTTGCAGGGGCAGCATCTGGCCGAACTGGCTGCTCAGGGACTGGATGGACTTGTCCAGGGTGGCGATACCGGACACGGTCTGGATCTGCGCCATCTGGCTGGTCACCTGCGCGTTGTCCAGCGGGTTCATCGGATCCTGGTTGCGCATCTGGGCGACCAGCAGCTTGAGGAAGCGGTCCTGGGTTTCAACCGCGTTCTTGCTCACGGCCGGCGACTTGCCGCCGCTCAGGGTCTGGTTGAGGCTGGTGACGTCCATGGGGGTGGCTCCGCTTCAGTCCGCTCAGGACTGGCCCATCTGCAAGGTCTTGAGCAGCAGGTTCTTGGCCGTGCTCATCACCTCGACGTTGTTCTGGTAGGAGCGCGAGGCCGAGATCATGTTGACCATCTCCTCCACGCTGCTGACATTGCTGTAGGTCACATAGCCATCGGCATCGGCCTGGGGGTGCTTGGGGTCATGCACGCGTCGGCCCGGGCTCTGGTCCTCGGTGATCTGGGCCACCCGCACGCCGGCCGTGCCCAGGTTGTTGCCCGCGCCCAGCAAGGCGGTCTGGAACACGGTCTGGCGCGCTTTGTAGGCCTGGCCGTCGGGGCCGGCCACGGTGTCGGCGTTGGCCAGGTTGCTGGCCACCACATTGAGGCGCTGGCTCTGGGCGCTGACGGCGCTGCCGGAGATGCCAAAGATCTGGAACATGGACATGATTCAGGCTCCCGGTGCGTCAGGCCGCGTTGTGCGACTTCATCGCATCCAGCGTGGTGCGCACGCTGCCGTTGATGAAGCGCAGCGTGGCCTCGTACTTGACGGTGTTGTCCACGAAATTGGCGCGCTCCCGGTCCATGTCCACCGTGTTGCTGTCCAGATTGGTCTGGGCGGAGCTGGCGTAGAGCTTCTCGTGATCGGCCCGGGCGCCGGCCAGCGGTGCCATATGCCCCTTGGCGGTGACGTTCAGCGCGCCCGGAACGGCTGCCGACCCCGTGGCTTCACGCAAGGCCCGTGCGAAATCCATGTCCCGGGCCTGATAGCCCGGGGTGTCGGCATTGGCGATATTGCTGGCGAGCTGGCGCTGGCGCTCCGAGCGCAGGCTCAGGGCCTGGGCCTGGAAGTTCAGTGCATTGGTCAGTCGGTTGATCATGGTGTGGGCCCTCCATACAGTGCTGGCAGCCTGGGCGATTGGATGGGATTGTGTTGGGCGGTCCGGAAAACATGAGCGGGAAAAGCATGGGCTTTGCTGTGCATTTCGGCACAAACCGGAGGGGGCGGGGCGTCTACAGTGGCTGCCATGGATCAAAACGCCCAAGCTCCCGCTGCCGTGCATGCCACGCAGCGCCATCCGAGTCGGCGGCCCACCCTGGCAAACGGGGTGTTGCTGCTGACGGTGGCGGGCTTGTGCGCGTCGCTGCCGGGCCAAGCCTCGGCGGACCTGCCGGCGGACCTGGTGGGGCATGTGCAGGAGCTGGCGCTTTCGGGCGCCAGGGCCGGTGCGCCCCAGGGGGCTCGGGTGGCCGTGCAACTGGGGGCCTTGGACAGCCGGCTGCGGCTGGCGCCCTGTCGCGAGGTCCAGCCTTATCTGCCGCAGGGGCAGCGCATGTGGGGCAAGACCCGCATCGGGCTGCGCTGCCTGGACGGGGCTAGAACCGGTCCCGGCGGCGCCCGCTGGAATGTCACCCTGCCGGTGCAAGTGATGGTGCATGCGCGTGCGGTGGTGGCGGCCCAGGCCTTGCCGGCTGGCACGACGCTCAGCGCCCCCCTGCTGCAGACGGCCGAAGTCGATATCGCTGCCGAGATGGGGCAGGTCTTTCTGGACACCGGCCTGCTCGAAGGACGCAGCCTGCAGCGCCCTCTGGTGCCCGGCGAGGCGGTGCGCAGCAGCGATCTCAAGGCCCGACGCTGGTTTGCCGTGGGCGAGCGCGTCCAGGTCTTGGCCAGCGGCCGCGGTTATGCGGTCAGCGGTGAGGCCCAGGCCCTGGAGCCTGGCTTCGACGGGCAGAATGTGAGAGTTCGCTTTGAGAACGGGCGCACCGTGACGGGGCGCGCGGTTGGCGAGCGGCGTGTGGAGGTTTTGCTATGAGCAGGCCTTGGTCCGTGGAATTCCCTAAAGTCCCGGCGCAACGGGTCGATACACCGAGCAACCAGGGCGGTTTGCGGACCGTCCCGAGCTTTGGAGATCAGCATGAAAATCGGTAACAGCCCCGAAAAGTTGGCCTCGACGCCGGTCGGGACCAACGGCGCAGCCGAAGCCCCTCGAGGTGGCGCTCGCCAGGCACCCGCCGTGGCCGGCAAGGCCCCGGATGCCAGCGCCCAGATCAAACTGTCCAGCACCGCCAGTGCCATGTTGTCCGGCGTGGCGGAGGAGGGCAGCTTCGACGCCGAGAAGGTGGGGCGCATTTCCCAAGCCATCACCGAGGGCCGTTTCAGCATCAATGCCGATGCGATCGCCGACAAGCTGATCGCCAATGCACAGGAAATGCTGGCCCGAGCCACACCGCACTGAGGACGGTTCCCGGCCTGACTGGAAGCCGGATGAGCAGCCCTTCAGCCGAACGAGATCAACGCCTGCGGCGGACACCGTTATGCACGCCTTGCCCCCCACCGACATCAATGACGCGCCCAATGTGGCCCTGGGTCAGACCCTGGAGCAGCCGCTGCTGGCCGTCGAAAGCTGCCTGAATCTGCTGGGCGAGGCCTTGCTGCGCCGGGACACTCAGGCCATTGAGTTGCACGCCAGCGCGCTGCACCAGGCCCTGGCCGAGGCGATTGCCATGTTCAGCGAAGCGGCGCGCGCCGGACAGGTTCCGCCCAATCTGCGTCACCGCCTGGTTCAGGCCGGTGGGCGTGTGGCGGCGCAGCGCGAGTCGCTGGCACGGGCGACCGCAGCCCTGGACCGCGCCATCGATGTGCTGATGCCGGGCGAGGCGACCGGCCTGTACTCGGCCATGGGCAAGAGTGAGCGCAAGACCTTGGGCGGCGGCTCCTACCAAGCCTGAAGCACGCCCGGATTCGCACCACCCAGACAGAAAAGCCACCCCAGGGTGGCTTTTTGCTTTTCAGGAGGTGGCTTTGCGGCGCACGCAGTCGAGGTAGGCGTGACCGTCGGGCGGCAGGCCGCTGCGCTGCGAGGCCCAGATCATCTCGCCCAGGCAGTCCATGGCCGCATGCTGGGCCTCGTGGGCCGAGTTGCGTTTGGCGGCCAGCAGGTCCAGGGCCTGGCGGATGCCGGTGGGCTGGTCGATGGAGTGCTGCTCGCTGATGGTCAGGTGCATGGACAGATGCAGAAAGGGGTTGGTGCGCCCCTCTTCCACCGTGTAGACGGCATTGACCGCGGCTTCCTCGTCGGCGAGTTCGGCGTGGTACTCCGGGTGCTCCTCGATCCAGCGGGCCGCCAAGGCTTCCATGGGAATCAGGGGGCTGCCATCACGCAGCTTGCGGTAGGTGGCGCAGAAGAAGCGGCGCACCTCGATTTGAGAGGGGGCGAACATGGCTTCATTGTCGCAGTCCCGGAACATGGTTGGGCGATAGGCGGGGCGCGCCGGTGTCGCTACCATCAGCCCATCCACGCGCCAGGGGCCACAGCCTGCCTGGCATTGCCAATCCGAGAGACTGAGTCATGCCCGTCATCATGATCGCCAATCCCAAGGGTGGGGTGGGCAAGTCCACCCTGGCCACCAATATCGCCGGCTATCTGGCTCGGCAGGGGCATGCGGTCATGCTGGGTGACCTGGATGCCCAGCAGTCCTCGCGCCAGTGGCTGGCTCAGCGGCCCGCGGGCCTGCCCAGCATTCGCGGCTGGGAGTTGAGCAAGTCCGAGGGCAAGACCTTGGCCAAGCCGCCCAAGGGTGTCAGTCATGTGGTGCTGGACACGCCCGCCGGCTTGCATGGCAAACGACTCGCTGCCGCTTATGGGCTGGCCGACCGCTTGCTCATTCCCCTGCAGCCCAGCCTTTTTGACATCCAGGCCAGCTATGCATTCCTGCAGACCTTGCAAACGCTGCGCCGGCAAACCGGGCGGGGGCCCATGCTGGCCCTGGTGGCCATGCGAACGCGGGAGGGCACGCTATCGGCCCAGCAACTCCAGCAGTTCGTGCAGGGCCTGGACCTGCCGGTTCTGGGGCCCTTGCGCGATACACAGAACTATGTGCAGCTCGCCGCGCGAGGGCTCAGCCTGTGGGATGTGACGCCCGGACGGGTTGAGCGTGATCTGGCGCAATGGCAGACCTTGCTGGCCTGGCTGGGCTGAGACGCGGCAGGCCGATGCGCCAGCGGCTTGATTTGTTTGCATTGCGAACTGATCCGAGGGGGCTATCACCCATGAGGGGTGTGCCGCCCGGTGCATGCCTTCTTCTATGATGCGGCCCGGTAGTCATGAATAAGACCGAGCATTGCGCTACATAACAAAGAGGGGCCGAGCATGAAAGTACTGCTCATTGATGATCACCCGCTGATCCTGTCGGCCCTGCAAACCGTCATCGAGGGCCTGGGTGACGACGTCCAGGTCATCGGTGCGGACAGTGCCGCCGCGGCCCGCCGCCTGCTCAAGGACAGCCAGGAGTTCGACCTGGTCCTGCTGGATTTGCAGCTGGGCGATGCCAGCGGCTTCGATGTGCTCGACGAGTTCCGTGCCGCTTATCCGGCCCTGCCTGTGGTCGTGATCTCGGCCTCGGACCGCGCCAGCGATGTGATACGCGCCATCGACCAGGGTGCCATGGGCTTTGTGCCCAAGCGCAGCAGCACCGAGATGCTGTCCCAGGCGCTCAAGCTGGTGATGTCGGGTGGCATCTATGTGCCGCCTATGAGTCTGGGGCACGAGGTTCCTTCGGAGTCGGTGCCCACCGTGGTCGGCAATCCGCGCCTGCAGCAGATCCAGCAGGCGGCCAGCGCGCCGGGCTTTCAGACCCCGGGCAGCCTGGACGGCCTGTCCCTGACCCCACGCCAGACCGATGTGCTGGCCCTGCTGCTGCAAGGCAAGCCCAACAAGATCATCGCCCGCGAGCTGGGCGTGTCGGTGGAAACCATCAAGGACCATGTGGCCGCGGTGCTCAAGGCCCTGGGTGTGAGCTCGCGCACCCAGGCCGTGCTGGCCGTGGGCCAGATGCTGCAGCGCCAGCCGGACGCGCAGTTCTCCACCTGGCGCTCGCCGGCCTGATCGCCCGAGTTTCCATCAGCAGCAAAGCCCGAGGAACCGGCCGGGACCTCGGGCTTTGTGCTTGATGGGGCTGCGGCTCAGCTTGGCGCGTAGGCCAGGCGCACGTAGATGGGGGCGAAGGCCTCGGCCTGGGTGATCTCGAGCAGACGCTCGCGCGCCAGTTCCAGCATGGCGATGAAGGTCACGACCAGGACCTGGGGGCCGCGGTCCACCTCGAACAGGTCTTCGAAGAGGGCGAAGCGCTGGCCCTGCAGGCGGCGCAGCACGATGCTCATATGCTCGCGCACCGAGAGCTGCTCCCGGCTGATCTTGTGGTGCTGCTTGAGATTGGCGCGCTTGAGGATGTCCAGCCAGGCTTGGCGCAGATCCTCCACCTCCACATCGGGGAAGCGCGGTGTGAGCGACTGCTCGATATGGATCTGGGCCCGCAGAAAATCGCGGCCCAGCACGGGCAAGGCATCCAGGCGCGCGGCGGCCAGCTTGATCTGCTCGTACTCGAGCAGGCGGCGCACCAGCTCGGCGCGCGGATCCTCGGGCTCGCTGCCGTCCTCGGTCTTCTTGGGCGGCAGCAGCATGCGCGACTTGATCTCGATCAGCATGGCTGCCATCAGCAGGTACTCGCTGGCCAGCTCGAGATTGGTGGAGCGGATCTGCTCCACATAGCTGAGGTACTGGCGGGTCACGTCCGCCAGCGGGATGTCCAGGATATTGAAGTTCTGCCGCCGGATCAGGTAGAGCAGCAGGTCCAGCGGGCCTTGGAATGCCTCCAGAAACACCTCCAGCGCCTCGGGCGGGATGTAGAGGTCCTGGGGCAGGGTGAATAGCGGCTCGCCATAGAGGCGGGCCACGGCCACGCCGTCCACGGTGTGCGGCAGCACCTGGGCCGCCTCGCCGGACTCGGGAGGCAGCTCGGGCACCAGCAGGGCGGGATCGCTCACGCGGTGAGTTCTGCTGGGCAGGTCCGCAAAGCCCGAGGCTTAGTCGCTCTTGGTCTGGTAGACGTAGGCCTGCTGGGGCACGCGGGCGGCGCTGAAGTCGGCCTGGTTCTGGCGGTCCACCGGCTTGTCCCACAGCAGGGCGCGGCCGGCGCGCTGCTCGGCTTCCAGCGTGGGCTTCTTGGCCTTCAGCTCATCGATGAAGTTCGTGACGTCGGACTTGTAGGGCTTCCAGAACAAAGGCATGGTGGTCGTCAGCTAGAGAGTCTTGCGACTCGAATCCCGGGATTTTACAGGGCGGCATCGCTGCGGGCCCGACGCCAGGCGGCCAGATCGGCATGAATGCCGTCTTCGCCCAGCGCGAGAGCCAGGCCGCCGCGCTTAATCAGGCTGGCGGGCTGGGGATTGAAGCCGCAGAGCGTGAGCCGCCGGCCCTGGCGGGCCAGGGCGCGCTGCAGCTGGGCCAGGGCGTCCAGCCCCGAGCTGTCCATGGACACCAGCAGCTGCATGTCCAGCAGCAGCTCGCGGCAGTCGGCAGGCAGCTGTTCGGCCAGGCCCTCCACCTTGCCCACGGCGCCGAAGAAAAGCGAGCCGTAGAGCTTCAGCACCCGGGTCCCCGGCGGCAGCCCGCCGGCATCTGCCAGCGGCTCGGCGCGGAACAGGGTGCTCATGCGGTAGACGAAGAAAAGGCAGGCCAGCACCAGGCCGACTTCCACCGCCACGGTCAGGTCGAAGACCACGGTCAGCACAAAGGTGCCGAGCAGGATGGTGCGGTAGGGGGTGTTGAACTGGCGCAGACGCGCGAACTCATGCCACTCGCCCATGCGCAGGGCCACCACCAGCAGGATGCCGGCCAGGGCCGCCAGAGGCACGGCGCTGGCCAGGGGCGCGGCCACCAGCACGATGAGCAGCAAGGTGGCGGCATGCACCATGCCCGCCACCGGCGTGGTGGCACCGGCCCGTACATTGGTCACGGTGCGGGCGATGGTGCCGGTGGCGGGAATGCCGCCGAACAGCGGCGCCACCAGATTGGCTACGCCTTGGGCCATCAGCTCCTGGTTGGGATCGTGGCGCGGCAGGCCCTCGCTCATCTGATCGGCCACGCGGGCGCAGAGCAGGGACTCGATGGCGCCCAGCAGGGCGATGGTGAGGGTGGGGATGACCAGGCGCTGCACGCTCTGCCACTCCAGGGCCGGCCAGGCAAAGTCCGGCAGGCCGGCCCTGGAG